>CAVQCA010000105.1:0-6753 GCA_963710815.1 uncultured Gammaproteobacteria bacterium | reverse complement strand
TTGGAGGAGTGGGTACTTGCTGTCGATGAAAACGATCACCGCACGGAGATGTTTCCTGATGATAAGCTGGATTACGTAGTTGTGGATGGCAATGCGGAGCGTCGGATGGACGATCGCATCGAGACGACTCGCATAGCCAGCGCACTTGTGGCCCCTGCGACGGGCGGCGCCCTTCTTCGTGCGCTGCAGACCATGGACGACTCTTGGGACTATAAACTACCCGACGAAAATGAACATTTCGAGATCGATCAAATGCCTTACCGCCTTCTCGGTTGGCTCGGATGTCCGAGCCGGGACAACGGAATCGACGATAAGGATCCACTTCGCGGCTATGCTTCAATTATCATGGCTTTTCAGGGCGTCTAGTCACGGAAGCTTGCGGCTTAACCCGTGACAAGGCATTGCCAGCACTTTGGATCAGCGACCCTACTTCAGCATCCGATGTTTGTCTACGAGACTTGGGGCGAGAAGGAAAAGGATAATGAGCGATACGCGATGGGTTTTTCCGTCGCCGGCTGGCGCCTACTCGCACACAAGGAGCAGTTACGGAAATTCCTATGCAGCCAAGGGCTGGACCTAATCATCGAAGTGGAGGTAACGCGACGTGAGCGAGAAAATCAACGATACGCTAGCGAGGAAGAGAAGGAAAGACAGCAGAAGGAAGGTTCGACCGACTCTATAGGCTCCACGGCGGAACTGCTCTTGAAGTCGCCGAAGGACATCTTGGCACTTGGACAAGCGATCGTCCGCGAACTTGAACTGGACGATCGCGGGGCGGTGCTGGAACGGTGGCTCGCTCACCATCTCGCCGAACTCATGTCAGAAGCCGATCGCGAGGTCGGGCCTACGAAGGCCGCGGCCGAGCAGCAGGCGGTCGACCTTATTCTCAGACTCTGGATGCATCGGCGAGTCCTGCCAGAGCCTGTCGATCCCTTGGGTGGCTATCGGGACGCCATCGCTGTACTTGGCCGTTTGATGCCCGAAGCGGATCCCTGGGCGCGCTATCGTCGGCATGGATCCTACAAAAAACCTAGCTCTGCATGAAATGTTCGAGACTCTGAGCCGTATCGTGCTCGGTGGAATTCTACTTACTCAAGCCACGCGCACCCGCTCGATCTCCGAAGCCGAGTCAAGAGTTCTTGAGAATGAGAGAAGTTTTTCTTCACACGGCGTTCGAAAAATGGATACCGTTCTTTGCTCTCCCACCGCAAAAACCGAAGGTCGAGATCAAGATCGTCGATTCGAATGTGACGGAAGGCCCGAAGGATCAGGATGATGCCTCTAAGGTCGGATCAGGAAGATCTCACACCCGAGCAACAAGCGGCACGAACTGAAGCATCAGTTCACTCGGCGATCGTCGAGAATTTAGAGCGCATGCAGACCGACTTCACCACGTTGCTGACTCGCTGGAAAAGTTCGGTGCCCAATCAGCCCGAGCTGGACGAAGATGAGGACTGGGATGCGAGTGATGGCGATTGAGGGGGCAGCCAAAACACGTAGAGTCTCACGCGACCAAGAAACGGCTGTTGGTTGTGGGGTGGGTGCATGTGCGCGACTGTTCGTATTCTGTCTTCCGTAACTCGCGGGTTGCTCCGCAATATTTCCATTCTCAGCTTGCAGAAATGGATTGGTCGCTGCTACCCTTTCCTCAAATCAGCACCACCGACAAATCCTCTCCAAGTTTATTCGTGAACAATGCAACACACTGGATCATCTTGTGGACTGAATTCTTGTCACAAATTTGTCACACTGCGAACGAAATTCAATGTGATCCGGCCTTATCAGGAAACAAACTATGTGACTGTAATCTCTTGTGATATTCTGTAACTCCCTGAAACAGAACGGGTGTGATAACAGATTCACACGGCAGGGGTCACTGGTTCGATCCCAGTATCGCCCACCAAATTCAAAGACTTACGGAAGCAAAAAAACGTTACCTGACGCCAAGTAAGCACATAGTAAGCAGGCGAAAACGATGCGGCTGTAACGCAGCCGCCGGCCGCTTACTCCCCTCCCCGCCGTCATTCACACGCCACATCCAGCCCCGCCCCGGATCGCCACGCCTGCGCAGTCTCAGGCGTTCAGCGCTACACATCTCACGGCACTGCTGTTGACTCAATATTGAATGCGTTCTGACAAGTGAATGGGTACGAGGATTAACGCGAGTTGATGCGTTACTGACACACTGACCATGCTGTCACCAGGATACTAACAATCCAAATGTGTCAGCAGTGGTGGAGTTTGTTCCCTGGCTCATGCTGCATTGACCCGTTGATTCCGACGCGTTCTTCCTACCAGCTGGACGCGCCGAGTCTTCGGGCCATTTTTCAGTGCAGCCGCTTTTTTGGTCGTCAATGCAGCTTTCCTTCCTGCACTGCTTTGCCCGTGAAGCCGACGCTTAAGAATCAACCGCTTCGCGGGCAAGCCCGCTCCTAAGAAATAATCAGGTAAAAACCGGGTCAGAGAGGAATTTATTCTAAATATTAGGAACATTTGCTCTCTGACCCTTATTATCCACATGGGCCGTTACCAGGAGCAAATCATGTCAGAGGTGCTGTACAGCATTCTTAAGCATCCGCAATTCCCCCGGGACAGGGTGTGGTGGGAAGAGTTTTTCGATCCGGATGACCTCATCCTCAAGGAAGGGGAAGCCAGCCGTGATCTCTATCTCATCGTCAGCGGTACGGTCCGGGTCAATATGCAGGTCGAGGTCGACGATGCACGCGTGATGCAATCGGGACTGATCGAACTGACGCCCGGCGACACCTTCGGTGAAATGAATCTGTACGGGCAGTCCGAACGCACCGCGTCCGTGTTAGCCCTGTCAGCCACTGAGGTCATCCGTATCGACGGCAGGGCCCTTTCGGCCTTCATGGATGAGCATCCGGAGCTTGGCTACCCGGTGCTCAAGCATTATTTCCTGCTGCATGCGGATCTATTGCGTTCGCTGAACATCAAGGTGAGCAGGCTTTATGCCGCCGAGTTGCGGAACGTCACTGAGGACTAGCTTCGGACGGAACAAAGGGACATTCACCTTATTTCTGCCTCACTTTCACAGCTATGCGTACCCGATGCGCTTTTTGGTGTATCTGCTGGGCGACAGCCAGGGTACCGTAATTCCTTTTCATAGCGGCATATTCGTCAACGTACCCCACCCGGCACGTTTCGCCCTGCACAAACTGGTCGTCTCCAGGTGCCGTCCTGGTTGCCCAGCAGATCAAGGCCAGAAAGGACGTTCAACAGGCAACCGAGCTGTTGAGTCTTTTGCTGGAGGACCGACCTGGTGACATTTCGAGAATGCATATCAGGTGCGGCCCTGGTGGCCGTGAACCCTTCGCGAAGATGTTCGCTCCCATTGCGGCTGAAAAGCTTACCAGCGCAGTAGGCGGCTGCCCAGCAAGGCGCCGGTCGCAGCCGGGATCAGCATGCCGAGCAGGTACCATGAGCCGATGAACGGAGCCCCCATTTCGGGACAGTGCAGGCAGTAAACCAGCGCCCCGATGGCCCCGGAGAGGAGGCCCGCCGCCGAGCCGGCAAGGCGCGGGCGCGTCGGCCCGAGTCCCTGCATGGCCCACAGGGCGGCGACGAACATCGGCACGGACAACATGGCAATGAGGAACGGGCATGACGCCCAGGTGGACCCGAGCAACAAGCCCAGCCGCTGCGCAGGTTCCGCGTCGGCCAGCACGATGGTGGCCAGAAGCCACATGCCCAGCACGGGCACGGCAAGCAAGGCAGTCAGCCCATCGAGACGCGCGCCGGGCCGCGACAAACGAAGGACCGCCAGCAGGCTGGCCGCGGCGATGCCGGCGGCGTAAGCGAGCTTGACCCAGAACATCGGCAGCCGGGTCGCCTCGACCAGGTCGTGACGCACGCCAAGCAGACCGAGCATTAACAGGACCGCCGCCGCCACGCCCACACCGATGGCGACCGCATAGCGGCGCTCGGCGGCATGGCGCTTCACCGGCCCCGCGCCGCTTGCCAGCAAGCTCACCAGATCATCGGTCTTCATGATTCATTCCGGATCAACGCCGCCAGCGCCTTCAGACCGCGATGAACACCCACCTTGACCGCCGACTCTGACATGCCCGTGAGTTGCGCGGTTTCCATCACCGATAACCCTTCCAGCCTGGTATGGACGATGGGCAGTCTCTGGCGATCGGGCAATCGGTCCAGCAGCTTGCCCAGATCCCTACGCGCCTCGGCGGCCTCGCTGTCCGTGGAGGAAAGAAAGTCCCGCTCGTCGTCCAGTGGGTCGGTGAGCAGATCACGCCTGGCGCGGCGACGCAACAGATTGATCAGCTTGTACCTGGCAATGGCGTGCACCCATGCCGTCAGGGGCAGATCGACGTCGTAAGTCCGGCGCTGGTTGTGTATGGCAAGCAATGTTTCCTGCACAAGGTCCTCCACGTCGTCCGGCAAGCCGGCCAGACGCTTCCTGAAAAAAGCACGCAGGTGGGCGCTGAGTTCCATGAGAAACGTGCGGTAGACGTCGGCCTCGCCGTCAAGTCCGCGCATCAGCAGCCCCCTGAGCCGCTCCTCGATCGCGTTCATCCGGCCCTTATCTTTTATTGGTTGCATCGTGGTGTTTGGTTACAGACGCTAAAGACCAGACCGGTACGAATTGTGCCCGAGCCTGTAACCGTCCGCCACTTTCATGCGAACTACTCATCACATCACACGAAACCGGCCTTTCCAGAACCGACCACCGACCAGGGAGCCCTGTCCATGAATCTGCCAATTCCCGCCTTCATCTCCGCAGGACAGGCTGACAATTATGGCGTTCGTGAAGGATGAACATGGCGGGACCGGGTTATACGCCGGTTTGCGCACAAGGTGCCTGAGGTTCGCTCATGGATGCCCTTGTGAGTGACGTCGGCCGGTCCATCCATCCGCTCTGGCTGCGCGTGACGCACTGGCTGAACGCGCTGGCGGTGGTCATCATGGTGACGAGCGGCTGGCGCATCTACAACGCATCACCCCTGTTCGACTTCCGTTTTGCCGACGGCATCACCCTGGGCGGCTGGCTCGCCGGTGCGCTGCAGTGGCATTTCGCGGCCATGTGGCTGCTGGCGGTCAATGGCATGGTCTATCTGCTGCTCAATCTCGGCAGCGGGCGACTGTTGCGCAGATTTTTTCCCCTGTCCCCGCGTGCCGTACTTGTCGACCTGCTGGATGCCATGCGCGGGCGACTGTCGCATGCGAACCCACGCCGCTACAACGCGGTGCAGCGCGCGGCCTATCTGTTCGTGATGCTCGACAGCGTCCTGCTGGTGGTCTCGGGCCTGGTGTTGTGGAAATCGGTGCAGTTTCCGTTATTGCGCGAATTGCTGGGCGGTTACGAGGCGGCGCGGCGCGTGCATTTCTTCGCGATGATGGCGCTGGTCGCCTTCGTGGCGGCTCATCTGACGATGGTGGCGCTGGTGCCGCGCACGCTGCGCGCCATGGTTCGCGGCCAATAACAAGGGAATGTCATGATCAGGAAAGCTCTACGTCATAAGCCTGTTGACGGCGACGCGGTGGTCAAGGAGGCCTTGAGTTGCCTTGAACAACCCTCCCGTCGTTTGTTCCTGCGGCGCTCGTTGACGCTCGGCGGCCTGTCCCTGCTGACCGGCTGCGCGATCACCGACAGCAAGAGCGCCGAGACTGCGTTGATGAAGATCTCGCGCTTCAACGACAAGGTCCAGGCCTGGTTGTTCGATCCCAACCGCCTGGCGCCGACCTACCCCGAGTCGATGATCACCCGGCCGTTTCCGTTCAACGCCTACTATGCCGAGGATGAGGTGCCGGAGGTGGACGCGGACAGCTTCCGACTGGAGGTCACCGGCCGGGTGGCCGACCGGCATGCCTGGACCCTGGAGGAACTGGGAACCTTGCCGCAGACCGACCAGATCACGCGCCACATCTGCGTCGAAGGCTGGAGCGCCATCGGCAAATGGGGCGGAGTGCCGTTCCCGCTATTCCTGCGCCGGGTGGGCGCCGATCTCGATGCCAAATATGTCGGTTTCAAGTGCGCCGACGATTACTACACCAGCATCGACATGCCGACCGCGCTGCACCCGCAGACCTTGCTGACGCTCAGCTATGACGGCCAGCCCCTGCCGCGGCGCTACGGTTTTCCGATGAAGCTGCGCATGCCCACCAAGCTCGGTTACAAGAATCCGAAGCACATTCAGGCGATATTCGTCACCAATACCTACCCCGGGGGTTACTGGGAAGACCAGGGGTATAACTGGTTCGGCGGCAGCTGAGCTCCTGCTCGGCCGCCCTGAAGCATGGCTTAACAGCCAATTTTCGTTAATCAACCCGACAGGAGTTCACCATGAAAAAGATTTGTACAACCCTGATGTGCTGCGGCCTGCTGGCCGCCGCTGGCGGTGCCTTCGCCGACGATGCGATGAACAAGGACGGCATGTCGCAAGACGAAATGCCCATGCAGAATATGGAGAAGAACGCCATGCAAAAGGATGCCATGCACAAAAAGGCCATGAAGAAGGACGACATGGCCGAAGACGCCATGTCCGGTGGTGCGATGTCAAAGGATTCAATGCACAAGAACTCCATGTCCCCGGAGGGCATGGGTATGGGCAAGGACGGGATGAAGCAATAGACCGCCAGATCGAACCCGTAATCGCGGCATCCTCAGGGATGCCATGATTACGCCTGTCTCTCACACGGAAACGGGAATCCAGTCTTTTCAGGATCAGTGAGTTACTGGATCATGATCAATCGCGAATGATTGAATTATCACCC
>CAVQCA010000104.1:0-12559 GCA_963710815.1 uncultured Gammaproteobacteria bacterium | reverse complement strand
GACCACTCCGAATTTTGTGTGGTCGGCGAGGATGATTAACCGCCCGGGCAGCGCTCAAGATTTTTCGATCGGTTTGCACTTCCTGCATATCTGCGCCGGTCAATCCAATTTCCGGATCCAATCCAAAAACTCCGTGGAAAACTTTATCCACGTTCAGATCCTGAAGCGCCTGGTCCGTGAAATGCCCGTGCATAGAGAACTCAGAATGGCGCAGCCAGCCGCCCAGTACAATCACAGAGATATGTGGATAACGCGTCAGCAGTGTAGCAATATTGATCGCATTGGTGATCACCGTCAGGCCACTTTTTCCGGTCAAGAAGGGAACCATGGCCTCCGTAGTGGTACCGCTGGTAACCATAATCGTCTCGTTATCTTTAACCAGGTCTGCAGCGGCTTTGCCGATGCGCTGCTTGTATTCAGCATTTTTATTTTTACGATGCAAGATGGGGGGCTCTTCGGGGTCCTCTACGGGGACCGCACCTCCATGGACGCGCTGGAGCAGGCCCCTTTCTTCCATCTGGCTGAGATCTCTGCGAATTGTGGCGACACTGACATCCAAAATATCACTCAGCTCATTCACTCGCACTGATTTGCGGCTGATTACTTGTCGAGGATCTGTTGGTGTCTTTCTACACTTAACATGGTCGTCCGATCAACTTGTCAGAAACAAAACAGGGGTATTGCAATCAGAAAAGAATTAATTTCGCTTATATAATATTCCGTTTTTGACGGAATGTCAATAGTTTCTGATTGCTTTTTAGCGAATTTGATCGCTTTTAAAATTAATATTAAAAACCGCAGAAACAATCGTATAGACAGTCCCTGCGGTTTTATTCATAGACCCAAAATCAATACAGATTCAGGCGACTGGAACTTGTAAAAGCCCGGCTTTTTCGACAGCCGTGCGAGCCGCATCTTTCTCCGCTTCCCAAAGCGACAGGTAAGGTGGACGAATATAAGTCTGTTCGGGTTTCAAGAGGCCCATATGCACCAAAGCGACTTTGCAGCGTGTCGATAATCGCCAATCGGCCTGTCATAAATATAATCACAGAAGCCCTGCACGCGTGGCTGAAACTCCGCAGCCCGGTCGAATTCCCTGGTCTGTACGGCCTTCAGCATCTCGACCAGAAGTCCCGCGTCGACCGCCCCGTAACCCAACAAGCCGCCTTCCGCACCCAGCAAGAAGCTCTCCAGCAGAAAATTATCATTGCCGGTCAAAAGCGTGATGGGGTGATCGGCCTGGCGTACCACATCGCGTGTCATGGAAAAGCGTTGCGCATCGAACGAAGCATCTTTCAAACCGATTACTTCTGGCAGCGCCAGGACTCTGGCAAGCGCATCCAGGGGATAATTCAGCCCCCCAAAGATCGGACCCAATTGAAAAACAATTAACGGTAATCCGGATGCAGCCGCGATGGTTTTGTGATAAGCATAAGGGATCTCTGGATCGAGAGGATCGTTCAAAAAAGCCGGGGTCGGAAAAACGAGCAAGGCGTCTGCTCCGGCATCCCGAGCAGCCTTTGCATTTTCCTCAGCTATGATCGTCCCAGGTCCCCCCACACCGGCGATAATCGCACAGCGATCGCCAGCCACTTCTTTGGCTGTCTGGATGACCCTGACCCGCTCAGCGGAGGTCAAATAAGGGCCTTCGCCAGTGTCAACATTGACGGCCAAACCGACTACACCCTGGCTGACCGCCCATTCCAGATAGGTATTAAAAGCCTCAAAATCGATGGAATAATCTTTGCGCATCGGAACGATCACCGCCGGGATGATCCCTTTCAGATTAAGATGGTTCATGACCAATCTCCTGATTTACAACGGACAGTTTGGGTGGCTAATTCGATTGTTTTACATATTTTCCTGCCCGATTAAAGAGCGCAGCCTCTTCAACGCAGCCTGTGCTGCAGCGATCTTGGGGCTCATATGCGTTTCAATAGATATATATCCCGCTAACCTCCCTCGATTAAACTCCGTACCTGGCCTTCCCAATCTATTTCGCCTTGATTACAGTAATACTCCCCTCGATCGTTACGAGCCGCATCTTTATAATGCACATGCCAAACTGCATCGCGTACGGCCGAAAAGCCATGCGGGGTGGGAAATATCGCCGGCAAAAAATGCATTGCCCGGATCCCAATTGACACCCAGAGCGGGATGGTTGATGGCGCTTATCATCCGGGCGGTACGGTCGCCAGAATCCGCCCAAAACCCGGCCTCATTCTCGACCGCCAGCTTTAAGCCGGCGGTCTGGGCTCGTTCCGCTGCTTTGAAGAGATATTCCAGCAATTCATCCGGCGCTTCGCCCTCAGGTATGCCCGAGCGATCGAAACCAAAAACCAGCACGAGTTGAGCCCCCAATTCGTTAGCATAGTCCAACGAGCGCGGTAATAGTTCGGTAAGATGGTAATCCAGCAGTTTTTGAGATTGCGCCCAGCGATCGTATTCTGCACGGGCTAACCAACTCAAAGAAGCCTGCGGGCCTGGTTTGGAGGGAAAGGGGATTTTGAAGAGCCCCGGCCAATGGCGACGATGCGAGCCTCATATCGCTGCAGGATCTCTTGGAGGTGCGCCTTCTGATAGGAAGAAAAAAGCGGAACACGGTCAAAAAAATAACCGCGGAATTCGAGGTCCTGGATCCCCCATTGCGTGCCGAGCTCAATTGCGGTCTCTGGATCAGCGCTGATTTCATCGGTGACGACACTAATCTGGATGCTCATTTTGCGGGAATCCTCCAATTTAACCAAGTTAAACAATTATACACTTAATCCGTCAAGAAATTTCAAGAAATGAGCGAAAAACGACTTTTTCAATCATTTTCGCTCATAAATCTTCGAGAGAAAATGAAATCAGCGCAAAATATTACCAAAGGAAAGATATTTAAACGCAAAATCGCCCAGCACTTGCTGAGCGATCAGCGGTCCCGACGGGATTCGAACCCGCGATCTCGGCCTTGACAGGGCCGCATGTTTGGCCGCTACACCACGGGACCTTTTTGTTGCGGGCAGTAGTTTACCATACGCCCTTTAGCGCGTCAAGGTGACAGTTTGATTTTTTGCAGTTCTTTTGTGAAATCACCCACACCATTTCTTTCCAGAAAGAGCGTCTGTGTGGGGTAGGCAAATTCGATGCCTTCTTCGGAAAAGCTTTTGAATAACGCCAGGTTAATGGCTTGCTGTTTGTCCATGTATTGACTGAAGTCCGGGGTGCTTAACGTGTAGACGGTCTCAAAGTTCAGGGCTGAATCGCCAAGGCTTTTAAAATGTGCTCGTTAGCAAGCTTTTGGCCAGCCGCAAGATCAGGAAAGTCGCCAGGAATATTCCCAGCCCAATTAACCAGTTCTGAAGTTTTTCCCCGTAAATTACCAGGTTTAAGAAATCCATTTTCACTCTCCTCCAAGCAATGGATGCGTTGAGCTTATTTCATACAAGAATTTGGATCGAATGGGACTTTAAAAAGCCGGGCAGTAAAACGCCGGCACTTAACTGTACCACAGTTTGCAAAGCATCTCCGCCTCCCCCACTGATTGGGGTCATTCATGCGTTGCTCCTGCCAGTGGGGGAATAGGGTAGAATAGGCAGGACGAAAGAACAAACTAACATATGGAGGTTAACCATGCATTACCGTCGTCTGGGGTCGTCCGGGTTGAAGGTTTCCGCCATCGGCCTGGGCACCAACCAATTCGGGGGCAAAGTAGATTTTGAAACCGCCAAAAATATTCTGCAGGCCGCGCTGGATGCAGGTGTCAATTTTATCGACACCGCCGATACTTATCAGGGCGGACGATCGGAAGAAACCATCGGCAAAGCCCTGGCAGGGTTACAAGGAGAAGCGCTGATCGCCACCAAGGTGCGCCACCGGCTGAGTGAGGCGCCCAACGATGCAGGCGCCTCCCGCCAGCACATCCTGACCGGCGTCGAAAACAGCCTGCGACGCCTGGGACGCGAATGGATCGATCTGTATCAAATTCACAGTTGGGATGACGAAACGCCAATCGATGAGACGCTGCGCGCTCTGGAAGACCTGCTGCGCTCAGGCAAAGTACGCTATATCGGGGCTTCAAATTTCAGCGCCTGGCAGTTGACCTGGTCCAACGCACTGGCAGAATTCAAAGGCTGGACGCAATTTGTATCGATCCAACCGCATTACCATATGCTGGAACGGGGTATCGAGCAAGAGCTGATCCCAGCCTGCCAATATTTTGACATCGGCATCCTGCCCTATTTTCCGCTGGCAGGCGGTTTTCTGACCGGCAAATATCAGCGGGGCGAGGCGCCGCCCAAAGGCTCGCGTGGTGAAACAAGCGCCTATGTGCAGCGCTATATGAATCCTGAAAATTACGACAAGATCGAAAAATTGAGCGCCTGGGCCAAAGCAAACGGCCACACACTGAATGAACTGGCACATGCCTGGCTGCTTGGCCAACCACAGGTCAGCTCGGTGATCTCAGGCGCCACAAAGGTCGAGCACGTGCAGGCAAATGCCCGGGCAGCCGATTGGAAGCTGACTTCAGAAGATCTCTCGAAAATCCAGACGATCTTAGCGGGCGATTAACCGCCAGTCCAGGTGACATCCCCACATAAATCGGGCGACCAGCCACGCGCCACGAAGGCTTCGAAAGCGGGGCGCTCCTCACCAATCGTCCCGCTGGGACCGTGGCCGGGATAGAAACGTGTCCGGTCAGGCCAGCTAAAAATCACTTGCTGCATGGTCCGCATGCTGGTGGCAAATTCTTGTGGAGTTTCAGTTTGCCCAGGACCGCCGACGAAAAGCGCATCCCCGACCAGCACACGTGGCTCGTCCATTTGATCCGGATCTCCGCCCAGTGAATAGCAGATCATCCCAGGGGTATGCCCCGGGGTGAAAATAGCCCGCAATTGGTAATTACCTATCGGGATCATCGGACCGCCGGAGGTCCCGTCTCCAGAGGCACATCATACCCGATACCGAACTTGAGCGCTTCATTGGGGTGCAGGTAGACCGGAGCGCCGGTAGCGCCTTGACTTTTGCCAGGGCGCCGATATGGTCGCTATGCGCATGAGTGAGCAAGATCGCTCGACTCGAGTGCCGGCCGCCAACGCCAGAATTTCCTCCGGCCTCCGCGCCGGGATCGATGATAGCGCTGGCCCCGGTTTCCCCGCAAATCACAACATAAACGTTCATCGGCCAGGGACCGACCGATTTGACCAGTAGTTTTCCTGGCAAGTTTCCCTCCTATTGTTGGTCATTTGACCAGTCTTTTTTTTTTACCATTCTTTTTTCTTTTTACTTTTCAAACCTCTCTTTCCAGGTTTTTAAAACCTGACTTCTTAAATTGGATCTAATAACCTGCCTCAAGATCAACCCGGTTAGGGACCGGTTGGCCACGCGCAGCGGCATTGAGCAGTTGTGCCAGGTGCTGCATGCGCAACTTTTCCGTTTCGTTGGATGCGCCGCCGCGATGCGGGCTCATCACCACGTTGACCAATTTCCCGAATGGCAAGTCGGCAGGGGCGGTGTTCTGGCGATCTTATGGATCGTCCGGGTAATGGTACCAGACGTCCAGTCCGGCAGAACGCAGCCAACCGGATTTCAAGGCGCGGTAAAGCGCCTTGATCGACGATCGAACCCCGCCCAACATTGACCAGTATACCGCCGGGAGGCATGCGCTGCAGCGCTTCTTCTCCGATCAGGCCTTCAGTCTCGTGAGTCGCCGGGAATGTGATCAACAGGGCATGCGTGCGAGTCAGCAGGTCAGGAAGCGCTTGTAAACCGGCGACCTGTACATCCTCCCCAGCCTCATTCACCAGATTCGGATGGCGACGAACGGCAATCACGGACATGCCTAAGGCCTGACAAAAACGCCCCACTCGTTGACCGATATGACCGTAGCCCAGGATCAAGGCTGTTTTCCCTTCCAACAGCATGGAAGGATTGGGCTTATATCTCAAGCGCCAATCATTTTCCCGCAGCGAGCGGTCAAAGGGAACCACAAATTTTGCTGCCGCCAGAAGTAAGGATATTGCCAGTTCCGCAGTTGGAGCAGCATTATGGTGCAAGTTGTGCACATCAATCTCAGGAAAGTCCAGTAACAGTTGGCGCGTGGCAGCAGGAACGCCAGCCCAGGGAATGATCAACCTGCTGAGCGTCGGGCTGACGGATAGTTGGGCACGTTGCGGTCGGCCTGCAACCAGAATATCGATCAAATCCGCATTAGGAGGGTATTCTTCACCCGTGCTGATCGAGATGTCGGGATCCAGATTGGATATCAGGGTACGAAGATCCTCTGCTGAGGGTTCATTGAGTAAATGTACGCGCAATGTCATGGTGTCTGGTTCAGTTATTTGGGTGGGTGAATTGACGCAGTTCAAACTGGCCCGGTATTCATCCCGTCGAGGCAGGTTTAAGTCCAGGCTCTCATCGGAGGCAGCAATTTGAGTGAGCTGCGGAAACTCATCCGCCAGGTGGGATAAAAATGCCCGGCTTACCGGCTTAAAGGGTGCATCGGCATTCCAGATCAGTTTGAGCATGCGCCGCAGTGATAGATCTTTAATCGCCAGGCGGTGAAGCTTCGGACCAGTCAGATTGCCGTCCAGACCCCAATCCGGGAGAATGGTAACTCCCAAACCAGAAGCCACTGCCTGCATGATCGCTTCCGGGTTGTCAAATTCGGCAATCAAGTGCGGCTGGACACCATGTTGCGCCAAAAGCTGGTCAATCCAGGTACGCGTTTGGCTGCCCGGTGGGCGGGTGATGAAAGGATGACCGTGCAATGATTGCATTTCAATCTGCCTCAGCCCTGCCCAGGGATGTTTGGAGCCTACAATCACAAACAGCTCGATCTCACTCAGAATCAAGGCGCTCAAAGGAGGTTCAATCGCCAATTCGCCTTCAACGAAACCCAAATCCAATTTTCTGGCGCCAATATCTGCAGCGATATGGGCGGTGGTATCCGTCTGCATGGAAGTAGCCAGGTCGGGAAAGCGTTTATTAAAGGATTGAATCCATTCGGGAAGCAAATAAACGCCCGCGCCAGGCGTAGCGCCAATGGCAATTCGAGCATTTGCCAGTTGATCGATTTCCAGGACAGCGCTCTCTGCCTCCGCCACCAACCTTAAGTACAGCGCGTATAATCCAGGAGTGTTTCCCCTGCGGGAGTCAAGGTGACCCCACGGTTGCCACGAATAAAAAGATCGGACTGCAGGCTAGCTTCCAGATCGCGGATATGCTGGCTGATGGCCGGTTGGGATAGCAGCAAGTGCTCGGCCGCCTGGCTGAAGCTGCCATCGATGGCGACCCGGTTGAAAATTTCCAATTTGTATAAGTTGAGCATTTGGGCCTCCCTGACTTGCTTCTTCTATGGTTTCAATGAATTCAATGATTTGGTTGTGCATCCACCCTATACACATTTCTCAAGAGAAATCCAGAAAATACTCTTTGCTGCCATTTCAGATATAACCTTTGCTTATACCAATTATAAAGGATTGCCCGCTTGTTGAGAGGACCAATATCCATTAGAATAATGATCGTATTTATCAATATTCGACCCGGAGGGCATATTGAGAAGGTCCCATCCCTGCTGAAACAGGACCTATCTTCGTGCCTGAATGGTATGACTGGAATTGCCAAGAACCGTTTCTAATGGAGGGAATTTAATGTACGCACAGCAATTTTTTGTCGAAGGGCTCGGTTGCTCATCTTATCTGGTAGGATGTGAAGCTTATGGTGTCGCTGCAGTGATCGACCCGGATCGTGAAGTGAACAAGTATATCGAAGCAGCTCGAGGACGCGGCCTGCAAATCACACACGTCATCGAGACCCATCTGCATGCGGATCACGTGTCCGGAAATACTGACCTGGCCGAACGGACCGGTGCCGATATTTACCTGCACGAACTGGCCCAGGCGGAATTTTCACACCGGCCTTTGAAGGATGGCGACACGCTCATGTTAGGCAATGTACGTCTGGACGTTCGCCATACACCAGGCCACACCCCCGAAAGCATCTCGCTGCTGGTCACGGATACCACGCGAGCTCAGGAACCCTGGATGGTTATGACTGGCGACACCCTGTTCGTGGGTGATATTGGACGTCCGGATTTGGTCGGGGCCGATAAGGCTCGCGATCTGGCAAAGAGCATGTACAAGAGCCTGTTTAACGGCTTGCTGACACTCGATGACCATTTGTTGATCTACCCTGGTCATGGCGCTGGCTCACTATGCGGAAAATCGATTGGCTCGATGCGTAGTACGACCCTGGGCTATGAGCGCAAATTCAATCCGGCCCTGTCCGAACGCAGTCAAGAAGAGTTTATCGAATTCGCTACCAGCAATTTGCCCGAACAACCCGGCAACCACCAACGGATTAAAACCATGAACCGCCAGGGACCAAAAGCGCTTGGCGAAGTGAAAGCCAGGCCGCTGTCGATTGAGAAGGCGATTGAATATTTTCAGCGCGGAGCAGCCATGCTGGACACGCGCGCAAAGCAGATTACGTCACCAAACACGTTCCGGGAGCTGTCCATATACCTGCCGACAACAACCAGATCAGCAACCGTATCAGTTTCGTTCTACCTCCTAACTTGCCAATTGTTCTGGTGGTGGATGACGAGCAAGTTTATGAGCAGGTCGTCTACAGCCTGGCGGGGTGGGATACGAACAATCCGTGATGGGTTATCTGAAGCAGGGGCTGCAAGCCTGGGAAGAGTATGGCCTCCCGCTGACCAGCGGCGATATTCTGGATATCACACCGCAAGATCTAAACGATCTATTGATAAACGGGAATGGCAACCGTCCTGTTGTACTGGATGTACGTGAGCCATGGGAATATCGCCAGGGGCATGTCCCTGGGGCGGTCTTGATCCCCCTGGGAGAACTCGTGCAACGCGTGGAAGAACTCGACCCCGGAAAACCAATTGCAGTGATCTGCGCAACGGGCAGTCGCAGCCAGTCTGCAGCTGCCTTATTGGGTCAGAAGAATTTCAAGACAATATATAATGTACTGAATGGCACTTCGGGATGGGCCAGACAGGGAATGCCCCTGGAACGCTAATAACCGGACCGAAACCATAACAGCACAATCATTCCATTGGACCGGCAGACCGTGCGCCCACGGCGGTCTGCCGGTTTATTTCGAGGAGAAGAAAGATGAGTAAAAACAAGTCGAGAACGAAATCGAGCTCGCCAAAGAAACGGGCAGGCAAGGCATCTAATCCCTTGTGGATTTGGAGCCTGCTAGGCCTGTTGGTGATCGCCATCGGGGGCTTTTTCATTTTCCAACAGCAGAGTGCTGCGGCAGATACCTTTCCGCAGGAAATTTCGGTTGCCCAGGCGGCTGCCAAACGGCAGGCAGGGGCTTTTATCCTGGATGTGCGCCAACCCGAGGAATGGGCCGACGCTAATATTCCGGGCAGCACCTTGATCCCGTTAGGGGAACTGGAGAACCGGATTAACGAGCTGCCCCAAAACCAGGAAATTGTAGTGGTGTGCCGCTCCGGCAATCGCAGTGCCCAGGGGAGGGATATCTTGAAGCAGGCCGGTTTCAACCAGGTGACCAGCATGGCGGGTGGACTGAATGAATGGAAAGCAGTGGGTTATGATACTGTCAGCGGACCCTAAGCCAGGAAAACGCGCGTTTCCTAGACATGGTGAAGCCGGCGGGAGGTTACCCGCGCATTGGTCCGAGTAGTATCAGCAGCCAAAGAGGAGGACAGGATGGCAGAAAAACAGGTGGTAATCATTGGCGGAGGTCCGGCGGGTATCGAAGCGGCACGCGCGGCAGCAACAGCAGGAGGGGAGCGTGTGCGCGTCACCATCGTCACGGACGGGCCCCTGGGTGGGCGAGCCGGCTGGCACAGCCTGGTCCCCAGCAAGGTCTGGCTGGCGGCTGCCGAAACGTTTGGTCTGGTCTCCGAAGCCCAAGCAATGGGCATCCAGATCGGGGCAAAGCCCCACCCGGACGAAGAGAAAATTTTGCAGCGCATTCGCGCCGTGAGCACTGCCTGGAACACCCGCCAGCAAGAACTGCTGCAATCGCTGGGGGTGGAATTCATCACCGGTAGCGGTTCGCTGGCCGGAGGTCAGCAGGTGATGGTCAAAGACGCCCACGAGCAAACGTCAAATCTGCAAGCGGACGCCATCATCCTGGCCAGCGGCTCGGTGCCGCGCTTTCCGCCGGATATGAAACCAAACGGAAGGCGCATCCTGGCGCCGCGTTTTGCCGGTCATCTGAAGAAGCTGCCTGCCAGCGTGGTGGTTTTAGGAGCGGGGGCGACGAGCAGCGAGTTTGTCTATCTGTTCAACCGCCTGGGTGTCCGGGTAACCTGGATTGTTGACTCGTATGGTGTGCTGCCGGCTTTCGATCCCGAAGGCGGGTCAGTACCTGTTGGAGGTGATGCAGCATCGTGGTGTTGAAGTCGTTGCGGGTGAAATGGGGCTTGCGCATCGAAAATAAAGAGGATTATGCGGAAGTCACAACGACTGGCGGCGGCTGTTACCGCGCTGAAGTGGCGTTTCTGGGTATCGGACGTTCCCCGGATTTAAGCCGATTAAACCTGGAAACGGTGGGGTTGCAGCCCGGATTAAACGGCGGATTGGCGGTCGACGAGTTTCTGCCAGACGGTTGTGCCCGGAATCTATGCGGCCGGCGACTTGACCGGTAGGCCTATGCTGGCCAACAAGGCCGTTGTGCAGGCACGCGTCGCTGGGCGGCACGCCGCTGGAGCAACGACCCAGCCCTTACCATCCCGAGAGCGTCGTTCACGCCATTTACAGCGAACCACAGATCGCCCAGGTTGGCCGCCTGCGAGACGAAAGCCGGAGTAAAAACCGTCAAACTAGCGTACACCAGCGTCTTAAAAACCTCACCTGCTGCCGGACAGCCAGGGGTTTATGAAACTCGCATTCAACCCGCAAAGCCGAAAAGTTGAAGGCGGATTGGCAGCCGGTTTTCACGCTGCAGATGCGCTGGCGTCCGTCGCCCTGGCGATCCAGTTGAGGGCCAGCATCGACAACCTGGCTGCGGCCGGAGCGGCTTATCCTACGATCAGCGAACTGGCCAGCCTGGCTCCGAAAGTGCAGCTTCAATTCAGCGATGAATATCCCAGATTTTGCCAGACAATTGCCCCTGAAACGCTACCTGCCCTTCCTCGACTGGTTGCCGCACTACCGGCGACCAAGACCTGTTCGGGGACCTGCTGGCAGGCGTGATCGTGGCGATCATGCTGGTGCCACAGGGAATGGCCTACGCCCTGCTGGCCGGGCTGCCCCCCAAATCGGCCTGTATGCCAGCATCATTCCAGCCATCCTGTACGGTTTGCTGGGCAGCAGCCGCACGTTAGCAGTCGGGCCAGTGGCCCTGACCTCCCTGCTGGTAGCGGCCACAGTCGGACCGCTGGCTGCTCAAAACAGTGAACTGTACCTGATGCTGGCGCTTACTTTAGCGCTGCTGGTGGGGCTGATCCAATTGCTGATGGGTCTGCTGCGATTGGGAACTCTGGTGAACTTCATCAGCCACCCGGTGCTGCTCGGCTTTACCAGCGCGGCGGCGTTGATCATCGCTTTCAGCCAATTGAAATACCTCTTCGGAATGAGCATGCCGCGCCTGGAATATCTAAACGATATCATCCTCTTCATCGGCCAGCATATACGGGAAACCAACGGCTATACCCTGAGCATCGGATTGGGCAGCGTAGTAGCGCTGATCTTCTTTAATAAAGGGTTGCCCGGTTTGCTGGAACGGTGGCATGTTCCACAAGCCTGGGCGCTGCCAATCAGCCGCAGCGGCCCGCTGGCGGTGGTTCTCATTGGCACCGTGCTGGTCTGGGGGTTTGGGTTACATGAAGGATCAAACGTGCAGGTAGTCGGGAACATCCCATCTGGCCTGCCGGCTTTCAGCATACCGGTTTTCGATTTGGCCCAGATCGGGGCCACTGGTCCCGGTGCTTTAACCCTGAGCCTGATCGCCTTCCTGGAGAGCATTTCTGTAGCCAAGTCGTTGGCCAGCAAGCGTCGCGAGAAAGTGGACGCCAACCAGGAGTTGGTAGCCCTGGGTGTCGCCAACCTGGGAGCAGCTTTCAGCGGCGGTTATCCGGTGGCCGGGGGATTTGCCCGCTCAGTAGTCAATTTCAGTGTCGGCGCCCGCAGCGGGTTAGCTTCGATCGTCACCGCCGTCCTGATCGCCCTGACCCTGGTCTTCCTGATGCCGCTGTTCTTCTACCTGCCCCAGGCAGTTTTAGCAGCCATCATTATTGTAGCGGTCGTCAAGCTGATTGACCTGACGGCTGCACGCCAGGTGTGGCGTTACAGTAAGGCGGACGGCCTATCGCTGACCATCACTTTCCTGGCTGTGCTGGTGGTAGGGATCGAGAACGGAATTCTGTTGGGAGTGGCGGCGGCGTTGGCCCTGTATTTGTGGCACACCAGCCGCCCACATATCGCCCAGATCGGAAGGATTGCGGAAAGTGAGCATTATCGCAACGTGCTGCGCCACCTGGTCGAGACCTGCCAGACCCTGAGCGTGCGCGTGGACGAAAGCCTGTATTTCGCCAATGCCCAATACCTGGAAAGCAATTTGCTGGCGG
>CAVQCA010000103.1:0-7890 GCA_963710815.1 uncultured Gammaproteobacteria bacterium | reverse complement strand
GCGACCACCAGCAGCGATGCCAGGGCGAGTTTTTCCAATTACGGGAACAATATCGACGTGGCCGCGCCGGGCAAGGATATCTACACCACCTATCAGAATGGCGGTTATGCCAATACCTGGGGCACCTCGTTTGCCAGTCCGACGGCTGCCGGTGTCGTGGCGCTGATCATGGCCGCCAACCCGCGGCTGACACCGGATGAGGTGGAATCGATCCTGGAGGCCAGTGCCGATGACCTGGGCAGCAAGGGATGGGACCCGTATTTCGGCTACGGCCGCGTCAATGCCGCCGCCGCGGTGCAACTCGCTCTGGGGGGCAGCATGGCCGACACCTCCTCACCGACAGTTGCCATCACTTCCCCGGTCAACGGATCAGCGGTCAGCGGCATGGTGCCTGTTAATGTCGGCGCTTCAGACAATGTCGGCGTGCAGCGCGTTGAACTCTTTGCCGATGGCGAACTGGTCGGGACTGACTACACCAGCCCGTACGCCTTCAGTTGGGACAGTGCAGGTACAGGCGCGGGCACATCGGTGATATTGACGGCGTTTGCCTATGACGCAGCCGGAAATAGCGGCGAGACCAGCATCACCATCACTGTCGATGACAACCTTCCGCCCGTGGTCACCGCGCCGCCTGCGGTGAGCAAGGAGGCGACCGGTCCCCTGACCAGCGTCAACCTGGGAACCGCAACGGCGGTTGATGATACCGATGGTGCTGTTCCCGTCACGGCAAACCCCACCGGCCCCTTTACCGTGGGGCAGCACACCGTGGTCTGGAGCGCGACCGACTCTTCCGGCAATACCGGTAGCGCGCAGCAACAGGTGACCATCACCGACACCACCCCGCCGGCGATTACCCCGCCGGCCGATGTATCGGTCCAGGCCACCGGGACGCTGACCAGCGTCACCCTGGGACAGGCACTGGCTACGGATCTGGTCGACGGGACCGTAACCGCCACGCCGAACAGTGTTGGCCCGTTTCCTGTTGGCACCACGACAGTGACCTGGAGCGCGAGCGATCATGCCGGCAACACCGCCAGGGCCACGCAGCAAGTAAACGTGACATTGGCAGATGATATCACCCCTCCGCAGGTCACCGCGCCGCCGAACCTCACTGTCGAGGCGACCGGGCCGTTGACTGCTGTTGATCTCGGTCAGGCATCGGCCATCGACACCGTTGACGGGGTGGTGTCGGTTACGCCAAGCAGGACAGGCCCCTTTGCCCCGGGTGTGTATCAGATCACCTGGACGGCGCGCGATGCGGCCGGGAATACCGCGAGCGCGGTACAGACAGTCACGGTGCGGGATGCCACCCCGCCTGTCCTCTCGGCGCCCGATGATCTCACCATTGGGGCTACCGGCTACCTAACCGCGGTCAATCTGGGCACTGCCACGGCGCTGGATGCCGTCTCCGGTGCAATCCAGCCGGTTGCCGAGCCCAAAGGCCCCTATACCAGCGGACTGCATGTGATTACCTGGACCGCGACCGACCAGGCGGGTAACAAGGCGCGTGCACTCAACGGCTTACCGTGCTGCCACTGGCCGACCTCGACCCCCGATCAGACCGTGAGCGAAGGAAGCACGGTAACCGTAGGGGTATTGCTGAGCGGACCGGCAGCGCACTACCCGGTGGTGTTGCCCTATAGCGTCGGGGGGAGTGCCACGAATCCGGCTGATCACGATGCCGTGGACGGCACCATAACCATCAACAGCGGCACCACCGGCAATCTGGTGTTTCACACGGTTGACGACGGGGTCACCGGCGAGGGCAATGACCAGGTAGTGTTCACCCTGCAGGACCCCACCGGAGCGGTCGTCGGTTCGCACCGTACCCATACGGTAACGATCACCGAGGAGAATGCCGCACCGCTGGCGGGACTTCATGTTGAACAGCAGGGCAATGCGACGCTGAGAGTCTCTCCGGACAACGGACCGGTTGTCGTTACAGCCGAGGTGCATGATCCCAATCCGCAGGACACTCACCACTTCGACTGGAGTCTCACTGACAATAACCTGGTCGACACCGGCGAGGGCGGCGACTCGGGATTCGCCTTTAATCCGCAATCGCTGGCTGACGGGATCTATGTCATTAATGTCACCGTCACGGACAGTGGCGTTCCGGCGCAGACGGTTACCGTCGAGGCACCGATCGTGGTCAGCCGCTCATTTAGTGACAAGGAGTTACAGGGATGGGGATCAGGATGGCATCCCGGATTATCTGGATACGATTGCTCAACCGGCTATTCTGCAGGGCGTTGAAGGGAATGCCGAGCAGGGCTTGCTGGTCACGGAGGCCGGGCTCAGCCTGCGGCTTGGCGCCGCTGCCCTGGAGGCCGGACAGTATGCCGCAGGTATTACCCTGCAGGATATCGATGTGTTCGCCTCACTGTCCGTCGGCGTCGCAGCCGGCCTCGATAACGCCCTGATCTACCCCAATGGATTCTTTGACTTTGAAATCACCGGACTGACACAGGCCGGGGAGTCCGTCCGGGTTGTCATTTCCCAGCCAGCCCCGATCGGTGAGGGCGCCGTCTATCGGAAATATCGTCTTGACCACGGCTGGCAGGACTTTGTCGTTGATGGCCGCAACGCAGTGGCCTCGGCGCCCGGTAGCCGCGACAGCTGCCCCGAGCCCGGGGCTGATGATTATCGGTCGGGCCTGCACACCGGCGATTATTGCGTCCAGCTCACCCTGGAGGACGGGGGGCCAAACGATGCTGACGGGCGCCGCAACGGGATCATCCGGGATCCGGGCGGCGTCGGGATGACATCGCAACTTTCGGGCGATGGCGCCGCCGGCAGTGGTGGGGGTGGAGGCGGTGGCGGGTGTACACTCGGCACTCGCACACTGTGGGACCCGTCGCTGCCGCTGCTGGTGATGGTGTCAGCAATGACACTGATCCGGAGACGGTCGACGAGCGTTCGAATTCATTCTTCAATACGTACGGATGTCGGTCGAGTTGAGTAATGTAATGGGTTACTGTTTCTCTAGTCCCTCGTGTCTGGGTCGACGATTACACACTTAGCGCGAAGCGCCCAGGGGTTCTGGTTCCGCGGTCTTTGATCTGCTCAGGAGAGCGGCTTGCCAGGTCATGACTACTATTGTCCTCAGTATTTCAACTTAAGTTCTGGAGTTGCCCCATGAACAACAAACATGCACCCAACGTTTTAAAGGCGAGTCCTTTCATCTCCCGACGCTGGGCACGCTGGCTGCTCCTCCTGCTGTGCCTGCCCTGGGCGCTGCCCGCACCGGCAGAAGACAGCGGGGAATATCTGCACGATGCCCAGGCCTATATCAACAAGGGCGAGGTCAACGCCGCCATCATTCAGTTGAAAAATGCCCTGCTGGCCGATCCGGCCAATAAAGAGGCGCGACTGTTGCTGGGCCAGGTCTATCTCAAACAGAAAGACGGTCTGTCGGCGGAAAAGGAATTGCGCCGTGCACAGGAGTTAGGCGTGGCGCGTGAGGAGGTGCTGGCGCCCCTGGGGCGGGCCTTGCTGATGACGGGGCAGAACGACAAGGTGTTTCTGGAGATCAATCCTGAAACCGGCGATTCCGATGCACTTCGTCTCGATATTCTGCTGCTGCAGGGACAGGCTTACCTGGCAACCGGCAATGAGGCGATGGCCGGTGAGCAATTCTCCCAAGCACTGGAATTAAACCCCGACTCTGCCGAGGCCCTGCTTGGCAAGGCACGCATCGCCTATCAGAACAAGGACACGGCTGGGGCCGCCGGGCTCTCGATCAGGCGCTCGCCATTGCGCCGGACAATGGCGATGGCTGGGCGCTGAAAGGGGAGCTGCTGCGCCAGGCGGGCAAACAGCAGGAGGCGCTGGCAGCCTTTCAGAAGGCCATTGACAGTGACGGTCCCGGCAATCTCGCCGCGCGTGCCGGGCACGCCGCGGTGCTTCTCGCCCTTGGCAAAACAGATCAGGCCGATACCGAGATCGACGGCCTGCTGAAGCGCTATCCAGGCTTGTACCTGGCTCATTATCTCAAAGCCCTGGCCCAGTATCAGAAAAAACAACTGACAGCGGCACAGGAGTCGGTGCAACTCGCGCTCAAACAGGCGCCCGGCCATCTGCCGAGCCACCTGCTCTCCGGGACGATTGCCTATCAGCAGGGCGATCTGAACCAGGCCGAACAGCAGTTGCGTATCTACGTGAACAGTGCCCCCGGAAATACCCAGGCCAGCAAGCTGCTCGCCGCCACGCTGCTGAAACTCAAGCAACCGGACAAGGCCATCGAAGTACTGGAGCCGGGAGTGTCCTCGGCTTCGCAGGATCCCCAGTACCTTTCATTGCTGGGCAGTGCCTGCCTGACTGCAAGGCGATACAGCCAAGGGAATGCACTACCTGGAACAGGCGGCGGCCATTGCGCCCGATGTCGCCGGCATTCGCACCCAGCTCGCCATCGGCCAGCTGGTGCAGGGCGATGTCGAGCAGGGCATCAGTGAATTGAAAAGCGCCGTCGATCTCGGCCAGGGCCTGGTGCAGGCGGATGTGCTGCTGGTCATCGTCTATCTGCAACACAAGGACTTCGACCAGGCCCTGGCCGCCGCTGATGCCCTGGCGAAGAAAATGCCCGAGAGCCCCGTCCCGCTCAATCTCAAGGGCGCCGCCCTGCTGGGCAAAAATGACCGCGCAGGCGCCAGAGCGGCCTTCGAGGCGGCACTCAAGCGGGACCCGAAGTTTACCCCCGCGCAGCTCAACCTGGCGCAACTTGAGCTGATGGACGGCAACACGGAGGCGGCGGAGAAGCGCTACCGGGAGGTGTTGTCCTACGACAAGGGCAACCTGAAAGCCCTGCTGGCGCTGGCGTCCCTGGCCGAGCGTAACGGGCAGGCTGAACAATCCGCGCAGTGGCTGAAACAGGCGCACGAGCAGCATCCCGAGGCGATCCAGCCGGCGCTGTTACTGGTGCAGCATTATCTGCAGCAGGACGAAACCACCCGCGCCCTGGATCTGGCCGGTGAAGTAGCCGTGGCCCATCCCCGTGAACCCCTGGTGCTGAGGACGCTGGCGCAGGTCCAGCTGAAAGCCGGCAAGGAAAGCGCAGCCCTGGATACCCTGCGCACCCTGGTCGAGGTACAACCCCAGTCACCCGAGGCCCACTACCCTGCTGGCCATGGTACAGGTGCAACAGAAAGACACCGCGGATGCACGTAACAACCTGGAGAAAGCGATCCAGCTTCAGGCGGATTATCCGGCGGCCCAGCTTCTGCTCGGACGGCTCGCAATCGCCGACAAGGACTACGCGGCCGCACGTGCGATTGCCGCTGACCTGGCCAAGGCCCATCCCGAGGCGGCCTACGGGGATGAACTGAAAGGGGATGTGTATACCGCCCGGAAGGAGTATCAGGAGGCGGCGGATGCCTATGCGCAGGCCTACGGCAAGACCGCCAGTGCGGCACTTGCAAAAAAACTCTATTACGCCCGCCTGCAACTGGGAAAAACCGAATCCGCCCATGAAGCCCTCCGGCAATGGTTGGTCGCGCACCCGGAGGATGTGGACACTCGTGGCCTGCTGGCTCAGGCACTTCAGACCTCCGGTGAACAACCGAAGGCCATCGAGGAATACCGGAAACTGCTGGACTATGATGCCGAGAATGTGACGGCCCTGAACAACCTGGCATGGCTTTATCAGCAGGAGAACAATCCCGAGGGCGTACGCTATGCCGAGCGCGCCTATCAGCTGGTTCCCGATCGACCGGAAGTGATCGATACCCTGGGCTGGCTGCTGGTGCAGACCGGAGACACCAATCGCGGCCTGGTGTTACTGCAGGAGGCGGCGACAAAGGCGCCGCACATCCCCGAAATCCGTTACCACATGGCGGCGGCGCTGGTGAAAGCCGGGCGCCGGGAGGAAGCACGCAAGGAACTGGACCGACTGCTAAAGTCCAGCAAGACTTTCCCCGAGCGGGACAAGGCCGAGGCGTTGCGTGAACAACTGGGCGGGTAGGATCCGCGTACCTCGGACGCACCAACATTCGCATGGCGATGGCCTGAGCTCCGTTTGCAATCGATGTGTCGTGCGCAGAGGCGTCGGGTCTGAAACACAAAGCGGTGCCCCGGCGCTGCCGGGGAGGCAGTCGAAGGCTGACGTCTCCAATTGCCCATCGGTGATACTCAGAAATGCGCGTCGCGAGGCGCGCAACAAAGGAAAAATCACGATGGATAAGCTCAGAATAGCTCATCTACAGGGTACCGACGGACCTGGGCTGTCACGCCTGAGGCAGGATACCCCCTGCCACTATGGCTCCCACGCCGGCCCAGACGGGGACGTTTTTACTGTCTCCGTGTCCTTGACCGACAACTCTAGCGAACCCAGGTGGGCCGTCTCACTAGCTGAGCCACGGGGTAATCAGGAAATCATAAATGGCCACGGAAGTACACTGAAAGAAAAAAAGTTAAAGGTGAAAAAGTGAAAAAAAACCTGCAGCGTACTGATACTACAGGAAGTTATAATCTGCAGGAGATACCGCGCGCAGTACTGTATTTCAATCCACTGCATGGGCAATGAACCCTCGACATCAATGCACCAGCCAGTGCCTGAAGGTTTTTCACTTCTCACTTCTAACTTGTATTTTCCGTGTGTTTCCGTGGCCATTCAAAGTGCGGAATCAATGAAACCCGGGAATCAGGCAATGGTATTTTATCGAGGATCAACGCCGACCCCGGGTGACACGGCTGAGACCGGCGTTATCGGTATGATCGCTGATATCACGAAAACCCTGTGTCCTCATCAGTTGCATTACCTCCTCCCCCTGGTCACAGCCGTGCTCCACGATCAGCCAGCCGTCGGTGCGCAGGCGATCATGAGCGCCGGAGATGATCCGGCACAACGCATCCAGACCCCGGGGGCCGGCGGCGAGCGCCTTGCGCGGTTCGAAGCGCAGATCGCCTTGCCGAAGGTGCGGGTCGGATTCGGCCACGTAGGGCGGATTGCTCAGGATGAAATCAAAGGCGTCGACGGTGAGCGCCCGGCACCACGATCCGCAGATGAAGCGCACATTATCGAGACCGAGCCGCGCGGCGTTGTCTTTGGCCACCAATAGCGCGGCTGGTGAAATATCGGTGGCGAGGACCTCGCTGCGCGGGCGTTCCCGTGCAATCGCGAGCGCAATCGCACCCGTGCCGGTGCCGAGATCGGCGATGCGCAGCGGCGCGTCCTCCGGCATCGTATCCAGTGCCAGGGTCACCAGGGTTTCCGTCTCGGGGCGGGGGATCAGCGTCTGTGGCGTAACCGTCAGCGGCAGTGACCAGAATTCACGCTGTCCGAGCAGATAGGCGACGGGTTCACCGAGCGCGCGGCGGCTGATCAGGGCGGCGAAGCGTTCCTGCAGCCGCGGTTCGATCTCCCGTTCCGGCCAGGCAAACAGGTGGCTGCGCGGCTTGTCGAGGCAGGCGGCCAGCAGGATTTCGGCCTCCAGCCGGGCGGCATCCGTGCCGAGAATGCCGGTGGCCTGCGCCAGCAGGGTGGCGATGGAGCCGTTCAATACGGTGACTGCGGGCCAGGCCACATTCCTCGCCGGGTCGGTTCTTCCCGTAAACACATGCTCTGCTGTCGAGTCGACACTTGATTTATTACCTCGATGACTTGTTGGTGCACAGAAAAAACAATACCAGTCCATTGTAGGGGCGGGCTTGCCCGCGAACAGGATGCTTGCTTATTGGCAGGTTTGCGGGCCAGTCCACTGCTGCGGGAGGAACCTCAATTCTTCGTAGTGACCTCGTGTCGTTCTGCTGTCGTCCGGTCAGAAAGAACTGTTAGCGATCCTGCTCCAGCGCCGCCAGCAGGTCCGCCTGGTGTTCGCTGATGAGCGGGTCGATCAGGGGATCGAGGTTGCCGGCGATGATTTCGTCGAGCTTGTAGAGCGTGAGATTGATGCG
>CAVQCA010000102.1:0-8551 GCA_963710815.1 uncultured Gammaproteobacteria bacterium | reverse complement strand
GACCGGCGCATCAATGCACGGTAACAATATCGCTGTCTGTGGAATCCGGCGCCTTCGGTTCGGTATAGATACGGATGACCCGAGGACCGCCCCAGCCATACGGTCCTCCAGCCCAGCCAACGGCCCCCCCCAGCCTGGACCACGCCCCCAGCCATAGGGACCGCCCCAGCCATAACCGTAAGGGCCATACCCGCCGTACCAGGGACCACCGCGCCAGGGACGGTCGTAATAATAGTCATCATGGTCATTCCCCCACCAGGAGCTGGCAGTGGCGCTGGTCCAGCCCAGGGTGGCGGCGCTGATGACAACAATTACACTCAGGATGCTCGCTAGCGTTTTCATGGTTTACCCTCTGTAATGTTAATCCCCCCGTATCCGTTATTTTATAAAACAAACGAATATCCGGGAAACAGGGCAAAGGACAGAATTTTTCCAGGTAAAGCCGCACCATACTGTCAGGGAGCAATCCCCCGCTGGAGCGATCATCGCTCCAGCACCCGTCCCGACACCGCTTTAGAGCATCCCGGACTGCGACAATCTGTCGCAGCCTGACAGCGCCGTATGCGGTTTATGCTTTTTCAATGTACTCCGGCCGGGAAAACCACCATCGGGTAGCGCGCTCGACTCGAAACCTTGTCCTGGCGTTCCTGCTGAGCGCGCTCTCACATGTCGTGGCCATGACGCTGGTTGGCCCCGGCATCCTGCCGGCCTCGTCTGCCAACGTTCCACTGCGGTTGACGATTGCAGTGACGCCTGAATGGCCACAGTGACGTCTCCGGCGACTCCCCGCCCCGATCCACGACCTGACAGCCCACCAGCCGAGCAGCCGTCGGAACCCCCGCCAATGGCGACCACGCCGCCCCCCAGGCAGCAGCCGCCAGAACCCGCGGCAAGGTCGGGCAAACAAACGCCGGTGCACCATGCCCCGGCCAGCCGGCAAACGCCACCGACGGCACTTGACAGCCACGTGGCCACGGCCGAATCCACGCTATCGGCGTCGGTTTCTGCCTCGGCATTGATATCAAGGGATGTTGAATACCTGTACAACCCACCCCCCGGCTATCCTCCACGCGCGCGCCGCATGGGCATGGAGGGCGAGGTCTTGATACGCACCCGGGTTCTCCGTAACGGCCGGTGCGATGAGCTCGAACTCGTGCAGTCGAGTGGCTATGCGCTCCTGGACCAGGCCGCCATGGAGGCGATACGCAAGTGGCGTTTCCGCCCCGCCCTTCGCGGTGACGAACAGGTCAGCAGCCGGATCGAGATCCCGGTACGCTTCCGGCTCGATCACTGAGCGACCCCGCCCGGATTCGCTGCGACATTTTGCCGCATTCACTCCTCGGGCTGGTAACGGTAGCATTCCGCGCTCTCCAGGAGTCCGCGAATGAAGTCCGGTAATTATCGCCATATGCCGCTGATTCTCCTCGCCATCGGCAGTTTGAGCGCGCGGGCCGGGGATGTGCAGCGAATGGAAGCCGTTGAATCCACGGCACATGCAGACGAATCGATTCCGTCCGCCACGCGCATCACGCCAGCCAGGGAACCTGCGCCTCTGCAACCCGATACCAGCCTGCTGCTGGAGAACACCCCGGGTGCGAGCATCGTACGCAACGGGGACTTGACCGGGATCGTGCAACTGCGCGGGCTATACAACGAACGTGTGCGCGTCGAAGTCGATGGCATGCAGATCACACCGGCCTGCCCCAACCACATGGATCCACCGCTGCATTACAGCGCACCGTCCAGTATCGATACCCTGGTGGTATTGCCCGGCATCACCCCGGTGAGCGATGGAGGTGACAGCATCGCCGGTACCGTCAAGGTACATTCCATCGATCCCGATTTCTTCGTTGACGGCCCCGGCGTGCGCGGCGAGGCGAATGCAGGCTACAGTGGTAAAAACGAGGGCAGGCTGGCCTCGACACGCGTGGAGGCCGGCAATGAACGCTACGTAGTGAGCGCCGACGCCAGCTGGGCGCGGGCCAACGATACGGAGTACGCCGACGGACGTATAGGAGACACAGGTTACCAGACCAACCGCGGCGCCCTGCGCCTGGACGCGAGAACCGGCGAAGGGCGAACCACACTTGAACTCGGCGCAGCCCGCAGCAACGATGTCGGAACGCCCACCCTGCCCATGGACATGGTGAAGGACAACGCCAATCGCGTGCGTCTCAATTACGATGGTGCGCTGAGCATCTACAAAGTCAACCTCAGCGCCTACTGGCACGACATCAATCACACGATGGACAACTTCTCGTTGCGACCGGCCACCGGCATGCGCATGCAGGCGCCGTCCGACAGCCGCGATACGGGCTTCCGGATGGCCCTTGCCCGACCCGCCGGGAGCGGGAAACTGCACATGGGCGTCGAGGGTTATTCCAATGCTCTCGACGTCTACCAGCGCAACGTGGCGACGTCGGCCACACAGGATACCTTCCACGATGCGACACGCGAACGCGCCGGACTGTTCGTGGAATGGAGCATCATCCGGCATCCAACTGGCGGGCCCAGTACGGCCTGCGCACCGACTACGTGCAGAGCGACACCCGTAATATCGCGAACAGTTTCCCCCCCTCGAGCGCCGACCGGGCCGCCTTCAATGCGCGCAGTCATTACAGAAACAACCTGCACCTGGATGCCACGGCGCTGTGGCGTTACTCTGCCGGCCCGGCGCTCGATTACCTCGTAGCGGTAGCGCGCAAAACCCGTTCGCCCAGCCTGCTGGAGTATTATCTCTGGACCCCGCTCTCGGCAAGCGCCGGTCAGGCCGACGGGCGCACTTACCTGGGTAATCTCGACCTCGACCCGGAAGTCTCGCACCAGATCAGCCTGGGCCTTGAATACCAGCCGGCCGATTTCTCGATCAAGCCGTCGATTTTCTACAATCGCGTCAACAATTACATTCAGGGCAGTCCGATCGCTCGCCTCGATGCCAACGGCAAACCGGTGCTGGAATACCAGAATTTCGACGCGGAGCTCTACGGTATGGACGGCGGCTGGAAATGGCAGGCGACGTCTTCCGTAGCGCTCGGAGGTACGCTGAGTTACGTGCGTGGCAAGAACCGCACTACCCATGACAACCTGTACCGCATCGCGCCGCTGCACGGAGAGCTTTACTCGGATTGGCGCACCGGTCGCTGGACACACCGCGCCGAGATAAGGGCAGCCGCACAACAACACAAGGTTTCCAGTTACAACGACGAACAGAAGAGCGGCGGCTGGGCGATTCTCAACCTGCGTACCCAGTGGTCAGACGGCCGCTGGCGACTGCGCGGTGGCATCGAAAACCTGCTCAACAAGAACTATCACGACCATCTGGCCGGGATAAATCGTGTGAATGAAGGCGATGTGGGCGTGGGCGACCCGATCCCCGGGGCAGGCCGGTTCGCCTATGTCGATGCGCAGTTCTACTGGTAAACGCAGCGCCTGGTCGTCCCGCGCCCAATACGGTTGAATCATCGCATGGCTCCCCTGATCGATGGCCCCGGGACCAGGTCCCGAGGCCGCTGGGGATATGTCGATGGTCTCGCCACAAACACCGGTAAACTCTTTAAATTATCCATATTTATTATACAGTTGGAATATTTCATCGGCGCCGCCATCACACCTTCCGGCCGGGCGCATGCCGGTCAAACAGTAACCTCGCACGCAAGAAGTTGACGGCGACCCGGTACAAGCTGCTATGCTCCCATAAATAACAAAATATTCTTACATTACATGCGGCATGGCCGCGCCTCCCATACACCTCGAAACCTCCAGGAGCATTACCAGATGAACACAGTCAGTCCACGCCGGTCCCTGTTTGCCCGTGTCACCAATTCCCTCTGGCTGCCGGGGCTTGCCATCGCCGCCAGCCTTGCCGTCGCCACACCGCTGCAGGCACAGGATGCCCCGCAGTCAAAGAGCACACCGCAGCTCAAGTCCGTCCCACCGACGATGACGCCCGAGCAAAGCAAACAGATGAAGGAAATACAGAGCCTGCATACCGAGTACATGCAGCTGCAGAAGCAACTGGCGCAGATCCAGCGAGAGGCCCTGGAGGCACATCCCGAGCTAAAGAAGCAGGAGCAGGACCTGCACGATCTGGTGATGGCGAAAATGAACAGCAATGGTCACAACGTCAAGGACGAAATGACCGAAATCAACAAGCTTGAAGAGGAACTGAAAAGCACCAGACAACCGACAAGGAGCGTAACTCGCTAATGATCCAATACCAGAAAAAGGCGATGGAATTCCGCAACGCCCAGACCCAGGCCATGCAGAATCCGGATGTCAAGGCCGCACAACAGAAACTCATCGACAGCGTGGTAAGCGCCATGAAAGAGAAGGATCCGAAAACCGAGCAACTGATGAAGGAGATGCAGCAGAAGGGCCAGCAGCTCTCGACGCTGCTGAAGGACGCCGGACACTCAGAGTAAAGCTGACCACCAGGCTGGCCGGCAAAACAAATGAGTAACCTGCCCACGGGGATCTGACGTCCCACCGATGAACACGAGCGGGTAAACCGCGCTACCGGTTTACCCGCTCAGGAGCCTGTCGGACCCGGGATCGATCTACCCGGTAACTGCTCCCTGCGGCGCCGGCGCCCTACCTACCTGCATGGCCCTGGCCGGCCTCCCGACCGGTACCCGGTCTCACCTTCTCCCTGCTTCGGAAAACCCCGGGTGGGTTCTCGCACCAGTTACAGGAACTGGCGGGAGAGGTAAACGATCAGCAGGATACCCAGAAGGCCGACGATACCGTTGGTGTATACACTGATGCGAACATTGTAATCGAGGGGTATCTCGATCGGCTTCAGCGTTCTAAGGATACGGTAATGCTGGTGAATGGAGGAAAATGCGATATAGGAAGCCAGCGCGATAAACGCAATCCCGACGATGAAGGAAAGATGGCGCTGAAATACCTGGATTTCCTCGCGTCTGACGATCTCCAGAAACAGGCCAAAACGTTCAATCAGAAACCCGAACGCCATCAGTGAAATGCTGGTGCGGTTCCACGCCAGCAAGGTACGCTCTGCGGCGAACAGGACGCGCGGGTCATTCAGTTCTGACATATTATTCTCCCGTGTTCACCCATCCTTTCACGAAAGAGGACGGGGATGGTGTTATCCAGGAGCCGGTCGGACTTGGGTTTAATCTGCTCGGCAACTGCTCCCTGCGTCGCCTCAAGCGCCTGCTTTTGGTGCCCTGCCACCTGCATAGCCCAGGCCAGGCTCTCGACCGGTACCCGGTCTCACCTTCTCCCTGCCGTCATGCGCTGACGGGAGAACGGCCATCGTTCCCCGCTACTTCGTTGCATGGCACCACGATGCGCCTTGATACCGGAGAATTCAGTCCTCGCTCCATCATCATCACTACGATCACCCAAGTCTGACAGACATCCGGGGTGACGACTGCCATTTCTAGGAGCCTGTCGGACTTAGGATTGATCTACTGCGCTGGCGGGAGAGCGGCCCATAGTTCCCCGATATTTCGTTGCATAGAACCACTATGCGCCTCGATATCGTAAAACTCTGTGCTCGTTCTCCCACCATGCTCGCGACGATCACCTAAGTCCGACAGCTCCTAGCTGTTCTTATCCCGTACTTCCAGATCCATGCGCTTACCGGTTCGATAGGCATCGACGATTCCGAAAAGCCAGCACAAAACCATCAGCAGCATCACCAGGTTGATGATGAGGCTGTCGGACGGCGTACTGGAATGGGCGACCGCCCGGGTAATCGCTTCCATATCAGGCGTTCCGCCTTCCACCTGGAGTTTATCCAGGATGGCATACGCCTGCTGCACGATTATCCTCATGATCACGAACAGGCCGCCCATGGTAATCAGTATCAGCGAGACGCCGGTGCGGTAGCGTTTCAGCACGAGCTGACCCAGGCCCGGTAACACCAGGCCCGACAACAATGCACCTTTCAGTGAGTATTTCATGATGCATCCCGTTGGCGCTGGATTGACTACGCGGATACCCTTTGCGGCTCCGGGAACCGGAACCACCGCGGCAGGACCGCCTGATCCCGTTCGCGAGCCGTCGGAAATCCGGAACGCTCCGGAATTCCCTTCCCGGCTCTCCCGCGTGTGGAGTACTTCGAAGGACGTGACTGGTGCCCAGACCCTGCCTGGACCGGAGGCATTATACCATTGTCCGCCCCGTTCAACCCCTGTTGGGGCAAAATTCAGACAACGACCCGTGACAGTTGAGATAATAGGACCTGCCGTAATGTCTCGGCAACCTGCCCTGTGCCGACCGGTAACCCGATGTCAGAAACAGCAACAGGAACCTGAACAATCCGACTCAAACGGAAGGCTGGAAATCATATCCGCCTGCATCGAGAACCCGCGCCACACGTGCCTCGAGTGCATCATTCGCCTCCAACGGCGCGGGACCGGCCAGATACCAGTCGATCAGTAATGCGCGCAGCTGTCCGGCGCCGGCGTGTGCGTCTTCCTGGCGGTGGTTCAGCGCATCGGCAAGCCGCGACACCTGCAGCCTCAGGCGCGCCTCGCCATATTCAGCCGGCGAGTCCAGCCCGGTGGCGATCTCCATCCACAGGCAGAGCTCCAGTCGCCGCGCCAGATTTCGCGGCAACGCATCGATCAGATCTTTGCGTGCCGCGGCATCTCCCGCAAGCGCCCGGCCGGCCAGATCGAAGCGCTGCCGAAGTCCTTGCGCCTGGGGCGCATCGAGCGGTGCCAGCACCTCCCAGGCATGACGGGTGTGCTGCAGCAATGATTCCTGGTCAATCTCCTGCAGGTTGTGCCCAAGCAGCGCGCCCTCCAGGCGTTCGCACAGACGGGAACGCTCATACAAGCCCCGCAACAATGCCTGTTGAGCCGCCCTCGCCTCCTGCTGACGGCGCTCGGCATACCGTTTCAAGAGCGCGCCATATCGTCCCTCCAGCTTCTGTTCCAGTTTGCGGGGAACATCGCCGATCTCCTCCCATTCTTCCCTTGCAGCGGCAAAACGCTTCGCCAGGCCGTGAAAATCCCGCGCCGGGCGGTCCAGCAGGGCTTCCAGCTCATTGCACAGGGTCGACTTGCGATCAAGGTTCAGCTGGCGTTCGGCGTCGGCCGCCGCGCGTTCTTCGTTGGCGCGGTTGTATACGCCATCGCAGGCCCCGCGGAAGGCAGTCCACAGGGCTTGCTCGACTTCCGGCGCGGAAATCACGGTGGGTGGCCAGACATTCTGTGCTTCCTTCACCTCGCGGATCGCATCGCGTCGGGCCGGAACGGATGCGATCTGCTCTATCCGGGCGATCAGGGCGCGACGGCGACGCAGTTCGCGCTCCCGTTCGGTATCGAGATGCGACTCCAGGCGCGCGAGTACCTCGCGATAACCCTTCTCCAGGGTTTTGCGCGCCCTGGCAGGTACCGGTCCGATGCGTCGCCAGCGTTGCCTTGCGGCACGCACCTTCCGGTCCGCCGCACGCCAGTCAACCGCCTTCCAGTCCGTTTCTCGTTCAAAGGTATCCAGCTCGGTGCATAGCGCCTGCTTCTGCGCAAGGTGCGTGGCCAGCCGTTCCGCCTGTTCCCGACGCTGCTCCCGGTATGGCGCATAGGCCCGGGTGCATGCCTGGTCGAACCGCTGCCAGATCTCCTCCCGCGCCGGCCCTTCGGCCCGGTCGATGCGCTTCCATGCCTCCCTGGCCGTACGCACCCGCGCGGCGATTTCCGCCGCGGGGAGGACACTGTCAGCCAGCGATTCGATCTCGGCACACAGCCGCTCGCGCGCGTTCCCGGAGCCCAGTGCCGCCACTGCCGGAGCTGTTCGAGCCGCGGGTGCAGTCGCTGCAGCCGCGCCTGCAGGGCGGCGCATTTGCGTGCATCCTTGCCCGCCGTGATTTTCAGCAGGTGGCGGGCCCGGTCGCGTTGCGACAGGGCCCGCTCGAGTTCACCTTCCCGGAGCAGGTGATCCATCCCGGAGATCAGGTCCTCTGCCTCTTCCAGCGCCTGCCGGCGCCGTTTTGCCTGGTGCTTCAGCCGCTCCCGAAGCAGGTCGCGCCGGGAGGTGAATTCCTGCTGCAAGGCCTCAGCCAGTCCCGGGGAAACCGGCTGCCCGGTCGCCTCCCACCGGTGCTCGAGGTCATGAACAGGCGCCTCGTCGAGGTCGTCCGCACAGGCAAGCAGTTCGTCGGCCTGCCGCAGCAGCGCACGCAGCGGGACAGTGCGGGCCTGATCGATGAGCAGGCGCTCCGACTCGCCCTGAATCTGCCTGACCAGCCCGGCAAACCGTCTCGACAGCGATGGATCATCAACCGCCGCCGGTATCAGTTCCTGCCAGCGGGCGCTTGCCTCCCGCAACCGTGCCTGCACATCCGGTACGGGCATCGTCGCACCCCCGGCGGTAGGGCACAGGCTGCTGGACAAGTCCTCCAGGGCGGTGCAGATCGCCTGCCTTTCATTCTGCACCGTCAGATAGTGTTCAATTGCTGCGGCAACCGACTGCCGCGCCCGGGCAAAACATTCCTGCAGCGGTACGGGTTGCATTTCCAGCTGATCCCACTCGCGGTCCAGGCGCAGAAGTTGCTGACGGCTGGCAGTCCCGGGTACGG
>CAVQCA010000101.1:0-8316 GCA_963710815.1 uncultured Gammaproteobacteria bacterium | reverse complement strand
GCCGCCGTGCCGTCAACCGTGATACACGGGTATCCGTGGAGCCGGTAATATCCCGCATGCGGCCCATCGCGATACCGGTCTCGCCCGCACCCTGCCGTCTTGACTGTACACGCGTCCGTCTCATCAATGGACGGTGATGTTATCGCTGCCTGCGGAATTCGGGGCCTTCGGTTCGGTGTAGATACGGATGACCCGGGGGCCGCCCCAGCCATACGGTCCGCCGCTCCAGCCATACGGCCCCCCCAGCCCGGACCACGCCCCCAGCCATAGGGACCGCCCCAGCCATAACCGTAAGGGCGATACCCACCGTACCAGGGGCCACCGTGCCAGGGACGGTCGTAATAATAGTCATCGTGGTCACTCCCCCACCAGGAACTGGCAGTGGCGCTGGTCCAGCCCAGGACGGCGGCGCTGAATATAACAAATGCACTCAGGATGCTCGCTAGTGTTTTCATGGTTTTATCCTCTGGTAAGGTTAACTCCGGTACCCGGTATTTTATAAAACAAACGAATGTCCGGGAAACAGGGCAAAGGACGGAATTTTCCCATGTAAAGCCGCGGCATACCGTCAGGGATCAATCCCCTCGCTGCGGCGACCAGCGCTCCATGCCCGTTTCGGAACCCGCCGGCTGTCGCGATGAACAACACCCCGGTCTGCGACAATCTGTCGCAGCCGATAGCGTCGGATGCGGTTTATGCTTTTCCGATGTACGCCGGCCTGGAAAATCACCATCGGGCAGCGCGCTCGACTCGAAACCTTGTCATGGCGCTCCTGTTGAGTGTGCTCTCACATGCCGTGGCCATGACGCTGGTCGGCCCCGGCATCCTGCCGGCGTCGTCTGCCACCGTTCCGCTGCGGTTGACGCTTGCAGTGACACCCGCGTCGGCCACAGCGACAGCTCCGGCGACTCCCCGCCCCGATCCACGGCCTGCCAGGCCACCTGAGCAGGCGCCGGAACTCCCGCCAAAGGCGGTGATCATGCCGCCCCCCAACCAACCATCGTCGAAGACCGTGGCAAGGCCGGTCAGACATTCGCCGGCGCACCCCACCCCGGGCACCCGGCAAACGCCACCGAGCGCACTCGACAGCCCCGTGGTTACGGCCGAACCCCCGCTGCCGCCGGCATCGAATTCCGTCCCGACATCGATATCGAGGGATGTTGAATACCTTTACAATCCGCCACCTGGCTATCCTCCACGCGCGCGCCGCATGGGCATGGAGGGCGAGGTATTGATCCGCGCCCGGGTTCTCCGAAACGGCCAGTGTGATGAGCTCGAGCTCGTGCGCTCGAGTGGCTATGCGCTCCTGGACCGGGCTGCCATGGAGGCGGTACGCAAGTGGCGCTTCCGCCCTGCCCGCCGCGGCAACGAACAGGTCAGCAGCCGGATCGAGATGCCGGTACGCTTCCGGCTCGATCACTGAACATCCCCGCGCGGTTTCGCTGTGGTTTCGCTGCGACATTTTGCCGCATTCATTCGTCGGGCTGGCGACGGTAGCATTCCGCGCTGTCCAGGAGTCCACGAAATGAAGCCCGATAACTATCGACATATACCGCTGATTCTCCTCGCCATCGGCAGTCTGACCGCGCGGGCCGGAGACGTGCAGCGCATGGAAGCCGTTGAATCCACGGCACACGAAGACGAATCGATTCCGTCCGCCACGCGCATCACGCCAGCCAGGGAACCTGCGCCCCTCCAGCCCGACACCAGCCTGCTGCTGGAAAACAGCCCGGGCGCGAGCATCGTGCGCAACGGGAACCTGACCGGGATCGTGCAACTGCGCGGGCTGTACAACGAGCGCGTGCGCGTCGACGTCGACGGCATGCAAATCACGCCGGCCTGCCCCAACCACATGGATCCGCCGCTGCATTACAGCGCACCGTCCAGCATCGACAGCCTGGTGGTGCTACCCGGCATCACGCCGGTGAGCGACGGGGGTGACAGCATCGCCGGAACCGTCAAGGTGCATTCCGTCGATCCCGATTTCTTCGTCGACGGCCCCGGCGTGCGCGGCAAGGCGAATGCAGGCTACAGCGGTGAAAATGACGGCAGGCTGGCCTCGACACGCGTGGAGGCCGGCAACGAGCGCTACGTAGTGAGCGCCGACGCCAGCTGGGCGCGAGCCAACGACACGGAGTACGCCAACGGACGGGTGGGGGACACGGGTTACCAGACCAACCGCGGCGCCCTGCGCCTGGATGCGAGGACCGGCACGGGGCGAACCACGCTTGAGCTTGGCGCAGCCCGCAGCAATGATGTCGGAACGCCCACCCTGCCCATGGACATGGTGAAGGACAACGCCAACCGCGTGCGGCTCAACTACGATGGCGCGCTGAGCGTCTATAAAGTCAACCTCAGCGCCTACTGGCACGACATCAACCACACGATGGACAACTACTCGTTGCGACCGGTCACCGGCATGCGTATGCAGGCGCCGTCCGACAGCCGCGACGCGGGCTTGCGGATGGCCCTTGCCCGACCCGCCGGGAGCGGGAAACTGCACATGGGGGTCGAGGGTTATTCCAATGCCCTCGACGTCTACCAGCGCAACGTGGAGACGTCGGCCACACAGGACACCTTCCACGATGCGACACGCGAACGCGCCGGACTGTTCGTGGAATGGGAGCATCATCCAGCGTCCAACTGGCGGGCCCAGTACGGCCTGCGCACCGACTACGTGCAGAGCGACACCCGCAATATCGCGAACAGCTTCCCCCCCTCGAGCGCCGACCGGGCCGCCTTCAATGCACGCAGTCATTACAGGAACCACCTGCACCTGGATGCCACGGCGCTGTGGCGTTACTCTGCCGGCCCGGCGCTCGATTACATCGTAGCGGTAGCGCGCAAGACCCGTTCGCCCAGCCTGCTGGAGTATTATCTCTGGACCCCGCTCTCGGCAAGCGCCGGCCAGGCCGACGGGCGCACGTACCTGGGCAATCTCGACCTCGACCCGGAGGTCTCGCACCAGATCAGCCTGGGCCTTGAATACCAGCCGGCCGATTTTTCCATCAAGCCGTCGATTTTCTACAATCGCGTCAATAATTACATTCAGGGCAGTCCGATCGCACGCCTCGATGCCAACGGCAAACCGGTGCTGGAATACCAGAATTTCGACGCGGAACTCTACGGCATGGACGGCGGCTGGAAATGGCAGGCGACGTCTTCCGTGGCGCTCGGGGGTACGCTGAGTTACGTGCGCGGCAAGAACCGCACTACCCATGACAACCTGTACCGCATTGCGCCGCTGCACGGAGAGCTTTACTCGGATTGGCGTACCGGTCGCTGGACACACCGCGCCGAGATAAGGGCAGCTGCACAACAGCACAAGGTTTCCAGTTACAACGACGAACAGAAGAGCGGCGGCTGGGCGATTCTCAACCTGCGTACCCAGTGGTCCGACGGCCGGTGGCGGCTGCGCGGAGGCATCGAAAACCTGCTCAACAAGAACTATCACGACCACCTGGCCGGAATAAATCGCGTGAATGAAGGCGACGTGGGCGTGGGTAACCCGATCCCCGGGGCAGGCCGGTTCGCGTATGTCGATGCGCAGTTCTACTGGTAAACGGAGCGCCTGACCGCCCGCGTTCAATGCAGTCGAATCATCGCATGGCTCCCCGGGTCGATGTCCCCGGGACCGGGTTTCGAGGCTGGCGTGGAAATGCCGGGGGCCTCGCCATGAGCAACGGGAAAATATGTATTTATCGTTATTTATTATATATTTGCAATAATTCAGCGACGCCATTATCACACCTTTCGGCCGGGCGCATGCCGGTCAAACGGTAACGTCGCACACAAGGAGTTGACGGCGCCCCGGTACAAGCTGCTATGCTGCCGGAAATAAAAAAAACTTTCTTACATTACATGCGGCATGGCCGCGCCTCCCATACACCTCGAAACCTCCAGGAGCATTACCAGATGAACACAGTCAGTCCACGCCGGTCCCTGTTTGCCCGTCTCACCAATTCCCTCTGGCTGCCGGGGCTTGTCGTCGCCGCCAGCCTTGCCGTCGCCACACCGCTGCAGGCACAGGATGCCCCGCAGTCGAAGAGCACACCGCAGCTCAAGGCCGTCCCACCGACGATGACGCCCGAGCAAAGCAAGCAGATGAAGGAAATACAGAGCCTGCATACCGAGTACACGCAGCTGCAGAAGCAACTGGCGCAGATCCAGCGAGAGGCCCTGGAGGCACATCCCGAGCTAAAGAAGCAGGAGCAGGACCTGCACGATCTGGTGCTGGCGAAAATGAACAGCAATGGTCACAACATCAAGGACGAAATGACCGAAATCAACAAGCTTGAAGAGGAACTGAAAAACACCAAGACAACCGACAAAGAGCGTAACTCGCTGATGATTGAATACCAGAAAAAGGCGATGGAATTCCGCAACGCTCAGACCAAGGCCATGGAGAATCCGGATGTCAAGGCTGCACAGCAGAAACTCGTCGACAACGTCGTAAGCGCAATGAAGGAGAAGGATCCGAAAACCGGGCAACTGATGCAGGAGATGCAGGAGAAGGGCAAGCAGCTCTCGACGCTGCTGAAGGCCGCCGGGCACACACAGTGAAGCTGACGAGCCCGCGAACCGGAGAACGAATGAGGGGCCTGTCCACGGGTATCTGACGCCCGGCCGGACGCTCGACCGATAAAGACGAGCGGGTAAACCGCGCTGCCGGTTTACCCGCTCAGGAGGCTGTCGGACCTGGGATCAATCTCCCACATTTACAGGAACTGGCGGGAGAGGTAGACGATCAGCAGGATACCCAGCAGGCCGACGATACCGTTGGTGTATACACTGATGCGAACATTGTAATCGAGGGGTATCTCGATCGGCTTCAGCGTTCTAAGCACACGGTAATGCTGGTGGATGGAGGAAAATGCGATATAGGAAGCCAGCACGATAAACGCAATCCCGACGACGAAGGAAAGATGGCGCTGGAACACCTTGATTTCCTCGCGTCTGACGATCTCCAGGAACAGGCCGAAACGTTCGATCAGGAACCCGAACGCCATCAATGAAATGCTGGTGCGGTTCCACGCCAGCAAGGTACGCTCTGCGGCGAACAGGACGCGCGGGTCATTCAGTTCTGACATATTATTCTCCCGTGTTCACCCATCCGTTCACGAAAGAGGATGGGGTTGGTTTTATCCAGGAACCTGCCGGACCAGGAATTGATCTACGACGCTGGCGGGAGAGCGGTGATTGTTCCCCGCGATTTCGTTGCATAGCAGCACCATGCGCCTCGATACCGGAAAATTCTGTACTCGCTTTCCCACCATGCTCGCAATGATCACCTAAGTCTGACAGTCTCCCGGGGTGACGACTGCCATTTCTATCTCTCCTTATCCCGGACTTCCAGATCCATGCGCTTACCGATTCGATAGGCATGGACGATTCCGAACAGCCAGCACAGAACCATCAGCAGCATCACCAGGTTGATGATGAGGCTGTCGGACGGCGTGCCGGCATGGGCGACCGCCCGGGTAATCGCTTCCATATCAGGCGTTCCGCCTTCCCCCTGGATTTTATCCAGGATGGCATACGCCTGCTGCACGATTATCCTCATGATCACGAACAGGCCGCCCATGGTAATCAGTATCAGCGAGACACCACTGCGGTAGCGTTTCAGCGCGAGCTGACCCAGGCCCGGGAACACCAGGCCCGACAGCAATGCACCCTTCAGTGAGTATTTCATGATGCATCCCGTTGGAGCTGGATTGTCTACTCGGATATCCGATCGCGGCTCCGGGAACCGCAACCATCACGGCAGAATCGCCTGATCCCGTTCGCGAGCCGTCGGGAATCCGGAACGATCCGGAATTCCCTTCCCGGCTCTCCCGCGTGTGGAGTACTTCGAGGGACGTGACTGGTGCCCTGAACCTGCTCGGACCGGCGTAATTATACCATTGTCTGCCTCGTTCAACTCCTGTTGAGGCAAAATTCAGACGTCGACCCGTTGACGGTTGGATAACGGTACCGACCGTGATGTCTCGGCAACTTGCCCTGTGCCGACCGGTAAACAGATCGTCAGAAACAACAACCGGAACCTGAACAAGCCGACTCAAACGGAGGGTCGGATATCGTATCCGCCTGCATCGAGAACCCGCGCCACACGCGCCTCGAGTGCATCATTCGCCTCCAGCGGCGCGGGGCCGGCCAGATACCAGTCGATCAGTAATGCGTGCAGCTGCCCGGCGCCGGCGCGTGCGCCTTCCTGGCGGTGGTTCAGCGCATCGGCAAGCCGCGACACCTGCAGCCGCAGGCGCGCCTCGCCGTATTCTGCCGGCGAGTCCAGCCCGGCGGCGATCTCCATCCACAGGCAGATCTCCAGTCGCCGCGCCAGATTTCGCGGCAGAGCATCGATCAGGTCTTTGCGCGCCGCGGCATCTCCCGCAAGCGCCCGACCGGCCAGATCGAAGCGCTGCCGCAGTCCTTGCGCCTCGGGCGCATCGAGCGGTGCGAGCGCCTCCCAGGCATGACGGCTGTGCTGCAGCAACGATTCCTGGTCAATCTCCGGCAGGTTGTGCCCAAGCAGCGCGCTCTCCAGGCGTTCGCACAGAAGTGAGCGCTCACGCAAGCCCCGCAACAATGCCTGTTGAGCCGCCTTCGCCTCCTGCTGACGGCGCTCGGCATACCGTTTCATGAGCGCGTCGTAACGTCCCTCCAGCGTCCGTTCCAGTTTGCGGGGAACGTCGCCGATCTCCTGCCATTCTGCCCTTGCGGCGGCAAAACGCTGCGCCAGGCCATGAAAATCCCCCTCCGGGCGGTCCAGCAGGGTTTCCAGCTCACCGCACAGGACCGACTTGCGATCGAGGTTCTGCTGGCGTTCGGCGTCGGCCGCCGCGCGATCTTCCTTCGCGCGGTTGAATATGGCATCACAGGCGCCGCGAAAGGCGCTCCACAGGGCCTGCTCCACCTCCGGCGCCGAAATCACGGTGGGTGGCCAGCCACTCTGTGCTTCCTTCACCTCGCGGATTGCATCGCGCCGGGCCGGAACGGATGCGAGCTGTTCTATCCGGGCGATCAGGGCGCGACGGCGACGCAGTTCGCGCTCCCGCTCGGTATCGAAATGCGACTCCAGGCGCGCGAGCACCTCGCGGTAACCTTTCTCCAGGGCTTTGCGCGCCCTGGCCGGTACCGGTCCGATGCGTCGCCAGCGCTCCCTGGCGGCACGAACCTGCCGGTCCGCCGCACGCCAGTCAACCGTCTTCCAGTCCGTGTCGCGTTCAAGGGTCTCCAGCTCGGTGCATAGCGCCTGCTTCTGCGCAAGGTGCGCGGCCAGCCGTTTCGCCTGTTCCCGACGCTCCTCCCGGAATGGTGCATAGGCCCGGGTACATGCCTGGTCGAACCGCTGCCAGAACTCCTCCCGCGCTGGCCCCTCTGCCCGGTCGATGCGCTTCCACGCCTCCCTGGCCGTACGCACCCGTGCGGCGATTTCCGCCGCGGGGAGGACACTGTCAGCCAGCGATTCGATCTCGGCACACAGCCGCTCGCGCGCGTTGCCGGAGCCCCAGTGCCGCCACTGCCGGAGCTGTTCGAGCCGTGGGTGCAGACGCTGCAGCCGCGCCTGCAAGGCGGCGCATCTGCGTGCATCCTTGCCCGCCGTGATTTTCAGCAGGTGACGGGCCCGGTCGCGTTGCGACAGGGCCCGTTCGAGTTCACCCTCCCGGAGCAGGTGATCCATGCCGGCGATCAGTTCCTCCGCCTCTTCCAGCGCTTGCCGGCGTCGTTTTGCCTGGCGCTTCAGCCGCTCCCGCAGCAGGTCGCGCCGGGAGGCGAATTCCTGCTGTAATGCCTCCGCCAGTCCCTGGGAGGCCGGCTGCACGGTCGCTTCCCAACGGTGCTCGAGGTCGTGGACAGACTCCTCGTCGAGTTCATCCGCACTGGCAAGCAGTTCGTCGGCCTGCCGCAGCAGCGCACGCAGCGGGACAGTGCGGGCCTGATCCATGAGCAGGCGCTCCGACTCGCCCTGAATCTGCCTGACCAGCCCGGCAAACCGTCCCGACAGCAGGGGGGCATCAACCGCCGCCGGGACCAGCTCCTGCCAGCGGGCGCTTGCCTCCCGCAGCCGCGCCTGTACTTCCGGCACGGGCAGCGTCGCATCCCCGACGGACGGGCACAGGCCCCTGGACAAGTCCTCCAGGGAGGTGCAGATCGCCTGCCTTTCATTCTGCACCGCAAGATAGCGTTCGATTGCTGTGGCAACTGACTGCCGCGCCCGGGCAAAACATTCCTGCATCGGTGCGGGTTGCATTTCCAGCTGACCCCACTCGCGGTCCAGGCGCAGAAGTTGCTGCCGGCTGGCGGCCCCCGGCGCTG
>CAVQCA010000100.1:0-3923 GCA_963710815.1 uncultured Gammaproteobacteria bacterium | reverse complement strand
ATTCCCCCGCGGTAAAGCCCAGGGGTCTGTCGTAGTCAGAAGATCGTAGCGAGCATGACGATGCAAGCTCCGGGGCTCCGAAACAGCTGATCCGGACGAGCACGCCGATTAAGGGGCCGAGGCACCTTGTTTTTGCTCGGCGATTTCATCCGGCGTCTTGTGCGCGATCCCCTTGTGGCAGTCGATGCAGGTCTTGCCTTCCTCGGGGCCGGTGACATGCGCCTTGGCGGCCTTCTCTGCTGGTCTGACAGTACGAAGTGTTCTTCACTGTGGCAATTGCGGCATTCACGGGAATCGGTTTAATCATGTAGGCCATACATCCTCCGCCAGACGGGCCCGGTGGGCCTCGTACTCCTCGCGGGTGCTGATGGTTCCCATGAGCTCGTGGTACATATCGCTGAAACCCGATCGGGTCTTGACGATCAGTTTCTGCGGATATTCCCGCGGGATATGGCAGTCAGAGCAGGTAGCGCGTACACCGCTGGCGTTTTTGTTGTGCGGCGAATCCAGCCATTCGGGGGTGGTAAAGGCCTGCATGGAGTGGCAGGCGCTGGTGCAGAACTGCTCGGTGCCCGTCGCGTGAATCGCCACCTCCGAGCCGATCACGGCGACCGCACCGGCGAGAAACAGCAGAAAGGCGCCGACGGGAATACCGAGCAGCCACTTGCTACCCGGCCGACAGAGGCGATCCCACACGCCGCGTCTTTCAGACGTCTGTTTGTTTTTACCCATATTCCGCGGCTCACCCTGAGTGTTCAATTGTTCTAGCTCGCCGGTGATCTGAGAATACCCGTGCAGGCCGCTGCCCGAACGACGTACCGGCTACCGTACCGCCATGGCTGACAAATGCCGTCAGCGCGGAGGTTAACACAGCGCCGCCATATCGGCGACAGGGTCAGCCCCGTCACCGGCAACCAGGGCAAACCGGGATAACGCAAGAAAACCGGCGCTCAAAACGCCTGGCGCGCCCGGCATCAGTGCTTGCAGGGAAATTTCGACCCCAGGGCGTCGACGACCAGCATCGCCGCACTCTCGTCCCGTCTTTCGGGATGCGCCTTGAGATAGTCGGTCACCACGGTGGTCACCCGTGAGATCGGAACATTTTCAGGCATACAAAACAGTGGCTTGTGGATAAGCCCCCGCTTCGTCAGGGTCTCGTCGAGATCGATGGAGGCCATGATGTAGCCGGAACACACCCCGGGACGGAAAATATGGCCTTCCTGTGCAGGATCACAGACCCGTGTGAGGTCTTCCCCGTCTATCCATTGTGCGAAGGTGGGGGAAGCGCAGCACAGGACGAAAACGCAGCACGACAGTACGGCTCCCCGGATCATTCGTCGCCGGTGACTTGTTTGTAATTTCATTTTTGTCTCCTCTGGTGATGTCAACATCCGAAGCCCCTGTGCCTTCGTAATGACTCATAATTGCCGTACAAAGTGGTCAGGATACTCGAATTTTCAGCTTCATGTTACCTGGAAATTTCAGCATTATAGTTGTTTTCGTACGCGCCATGATATGAGAACATAGCTAGCTGTTTAATCTCCAAATAATCTCCAACAAATCCGAGGGGAATCACATGGCAGTATTCAAGCTCCTTGCATCGGGTCCGCACTTCATGGGCCGGTATTATTGGATTACTCGGCGGCATTTTGCTGCTTGTCGGCCTCGTCGCCTGCGGCGGCGGTGGCGGCAGCGACGGCAAGTCCAGATAGCCCGGAGCGCCCGCCAGCGTCGATATCAACAATGCCTCGTCGATCAACGCCGAGATCACCGATGATTTGGTCTCCAGCCCCCCGGTTATCGAATTCCGCCTGCGCGATGACAACGGTCTTGCGGTCATAAACCTGCCGGCCGAGCAGTATCCGTTTCACCATCGCGAAGCTGATCCCGGGTACCGACGGCAGCGCCAGCGCGTGGCAAAGCTACATCAACCAGCTTGACAGTGACAAGGTACAGGCCACGACGGAGAACGGCGCTTCCGGCAAGCTGGTGGACCATGGCAACGGCACCTATACCTACACCTTCGCCACCGACATCACCAAGGTCACCACGTCCGGTTGCCGGTATCCTACAACGCCAGCCTGACACACCGCGTCAGCTTTCGAGATCCGCGGCCTTGTCCCCGTGGACAACCCGATCTATGACTTCCGGCCCGACAACGGGGCCACCACGGGCCTGTTTACCAGGGAGATTGTCAAGACCGCGAACTGCAATCGCTGCCACGAGAAGCTCGCCCTGCACGGGGAAGCACGCTTCGAGACGAAGCAGTGCGTGAGCTGTCACAACCCCGGATCGACCGACGGGCAAAGCGGCAACACGGTGGATTTCAAGGTGATGATCCATAAAATCCACATGGGAGAGGAACCTGCCCAGCGTCCAGTCCGGAACCGACTACTGCATTGTCGGATACGGCAACTCGCAAAACTGTTATCGGCGATGTGGCATTTCCGCAGGACATACGCAATTGCAGCAACTGCCATGACGCCTCCGATCCCGAGACACCGGACGCCGCCAACTGGTATTCACATCCGACAAAGGAGGCCTGTGGTTCCTGCCACGACAACGTGAACTTCGCGACCGGCAAAAATCACGCCGAAAGCACCACCGGCGTCGGCATCGTCGCCGATAACTCCATGTGCAGCGGCTGTCATAACAACAGCCCGGACTCGCGTATCGAGCCTCGCCAGGCGCACCGCATATCATACCCAGGAAGCCGCGGCAAAGATCCATTTCGACATCAAGGACATCAGCTTCGGGGGTCTGGGTACGGCGCCGGTCGTTGACTTCTCGATCACTGACCCGACCAACAACGACACGCCCTATGATCTCGCCACGGATCCGCCTTTCACCGGTGCTAACAGCAGCCTGAATTTCAAACTGGCCTGGAATACCGCCGACTATTTCAACGCGGGCAGCGGCAGCGATCCCGCCCAGCCCATCAACACCTCATTGATCAGCGGTGGCGTCCTGTCGGCGAACGCCACCGATCACGGGGACGGCACCTATTCCATGCCGCTGGGCACCGTTCCGACCGGGACGTCCATCCCCATCACCGGCTCGGGAGCGGTAACCCTGGAGGGCCATCCGATCGTCACGACCGGTACCGATGTGGAAAATGTCCCTGTCACCTCGACGGTGAAGTATTTCGGCATCACCGATGATGCGGCGAACCCCACGCCGCGGCGGCAGAAGGTCGACATCAAGCGCTGCGACAACTGCCATGAAAAGCTGTCCCTGCACGGTGCCAACCGCAATGACAATCCGCAGGTGTGCGTGGTTTGCCACAATCCAAACGCCACGGATATCTCTCAACGGCCGGCCGATCCGACGACTGCCCTGGACGGCAAGGTTGAGGAAGCCATCGACTTCAAGTACATGATCCACAAGATTCATGACGCGAATATCGTCGTCTACGGGTACGGAGGAAACGTGCATGACTTCACGCGACGTAAAGTACCCTCAGCGGCTTAGCAACTGTACTGCCTGCCATACCGATGGCGGCTATTATCCGGTTAACTTCGACAGCGGGGTGCTGGCCACCACTATCAGCACGGGCGCGGACCCTGCTTCACCGCTCGATGACGTCAACATTACACCGAACGCTGCTGTTTGCTCCTCCTGCCACACGACCAGCGACGCCAAGCTGCACATGGAACAGAACGGCGCTTCCTTCGATGCCTGCCAGGGGGCGGACGGTACGCTCAGCGTGCGGGTCAACTACCTGCGGCGCAGGAGGCACACCGGGACCGACTACGGCGGAGAGCTGCCCCACCTGTCATGGCAAGGGCAGAATCGCCGATGTGAAGGTGGTTCACAACGTCGACTGACGCCATAGAGGCCATGTCATCGGATGATGATCTGTCCGCAGGGATGCGGACGCCGAGGGTTGACAGCTGACGCCACAGGCGGAAATTCGAATTAAA
>CAVQCA010000099.1:0-5513 GCA_963710815.1 uncultured Gammaproteobacteria bacterium | reverse complement strand
AAAATAACAAAATGGTGTCAGACACGAATTTTCCGAAAACTGGTTGATAAACGAACAGTGAAAACCGAAAATTCGTGTCTGACACCATTTTGTTGTTTATTCATCTATGGTTGAATTAGTTAACCGAAGAAGGTCTGCACGGCGGCATTGAGCGTATCGCGCATGTCCGGGTCATCGGTCAGCGGAGTCACCATGGTCATGGTGCAGGCGGCAACCGGCTCGATGCCCTTGCTGATCAACTGGCCCGCGTAGACCAGCAGACGCGTGGAGATGCCTTCGTCCAGGCCGTGCCCCTTGAGGTTGCGCGCGCGGTGCGCGATTTGCACCAGCTTGCCGGCGGTCTCGCCATCCACGCCGCTTTCCTTCGATACGATGCCGGTTTCGGTTTCCGCTTCCGGGTAGTCGAAGTCCAGCGCGCCGAAGCGCTGCTTGGTGGACTGTTTCAGGTCCTTCATCAGGCTCTGATAACCGGGGTTGTAGGAAATCACCAGCTGGAAATCCTCGTGCGCCGTGATCAGTTCGCCCTTCTTGTCCAGCGGCAGGTTGCGACGATGGTCGGTCAGGGGGTGGATGACAACGGTGGTGTCCTGGCGCGCTTCCACCACTTCGTCGAGGTAGCAGATGGCGCCGATGCGCGCGGCCGTCGTCAGCGGGCCGTCCTGCCACTTGGTGCCCTCCTTGTCGAGCAGGAAGCGACCGACCAGGTCGGAAGCCGTCATGTCTTCGTTGCAGGCCACGGTAATGAGCGGGCGGCCCAGCCTGTACGCCATGTACTCGACGAACCGCGATTTCCCGCAGCCGGTCGGGCCCTTCAGCATCATCGGCATGCGGGCATTGTAGGCGGCCTCGTACATCTCAATTTCGTTGCCCACTGCTTCGTAATAGGGTTCCTTCGTGATCTTGTACTGATCGATTTCGATGTTGCTCATGACGTCATTTCCCGAATTTATTTAAAAGGGATATTTTCAATGGGGTCTATTTTCAATGGGGTCAGACTCGATTGATTCATTGATGTAAACCAATGAATCAATCGAGCAATCAATCGAGTCTGACCCCATTGAAAATACATTCAAAAATAGACCCCATTGAAAAAAAAGCCCCTGTCCGCATTCACGGCCAGGGGCTTTATACGGCTCAAGCTACCCTGCCGGATCAGGCCTTCATCGGACCGCGGTAAATAACCATAGAGGCGCCTTGCGACTGGGCGTAGTTATCGAACCCGACCAGGCGGATGTGGTTGTTCGGATGCGCGGCATGGCAGGCATCCGCTTCAGCCAGAACGGTATCCACATTGGTCTCGCCGAACATCGGCAGCTTCCACATGTACCAGTAATGGTCGAAGGCATTTGCCGGCTCGGTGTGTTCAATTGCCGGGTTCCAGCCCTGGGAAACGATGTATTCGACCTGTTTCTTGATGCTGTCCTTGTCCATCGGCGGCAGGTAGGAGAAGGTCTCGAACTTGCGGCTGGCCGTGTCGGTCAGGCTTGATTTGTAATCTTGCATTTCACTCATGGTTCAATCCTCAGATTTTGGTTTCGAATTCGTTGTGCCCTCACCCCGGCCCTTTTATGTCCTTCGGGTACTCCCGGAGGAAGAGGGGGGCAAGTAACCTCTCTATTGATTCCCTCTCCCCTGCGGGGAGAGGGTCAGGGTGAGAAGGTGATTACTTGTGGGCGACGTCGAGTTTGTCGACGGTGTCGAATTCGAACTTGATTTCCTTCCAGGTCTCCATCGCGGCGGCCAGCTCGGGGCTGGACTTGGCGGCCTGACGCAGCACATCACCGCCACGCTTTTCCAGACCTTCCGCACCGTTCTTGTTGCGATCCTCGACGCAGGCTTCGACCGCGACGCGGTTAGCCGCCGCGCCCGCCGCGTTGCCCCAGGGATGGCCCAGGGTGCCGCCGCCGAACTGCAGTACGGAGTCGTCGCCGAAGATGGTGACCAGCGCAGGCATGTGCCAGACGTGGATGCCGCCGGAGGCGACGGCGAAGGCGCCGGGCATGGCGCCCCAGTCCTGGTCGAAGAAGATGCCGCGGCTGCGGTCTTCCTTGACGTACCTCTCGCGCAGCAGGTCGATCCAGCCCAGGGTGGCCTCGCGGTCGCCCTCGAGCTTGCCGACCACGGTGCCGGTATGCAGGTGATCACCGCCGGACAACCGCAGGATCTTGGTCAGCACGCGGAAGTGGATGCCGTGATGGGGGTTGCGGTCGAGCACGGCGTGCATGGCGCGGTGAATGTGCAGCAGCATGCCGTTGTCGCGGCACCACTGGGCCAGACCGGTGTTGGCGCAGAAGCCGCCGGTGATGTAGTCATGCATGATGATAGGAGCGCCAAGTTCTTTCGCGTACTCGGCACGCTTCATCATTTCATCCGGGGTCGGCGCGGTGACGTTCAGGTAGTGACCCTTGCGCTCGCCGGTCTCGGCCTCGGCCTTGTGGATGGCTTCCATGACGAAGTCGAAGCGGTGGTTCCAGCGCATGAACGGCTGTGAGTTGACGTTCTCGTCGTCCTTGGTGAAGTCCAGACCGCCGCGCAGGCCTTCGTAGCAGGCGCGGCCGTAGTTCTTGGCGGACAGGCCCAGCTTCGGCTTGATGGTGCAGCCGAGCAGCGGACGGCCGTACTTGTTCATCTTGTCGCGCTCGACCTGGATGCCGTTGGGCGGACCGTTGCAGGTCATGACGTAGGCAATCGGGAAGCGCACGTCTTCCAGACGCAGGGCGCGGATCGCCTTGAAGCCGAACACGTTGCCGACCAGCGAGGTGAACACGTTGACCACCGAACCTTCCTCGAACAGGTCGATCGGGTAGGCGATGAAGGCGTAGAAACAGGTGTCGTCACCCGGTACGTCCTCGATGGCGTAGGCACGGCCCTTGTAGTAGTCGAGGTCGGTCAGCAGGTCGGTCCACACGGTGGTCCAGGTGCCGGTCGAGGACTCGGCGGCCACCGCAGCGGCGGCTTCCTCGCGTGGCACGCCGGGCTGCGGGGTGATCTTGAAGCAGGCCAGAATATCGGTTTCGCTCGGCGTGTAATCCGGCATCCAGTAGGTTTCGCGGTACTCTTTCACGCCCGCGCTGTAGGTTTTCACTGCCATGGTTAGGCTCTCCTGTTTGTTTGTGTCTGTTGCAGGTACTTGTGGTGCGGTGCAATTCGTCCTGAAGTCGTCACTGATTCAGTGAGGTACATCCTAACGATTCGTTATCATAAATAAAATTAAATATTCATGATTGTAATGATAAGTTATTACTTATGTATTAATCCTTTCTTTATTCAGTGTTTTTCTCTACATCGCCATCCTGTGGCATTTCGTAGGCGGCCATGCTGGGCCGTTCGGACTCTTCGGACTCCGGCGCCGGGCGTTCACTGCGCCTGGCGAGGTGTTTTTCCAGAGCATCCGGCTTCCGTGCGATGGACTCCTCGCCGAACATGATCTGGCGAATCATCCGGTCACCGAACCGCAGCAGGGCGAGGTCGTCAGTGTACAGCGACTGCAGCGTCTCCGCATCCACAGCATAGGTTTCCTGAAATCCTTCGCTCCTGACAAACTCGCGGAAGCGATCGATGTCGTAGCAGGCCATGAAGAAGAACCGCAGGCTGGCCTTTGACGGCGTACCGATGGTCGGGCCGGCCGATTTCATCTTCAGGACCAGCTGACGCCAGCTGCGTCCCTGCTCGTCGTATTCCTCCAGACCCTGCTCCTTGCGGTAATCGGCAATGGAGATGGGGCGATCCTCCAGATGGCCGTGACAATGCTCCTCCTTCACCAGTGCATAGGAGGCGCGGTCGAAATTCTCGTCCGCCCGGCGCAGTGACAACAGGCCAACGGGATAGTAACGGCAGGCGGTCGGGCGGTCTTCGTAGACACTGCAACCCTCGTCGGTGACGAACTTGCATTCCATCGAACCCTCCCTGGGTTTCAACTTGACGCCGGCAATGCTGTTCCTGGCGAACTCGAACGGCTCAGTATACTCCTTGAGGACCTCGGTCGAGCTCATGCCCAGGTGCTGCTTCAACCGCAGGATGTCATACGGAGTCAGCATGATATCGATGGACCGGCAGCAGGCGTTGAAGCAGTCGATCCCCTTGTAACAGCGGAAATTGAACACATGGGACTCATCCAGTTGCGCCGGAAGCACCGGGCTTGCAGGTATCGGTGAATCTTTGACATGGATCTTTTCGTCTGCCATTGGAACTGCCTCTTGTCAAAACCAGTCAGGGTGCGTTGCATGCACCGGCTGATGTAATACAGCCGCCAGGAGCCTGTCGGACTTAGGTGATCGTCGCGAGCATGGTGGGAGAACGAGCACAGAGGTTCACGATATCGAGGCGCATAGTGGTTCTATGCAACGAAATATCGGGGAACTATGGGCCGCTCTCCCACCAGCGCAGTAGATCAATCCCAAGTCCGACAGGCTCCTGGTAAGCGAAATGGGGTGCAAGGGTTACGCTGCAGCACCGCCAGTGAAGATGTATCGTTGAAATGTAGCCCTTGCATAGCCCTTTTTCTACCTCTTGTAAAAAAAGGAATTATTCCGGCCGAGACGGGTATCCACCCTGTCCCCGAAATGAAAAAGTCCGGACACCTCGCGGTGTCCGGACCTGATTACACGGAGGACAGCGTACTGCCCGTCCCGGTTTGCCTTACTTGAACAGCTTCGCCTTGTCGACCAGATCCACGTGGGCGCGCTTGAAGCAGGTCCACTGTTTGGACTCCTTGTCGTAGACGGAGTTGACGAAGCACTTCCAGTTCTCTTCATCGACAAAGTTCTTGTCCATGCGATAGTAGAAACCCGGATAGCGGCTTTCCTCGCGGAACTGGATATGCTTCATGTGGGCTTCCGCTGTCAGGATGCGGTGGTAATTCTCCCAGGCGCGCAGCAGTTCGTGCAAGTCCTTCGCACGCATCTTCTTGGCGTCTTCCTTCAGCATTTCCAGCTTCTCTTCCGCCACCTTGAGCATGTGCTCGTTGGTGGTGTAGTAGGTCGCCACACCGGCCACGTACTCGTCCATGATCTTCTGCAGTCGGAACTGCAGCATCTTCGGGGTGATGTAGTTCGGGTTGATATCGATCGCCGTGGTGTAGTCCTTGTGCTCCAGATAGGTCTTCACCGGCTGATAGATTTCGGCGACCAGGTCTGCGACTGAATCGGCCAGCTCCGGCTTCCAGTCCTTGTTGTCGAGCGCGAACTTGACCATGGACTTGGCGCACATGCGACCCTCGGCATGAGAGCCGGAGGAGAACTTGTGGCCGGAGGCACCCACGCCGTCACCGGCGGTGAACAGACCCTTGACGGTGGTCATGGAGCGATAGCCCCAGCTCCAGCCCTTCGGCAGGTGCTCGGGTACGCCCGCTTCGGTCTCTTCGGTCGGGGCACCGACGTCGGTCGGACCGGACACCCAGATGCCGCAGCAGCCGGAATGGGAGCCGAGCAGGTAGGGCTCGGTCGGCATCAGTTCGGAATTCTTTTTCTCCGGCTCGATGTTCTCTCCGACCCAGATACCGCACTGGCCGACGC
>CAVQCA010000098.1:0-19797 GCA_963710815.1 uncultured Gammaproteobacteria bacterium | reverse complement strand
TAAACCGCTTCGCGGTAGCTGCGTACCTTTCGAGTTTTTCCTGTAGCCGGTGAGGTGAGTGTCCACACTCAGAGATGACCACTGTTGGTCATTTAACTGAGGAGAAGGACGATGACACCGTTACGGCAAAAGATGATGGATGCCATGCAGGTGCGTGGCTTTTCGGTACGGACCCACGAGAGTTATCTGGCTGCAGTCAGCGATCTTGCGCGCTATTACCATCGCCCGCCGGATCAGCTCAACGTGGATGAGCTGCAGGCGTATTTTCTGTATCTGGTCAAGGAGCGCGGGTTGTCCGGGGCGAGCTGCCGGCTGTACCTGAACGGGATCCGGTTTTTGTATCTTCAGGTGCTGGACTGGGAGCGCTTCGATATCCCGTTGCAGGTACCGAAGGCCGCGCAGCGGATCCCGGAGCTGTTAACCCGCGCTGAAGTGAGCCGGATCCTGTCGGCGTGCCGCAATCCCAAGCACCGGATGCTGCTGATGACCTGTTACGGCTGTGGTTTGCGGGTCAGTGAACTGGTGGCCCTGAAGGTGCGGGACATCGACAGTGAACGTGGGCTGTTGCGCATTGAACAGGGCAAGGGGGCGAAGGACCGGCAGGTGATTTTATCACCGTCACTGCTGGAGCGGCTGCGGGACTACTGGCGGCACTACCGTCCCCGGTTGTGGTTGTTTCCGCGTCGCGATACGGAGGTGGCGCTGGGTATTTCCACGTCCCAACGGGTGTTTACCCGCGCCAAGCGGCGTGCCGGTATCGACAAGGTGGGCGGCATCCACAGCCTGCGTCATGCCTATGCCACTCACCAGCTGGAAGCGGGTATGCCGGTGCACCAGTTGCAGCGGCTGCTGGGGCACCAGAACATCCACTCCACCCTGCGCTATGTGCACTGGGTGCCGGGGCATCAGGAAGGCCGGTGTGGCGCCGATCTGATCGGGGCGCTGGAGGTGGATCATGGAGGCCATTAACCTGCAAGCGGTGCTGTCCCGCTTTCTGGATCATGACCAACGGCTCAGTCCCCGGCAATGGCAGGTGTGCAGCCACATCCAGTCCTGCCGCACTGCCGCCCTGGGTGGCTTGCAGTTGCACTGCGATCACTGTGACTACGAGCTACCCCAGTACCATGCCTGCCGGGACCGGCATTGTCCCCGCTGCCAGCAACGCGCCTCACGGCGCTGGTGCGAGCGCCAACAGGCCGGTGTGCTGCCAGTGAGCTACTACCATCTGGTCTTTACCGTGCCGCATACGTTGAACCCGTGGGTGCAGTTGCATCCACAGGTCATCTATGGCCTTCTGTTCCAGAGTGTCTGGGCGACGCTCACGGCGTTTGCCGCCGATCCCAAACGCCTCGGCGGCGAACTGGGCATGACCGCAGTGTTGCATACCTGGGGCCAGAACCTGAGCCGGCATGTCCACCTGCACTGTCTGATTCCGGGCGGTGCGTTGAGCGCGGGTGGTCAGTGGAGGCGCGCCAAGAGCAACTACCTGTTCCCGGTGCGCGCTTTGTCCCGGGTGTTTCGGGGCAAGATGGTCAGTGCCTTGCGCGTGGCCGCTCGGCAGGGTGAGTTACAGCGCCTCACCCGCCCCGGTGACATCGACAACACCCTGGCGAGCTTGATGCAGACGGACTGGGTGGTGTACAGCAAGGCGTGTGTGTCCCACACCGATTCGGTGGTGGCCTACCTGGCACGCTACAGTCACCGCATTGCGATCAGTGACACGCGCATCCTGGGACTGGAAGGCGATCAGGTCGCCTTCCGCTACAAGGACTACCGGGATCACGAGACGACGAAGGTGATGCGCTTGTCGGGGACGGAGTTTGTCCGGCGTTTCTTGCTGCATGTGCTGCCCAAGGGGTTTATGCGTCTGCGCCATTACGGATTTCTGGCGAACCGCTGCCGGGCGGAGAAGCTCAAGCAGATCCGGGCCGTGCTGGCGCAGGGCGAGGAGTCCTCGGCAACTACAGCGGAGCCGACACCAGAGGCGACCGTTACCGGTTACCCGTGTCCGAAGTGCCCTGAAGGCCGTGTGCACGTGGTCTACCCGCTCGCGCCGCTACGCTGGGAAGGCGGGTAATGTAACCCGCGGTTGAGGGTGACAAGATCAGTCGGATGGACACAGGCGCTGTTGCGTCTGGGTCGCCGTTCGGCCTGTAGACTGAAAATAGCCTTTATCGAGGATAAAATCACCGGCTAAAGATACGACATAGCGTTATCCGGTACGGCGTACTGATAGCAGCCTGCACCGACTCCGACCTGGCAGGCTTCGACAAGCCTGGCCACGGCGAATACAATCCCCTCTATATAAAGATCACCCGCCGCTGGTGGCGGCTTAGTCCAACAGACATTTATCCGTCATGCTGCGCACAACAGATAAATGCTTATACGTTATGTGTCTTAACAAGAAAGGTAATGAGTTATGAGTACAGCTAAAGAAGAGGTAAGGGAACTTTTAAATAAGCTTCCTGACGATTGTTCACTGGAGGATGTTCAATACCATCTGTATGTTGTCGAAAAGATTCACAGAGAAATTGAACGCGCTGAGAAGGAGGGGGGACTCAGTCAGGATGAGGCAGAAAGGAAGCTTAATAAATGGACCTCTAAGTAAAGTGGTCGCCTGATGCAATAGAGGATCTCGAATCCATTGCAGAATTTATTGCCAGGGATTCTGAGTATTATGCCCGGGCGGTTGTTACAGAAATATTATCGGTATCTAAAAATGTCCGTGAATTCCCTTTGATAGGTCGTGTTGTACCAGAAGTTGGAGACGAGCATATAAGGGAGCGATTTATTTATAGCTATCGTTTAGTGTATCGGGTTGAACCTGAGCAGATTTTGATTGTGGCGGTGATACATGGGTAACGGCTGCTAGAAAATGTCCCCGAGTTATTTGATAGCGACACATAACAAACGCCTCCAAGGCGACGCGGCTTCGCCGCGCACTTGATGCGAGACGTTATACGTCACCAAGGAAATAGATGAGTCCGACGATACATAGGGAAGGTGGATACCGATTCTTTTTCTTTTCCCGAGAGGAATCTCGACCCCATGTGCACATCTATAGTCCTGATGGGGAAGCGAAATTCTGGCTTGTGCCCAAGCTTGAGTTGGCGAAGAACTACCGATTGACTAAGATACAACTGAAAGCCGTAGAAGCGATCATTCAGGAGCATTACGATGAGTTCAAGGCCGCATGGAATAGCCACTTCGGGGATTGAGATTACTAACATCTCAAGCCATGGGATCTGGCTGCTTGTAGGTGATCGGGAGCTATTCATGTCATATGAAGATTTCCCTTGGTTCAAGGATGCCCCGGTTGGAAAAGTGCTAAATGTAGAAGAACAAAGCCCTGGCCATTTTTATTGGCCCGATCTCGATGTCGATTTAGGAATGGAGACAATCGAGAATCCAGAGAAATTTCCACTCAAAGCCAAGTGACGTATAACAAGTCATTCCTGACGATTGCCTCCGTCGCTAGCGCTCCTTCGGCAACGGCAGAGTTCAGTCGTTAGCCAGCAAAGAAACTCATGAATCTGAAGATCGTAATCAGAAGCGAAACTGACGCCGATGTGAACGCAATAACCGAGATAACTGTAGCCGCATTTAAGACCCTGGAGATCAGCAATCACACGGAGCAGTTCATCATCGCGGCGCTACGCGCAACGAAGGCGCTCACGATATCGCTCGTCGCAGAAGTAGATGGCCGTGTGATTGGACATATTGCCTTCTCTCCTGTGACCATTTCGGACGGCACTCGAAACTGGTACGGCCTAGGGCCTGTTTCGGTGTTGCCGGAATATCAGCGGCAGGGCATTGGCAAAGCCCTGATTCAGGAAGGGCTGTCACGGCTGAAAGATATGAATGCTCAAGGATGTTGTCTTGTTGGACATCCGGATTACTACCGGAAATTCGGGTTCAATAATATGCCGGAACTTGTGCTTGAGGGAGTGCCAAAGGAAGTTTTCTTCGCTCTGTCTTTCGACGGGCATACTCCGCATGGCACCATCACTTTCCATGATGGATTCAAGGCCGACGGCTAACCCATCATTCCACCTGACCTTGCGCATAAAGCCGCGCAAGGATGGTGAATTCAAACGTTAGGGTTCCGAGAGAAATATTCGTATATGCTAAAAATTAGCCAGCCTTGCACAGACAATGATTATCTTGGCGAACAGGCAAAACTGATCTTGTCGAGTCTATTCCGCATGACAGGCAGGAATTTAGTCGATTACGGACTATCTGATAAAGATCGCTATCGGTCTCTCTACGAGGCGCCATTTTGTGTCGTCTCACACAATACCGAAGCTGACCCGGTTTTTAATTACGGCAATAAAATCGCCCTGGAACTCTTCGAAATGAAATGGGATGATTTTACAAAATTGCCATCGAGGTTGTCAGCGGAGCCGCATAAAAGAGAAGAAAGAGAAAAATTGCTCGCACGTGTACGGAAATATGGTTTCATCGAAGACTATAAAGGTGTGCGTGTATCTTCTTCGGGAAAACGGTTTCTTGTTGAAGATTCCATTGTCTGGAACATGATAGATGAAAATGGCACTTATCGTGGGCAAGCGGCCGTTTTATACAAATGGTCAGCACTTCGACTATTTGATTGCCCTAACCAGGTGCTCAAACCGATGCCTGACGGGACGATTTAGCCCGGTGTTGGGTTTTAATGATGCAATGAATGGCATAAGTTAAGACCCAAGCCCGATAAATAGCCACGGAATCACACGGAAGACACGGAAAGAGCCTGTATTCCGTGTTTTTCCGTGTGATTCCGTGGCCATAAGGGTGTGATTAGGCTTAACTTAGTGCCATTCAATGATGCAATGAGTAATGCGACTGAGAAGGTAATCATCTTGCGCATGCAGACAGTTAAGGCCACTTTCTTGTGAATATGTTCAACTATCCGGAAATTAAACGTTTTGTTCAGGAAACGCTTGGCTGTTCGTGTCCAGAAGAAGTGTTCAATAAGATTGAATATCAAAACGCTGGTAGTGGTATCTGGGAAAGGAAAGTTAACGTAGGCGATCGCCTATTAATATACATTCTGACCATGAATGAAAAATCAGATATTCGTCATGTGATAAGTACTGCGCTTAAGCAGGGTATTGAGGAGCGTGATAATATGGGATTGAATAGATTCAGGCTGGTTCTAGTGAGTTCACGCCAGAAGGAGCTACGTGGTTCCGCTGAGCAAGCTTTTAAGAATTCAAAATATACTGATGAAAAGGCACATCTGCATATAGTAAGCGAAAGAGATGTAGAGATGTTTTAAATGCTCAATTGGATAGCCATGGGGTTCTCCCCCTACCAGCCTCCACAACATCCCGCATGCTGGTCCGCACGGGGCGTTTCCTCCGGAGTTAAAAGGACCACCATTGGATGGTGACCTTCAACGCTGGCTACGCTACGAATCGCCAAGGCCGTTTCACCCGGTCGGGTGTATTACGGCCGTTGAGGCTCGCACGGCTCGCTCGTTGCCGAAGGTTCAGGCCTTCACCGTGTACCACCCATTACTGTGGGCGTTTGGCTACTTCGCCGTCTGCTGACTTCTGCCCATCACGCCAGACATTGCCGCAAATCGTGTTATAAAGTCACAAAAGTAATTTATGTTCAAACAAATAACAAATCGTTCAAGTTGTGGCATCCGCTTCGCTGCGGCCACTTATCTCATACGTTAGGCTGCATGTCCGCATATCGAGACGCCCTTTCTATAGACGCAAACTCCTCGGAGGAGCTTTTGAAGTTGGCGGCAGAGATTCTGGCTACCGGTGCCGGTATAGTAATATTCGACGAGACGGTTGCTTTGCGCCCTACGCCCACATGCCTGCTTTGTGAGGTTGTAGATCCCGCGCCCATTTCGCGACGATGCGAGAACGAGTACGAGGTGATGGTGGAAAACGCACAGAGAATGCTGGATTCCTCACGACTTAGGAAACATCTTCCAGAAATTCCGCGCAAGTGGCTTGTTGTTGAAGATTATGGAACTGGCACCGTGGAGTTATGGCATGCACCCTAACAAATCGCCGCACCGGGCCTTGACCGGCCCTTGCGTTGCTAACGCAACGCGGCGCATCACGTGCAAGTGCCGATTAGCCCAAGCGTTAGGCAACAAGCGGAGATCCGGATGCCGTCACTTTCAAAGCAGAAGCAGATCCTGGGGCTAGCCGGTTGGCTCGTGGTGAGCTTTGCTGCTTCTGCCGTTGGAGCAGTGGCTTCAATACAGGCCAAGTCTTTCTACAGCCAACTTGTCCAGCCTGGTTGGGCACCGCCGCCCGGGATTTTTGGTCCGGTATGGACGGTTCTGTATACCTTGATGGGCGTCGCAGCCTGGTTGGTATGGCGTTCCGGTGGATTCGGCCCAAATCAACAAGCACTCACATTATTTCTGCTGCAGCTTGCGTTCAATGCACTATGGAGTTGGCTTTTCTTTACTTGGAACCACGGTGTTTTGGCGCTAGCCGACATCGTAGTGCTGTGGATCCTTATCGTGGCAACCCTTGTCTATTTCTGGCGCGTGCGCCCGATTGCTGGTGTGCTACTTATTCCCTACCTGCTGTGGGTCAGTTTCGCATCTATACTGAATTATTCACTTTGGCAACTCAACCCACAGGTTCTTAATTAGTGGAATTGTTGCCTAACGCTCAAGCGTGACGTTAGGCCTGGTTGTCGAGAAGAGAATCAGCTTAGGTTCACTATCTAAAGATACTGATGTCAAACTGAAAACAAAATTGGAAACGGCAAAATCAAAAATGCCTTATGGTTAAGCTATGGAATTGACACAAAACAAGCCCTTCGAGAATCGACGGCCTCCATCCTCGGGCGCGGCTCAAGGGCGCCGTTATGCCCTATTTGACATATACGTATAATGTAAATATATTGTATGTATGATTAAGTTCGGGTGGGATCCAGGGAAGGATCGTGCGAATCAAAGGAAACACGGTGTTTCCTTTGAAGAAGCCCAGTCCGTATTCTTCGACGAAAATGCGATTCAATTTTATGATGAAGATCATTCCGAGGAGGAAGATCGTTTCATCATGCTCGGTCTGAGCCTCCGTTCGAGAATTCTTGTTGTATGTCATTGTGAGCGCACATCAGGGAAGACTATTCGAATCATTTCTGCTCTTAAGGCGACGAGTTCCGAACGCAAATACTACAGCAGGTGAAGTTATGAAAGCGGAATATGATTTTTCGAAAATGAAAAGCCGTAAGAATCCCTATGCGTCCAAACTAAAAAAGCAAGTGACCATACGCATGGGCGAAGATGTCATTGAATATTTCAAAGCATTGGCAGAGGAAACGGGGATTCCATATCAGAGTTTGATTAATCTCTATCTTCGCGATTGTGTTGCCAAGAATAGAAAGGTAAACATAAATTGGCTAAAAAGGGCATAACAACGGCTTACATCTTACGCAAAAACCGCGCTGATGAAGCCAGCCGTTGTGCCTAGGAAGTGAATTTGGCAATCATATCCACAAAAACTGGAAAGCATTATCTTTGGGGTGGCAACTGAGACGGCTGGCATCTCGCAGCATCTGAAAATCTCAGCGTGATACAGGAGCGAGTGCCAAAAGGAGCTTCATAAGTCCGTCACGTTCTCAATAAGGCTGAACAATTTTTCTATATAATTTCTGGCATAGCAACACTTGAAATGGCTGGCGTGCTTCATGTTATTCAGCCCAATGAGGGCTTTCATGTCCCAGCTGGCGTCGCTCCTTCCCTAAGCAACGAGCATGAAACTGACCTTAAAAAATTAGTGATATCAGCGCCACCAAGTCATGGAGATAGAATTAATTCATAACAATGCACCCCAGTCGGATGCTTCGCGCCGCCGGGTTTAGCAAGACGTTATGCTGCAAAAGGTGATAAATGAGGCTTTGGTCAATACATCCGGGCTATTTAGACTCCAAAGGGCTGGTAGCGTTATGGAGAGAGGGACTATTGGAACAGAATGTCCTGCTTGATAGTACAAAGGGATACAAAAACCATTCACAGCTAATCAGGTTCAAAGGTGCTGCTGATCCTGTGGCAGCTATTGCCTATTATCTTCGATGTGTAGCAGATGAGGCGGATAGAAGAAATTATAACTTCAACAGAGAAAAGATAGTAAGGAATAACCAATGCAGCAGCCTAAATGTTACTGAAGGGCAACTTGAATACGAGTACAGACATTTATTGGACAAGTTAAAGGTGAGAGACACGGATCTTTACAAAGAATCGAAATCCATTGAAATAATAAAACCTCATCCTCTTTTCACCAAAGTAGATGGAGGAGTAGAAGAATGGGAAGTCATTCATCAAGCGGCTACATCAAATCGACGCACCGGACGGTAAACACGCTGCGTGTGTTTCACGCTGATGAGTTCAAGTCGTTATGCCATTCGACTAGATTAGTCACAGGAAAGTACAGACATGGCTCTAAAAATTATCGGCGCAGGCTTCGGACGTACCGGCACATTATCGGTTTATACCGCACTCAATGAGCTGGGTTTCCCGTGTTATCACATGATTGAGGTGCTAAATAATGAAAAAAACAAATCGCACCTGGAATTCTGGCGCAAGGTGGCGAATTCTGATCCCGGAACGCGGCATGACTGGGAACAGGTGTTTTCAAACTATACTGCTGCGGTGGACAACCCGGCGTGTTGCGTATGGAGAGAACTGTTGTCGACCTATCCTGATGCCAAGGTTGTGCTGACCCTTCACCCGAAGGGCGCCGAGGCCTGGTATGACAGTACAATAAGCACGATCTATTTCACGGAAACCATGTGGCAGTTCAAGGTGCTTGAATACACCACGCCTTTCGGACGAAAATTTGGCGATATGTCACGCAAGCTCATCTGGCAACGCTCGCATAAGGGTGCGATGAATGATCGTGACAAGGCCATAGCGCACTATAACCAGCACATAGAGGATGTGAAGAACTCTGTTCCCCCCGAACAGCTCCTCGTGTTCTCGGCTGACCAGGGCTGGGCGCCTCTGTGCGACTTTCTGGGTGTGCCGGTTCCCGAATCGAAATTCCCGAATGTCAACGATCGCCCGGAAATCATGAAAACGGTGCACGGGATAACCCGGGGTGCCTATGTCATTCTTGCTATTGGCCTGGCGGGGTTTGCTGGATTGGCATACGGAGCTTTTCGATTCTTCTCGTAGAAAGCGGGGATAGAGAAATCCGTGATTGCGGCCGCTGGCGCATCTCGGATGATGGCAGAGATCAATCATTATCTTTCATGGAACAGATTACACAACCACCGACATTAAAAGGGAACCCGCGTCGCTGCGTTTTCCTCATCGCAACGGCCGTATCTGCTCTTCGCTGCCGGTGATGCGCACCGTAAGCGGCAGGGAATGAAAAAGCCCGGTCTCTGAGGCCTTTTGCGTCAACCCGGGAGGAAAATGATGCGTTTCAAGGGCGTCCACCATGTCGAGTTTTCCGTACTGGACTATGAGGAATCCATAAGATTCTATGACAGAATGTTCGGCTGGCTGGGATATAAGAGTTTCTGGACGCTGGATATCGGCTATCGCTCAACCTATTACATGGCAAGGTTTCCTTTTCCCCATAGCTACATTGGCATTCAGCCCGCAAAGACAGGTACCATGCTGGATCCTGGTGACCAGGCTACAGGGATACATCATATTGCGTTGTGGGCAAGGAACAGAAAGGAAGTCGATGCATTTTATGAAGGGTTTCTGTTAAGAAATAATATTCAGGTGACCGAGCCGCCGGCAGAGTATCCAACCTATACCCCGGGTTATTACGCCGTCTTTTTCAATGACCCGGTGACGGGGATACACTGGGAACTGGCCAGTATGCCGTTGATTCCATCGCCTGCCAGCTGCCTGAAATGGATCAGGATTCTGAAAGGCATATGTAAGCAGCACCCGGAATGGAAGCAGTCGCCGATGAAGCAGGCAATGAGGCGACTGCCATCAAGAAGCGATATGGCCTGACAAGGTGTACGGGCTTGCGAAATCCTCTGGCAGAAGTGGCATGAAATGAAAATATGGGTGGACGCGGATGCATGCCCGGTGGTGATCAAGGATATTCTGTTCAGGGCGGCGGAACGTACCGGCGTGCAGTTGACGCTTGTGGCCAACCAGCCAATACGCATCCCGGCATCGCGCTGTATCAGTCTGCTCCAGGTGGCTTCGGGGTTTGATGTCGCGGACGACGAGATCGTTAACAGGCTTGATGCCGGTGATCTTGTGGTCACCAGCGATATCCCTCTGGCCGCGGAGGTAATTGATAAGGGTGGGTATGCGCTTACTCCGCGCGGTGAACTGTATACGGTTGACAATATCAGGGCACGTCTGAATATGAGAGATTTCATGGAAACACTGCGAGCCAGCGGGATAGATACAGGCGGTCCGGCGGCGATCAGCCAGAGTGACCGAAAAGCTTTTGCGAATCATCTGGATAAATTATTAACCAGACAGGCACGAAATGCATGACAATGCCATTCCCTGCGACCTTTGCCGGCGGCTGGTTCGTACCGCCACGCATCAGTCTCCCCGCATTACCGGGTGATGTGTAACTCTCTGATCAAACGTGTGGTCGGGGTTGGCGCCTTTTTCCTGCCCGCCATGGTGGCGGCCGTGGGTGAGGTTCTCGATCACTTTCACGTCAGCTACGATCCCGTCTACGCATCGTTCATTTCGTATGTGTTTTGGGGCGCATTCCTCCTGGCGGCCATTGTCCCCGCGGTGCTGGTCATGAAGGCGCGGATGCCACTGATGCGCCGGATCAGTATGGTTGGCGTGGTCTGGTGCGGCGTGTTGATTGAGTTCTACCTGATCGTCCTCCTGGTGTTGAGCGATATGCAGTGACGAGCCCAGCCGTCAATCCGCTACGGCGATCCCGACCGCACCCGTCGTGCAGCGGTTCACGTTCCGGGACGGGATGCAAACCGCTGGTCGTGGCGGTCGGCGGCATGAGTATGTAATGGGCGTATTGTACCGTGAGGACCCGGGCTGTTACCCTGCGGATGCGTGGACGACCGTGGTCCTGTTCTGGTCAGGGCGTCCTTGAGTGAGCAAGCGATGTTTCAGGCAGATACCCGACTATACAAGGCAGGCTTATGCGCAAGCGAATAATCGATTCGTACATTCCGCAACCGTCGTCCGCAGAGCCCGACTGGCTGGATCTCGAACCGCTTGTCCGGTTGGAGCTGTCATCGGAGGAGACGGATCATCCCGTCGAGGCGGCCCTGATCGCCGGCGATGCGCGCGGCTGGCGGGCGAGATCCCCCGGGGAGCAGACCATCCGCCTGCTGTTCGATACGCCGCAGCGACTGCGGCATATCCGCCTGGCGTTCACCGAGACCATGCGCGAGCGTACCCATGAGTTCGTGCTGAAGTGGTCGGGCGATGGAGGCGTGACTTACCGGGAGATCGTGCGCCAGCAGTATAACTTCAGCCCGCCGGACTCGACGCGGGAGATCGAAGATTACAGTGTCGAACTCAATGGCGTCGACGCGCTTGAATTGCGCATCGTTCCCGACATCAGCGGGGGAGCGGCATGCGCGTCCCTGGACCAGTTGCGTCTCGCGTGATTGTCCGGGCGATGGGTCCGTGTTCGGGATGAAGGTGTCGCCGGAATGCGCCGTCGTGGTCTGCGTCCCTAAGGAGTGCGTTGCATGAAATCCCGCCTGCTTGTCTTGCCGTTACTCCTCGGCTCCGCCCTGACGGCGCATGCCGGGGATATCGATCTCCAGTGCGAGGCGATGGCCGGTAAACTGATCGGGCGACTCGCCGACGAGGGACTGCTGACGTCGACTGGCAAGGATGCGCAGCAGCGCGCCCGCGCCATCGGTATGGAATTGTGCACGGGCGCCCAGGCCACGGCGGAACAACAGCATGAGGCGGCCGAGAAACAGAGACAGGACAACTGGTTTTTCGATGCCAACGGCGACAAGGCGGGTAACAAGCGACTGAAAAACCTGAAGCGTTGAGACGCGCGTCGTCTCGACAGTCGGGTAGGGAACCAACCCGCTGGTGTCATTCATTACAACCGGAGATTATTATCGACGGCGTCGGTATCTGTCAGTCCTGTCAACAAGGAGGAAACAATGAAAGCATTGGCGCAATTCTGTTTCTGGCTGGGGATATTCTCGATACCGGCCTCGTGGGCGATCTGGTATGTGGCACCCGAAATCGGCCGGCAGGTAGTGGAGGGCGTGGCGGACCCGCTGTTGAGGGCGGCCCTGCATGAAGCCCACGCAGAGCGCTTCGGGATCTACATCGGGCTGTGGGCGCCGACGCTGCTGATATTGAGCAACATTCTCGAAAAGAAGGCTGAAGACTCGGAATAAGTCAGCCAGCCTGTCCGGGCGCACCCGGACACCACGTCGGCGGTCATCGTGTGGTGCCAGGGGTGTGGTCGGTACGGGACGTGATACCAGTGAACCGGATTGTCCCTGAAACCCTCTTTCATGCATGCTCCGTCCGTTTCGAGATTGATCATCCCGGTGATGCCCAATGAGCGAGACCCTACAGCTTTTCCTGCTCTTCCTGGCCTGGCTGGCTATCGCCGTCGGTTGTCATACGACCATACGGCATTATTACCTGGCCTCGTTGACGGCGGCCTGCGCCATGGTGGCTGCGCTGCAGCTGGCGAGCTATCTGCAGACCGGGAGGCCTGACCCGCTCTGGCCAATTTCCTCCCTGGTCGGTTTCTGTCTGGCGGGCATCGTGGCGCTGGTGGCCGGTCTGCCGTTTCGGATCAGGCGGGTCATCCGTGATTCTTGCGACCGTGACAACGCCTGAGACACCGACCGGAAGTTCTGTCATGGATACCCCTTTCGTTCATGCGCGGGCTGTTCGTTTCGGTCGGAACCGAAAGTATCGCCACGCGCTCAGGTCCGTGCTGTCGTCCTGCCGTTGTCCCCGCGCATGACGCTCCCCAGAGGCATCTGGGCGCTCGGTCTGGTCAGTGCGTTCATGGACGTCTCATCGGAGATGATCCATGGGCTGTTGCCGGCCTTCCTGGTGACGGTAATCGGCGCGAGCGCGACCAGCCTGGGCCTGATCGAGGGGGCCGGCGAGGGTTTTGCCCTGATCACGCGGGTGTTCTCGGGTTACCTCAGCGACCGGCTGGAGCGGCGCAAGGGTCTCATCGTGTCCGGTTACCTGCTCGGCACGCTGACCAAGCCCCTCTTCGCCCTGGCGGGCGGTGTGGAGATGGTGCTCACCGCGCGGTTGGTCGACCGGTTCGGCAAGGGCCTGCGCGGCGCGCCGCGCGATGCACTGATCGCCGACCTGGCGCCGGCGCGCCAGTGGGGATCGGCCTATGGTCTCAGACAGGCGCTCGATTCCCTGGGCGCTGTCGTCGGGCCGCTGCTGGCGGTGGCGATCATGAGCGTGACGGCGGATAACTATCGCGCCGTCTTCTGGCTGGCGGGACTGCCCGGTGCCATCGCCGTCCTCATCCTGGTTTCGGGGGTGCGTGAACCCGCCGGGCGCACGGTGAAGACGACGCCTGTGCCGGTCAACGTCGCCGACATGCGCCGTCTGGAACGTGCCTACTGGCTGGTCCTCGGCGTGGGCGTCGTGTTTTCCATGGCGCGTTTCAGCGAGGCCTTTCTGTTGCTGCGCGCCGAGACCCTGGGATTTTCTCCCGGCCGGGTCCCGCTCGTGCTGGTGATCATCAGCCTGGTCTACTCGCTGGGCGCCTATCCGGTGGGACGGTTGTCCGACCGGATTGGACGCATGCGCCTGCTGGGTGCGGGGCTGGCATTCCTGATCGCAGCCGATCTGGTCCTCGCCGGCGCCACCGGCGCCTGGCAGGTGGCGGTGGGTGCGGCGCTGTGGGGTCTGCATCTGGCTTTCACCCAGGGCTTGTTCGCTGCGCTGATCGCCGACACGTCCACGGCCGCGCTCAGGGGAACCGCCTTCGGCGTCTATGGCCTGGTGACCGGTGTCGCCGTGCTGCTGGCGAGTGTGCTGGCCGGCTGCTTGTGGGACCGCTACGGCGCACCGGTTACGTTTCTTGCCGGCGCGCTGTTTTCATTGCTGGCGCTGGCGGGTTTCTGGGTTTTGCACCGGCGTGGGCTGGGTGTGGCGCAGTGATGCCGTTCTGACGAAAATGGGGACAGACCATTTTCCAATTTTCTATTTCCGGATCATCATCGGTGTGCTCTGGATGCCATGCTGGCGCAACTGCGCCCGCGCCTGGTCCAGGGCGTTGAAATCGGGGAAGGGGCCCACACGCATGCGATAGTAGGTGTTCCTGTTGTTGATCCTGACCTTGTGGACACTGGCTTCAAGACCGAGCATCGCGCTTTGTGCCTTCAACTTGTCGGCCTGCTCCGCACTGCGCAGGGAATCGGTCTGGAGGAAGTAGTGTCCTTTGGCGGCTTGCACCGGTTTGGCCTGCGGTTCGGGGGGCGGGGTGGCGGTTACAGGCTTCTCCACCGGTTTTTCCGGCGGCCTTTCCCGTGTTTTCTCCACTTTTTCCACCGGCCTGACCGCGACCGGGGCGTTCTTGGCGCTGATTTCCTCCTTCGGGATGACGACCTCCATCTCGGGAAGGATGGTGTAAAAGTCGAAGCGAGGCTTGGGGGGGGCTGGCGCGGCGGTCATCTCTTGCTGTTTCGCTTCCCTGGGAGGGGAGGCCATGGGCGCCGCCGCCTTTGCCGGGGCCGCCGGGGTTTGGGACATGAAGGCCGGCGCCGGGGTTTGCCGCGATGGCGTTTGCGGCCCCAGCAGCTTGAAGTAGGCCACGGCCGCGACAAGCACCCCGATCAGCAGTCCGGCGGCCAGGCCCAGCCACGGTGAAACCGTGCGGCGCTTGCGACGGCGTATGACGTGGTGCTTGTAATCCCTGGGCATTACATGGCATCCGGCCGGGACACGCCGAGCAGCTGCAGTCCGTTGGCGATAACCTGCCGGGTCGCCTCGATCAGGTTGAGGCGCGCGTTGCGCAGCGCCTCGTCTTCGACCAGGAAGGTGTGCGCGTTGTAATAGGTATGGAAATCGTTGGCCAGTTCGCGCAGGTAATGGGTGAGCAGGTGGGGCTCGTGATTGAGTGCGGCGGTTTCGAGCACCTCCGGATAGCGTGACAGGCTGATCATGAGTTCCTGCTCGTGGGTCTCGCCCAGCATCGCCAGATGGCGTTCTCCGAGCGCCCGGTCCCAGGCATAGCCCTTCTCGGCGAGTTGACGGAAGACGCTCATCACGCGCGCATGGGCGTACTGGACGTAATACACCGGGTTGTCGCTCGACTCCGATTTGGCGAGGTCGAGATCGAAGTCCATGTGCTGCTCGCACTTGCGCATCACGTAGAAGAAACGCGCGGCGTCGTTGCCGACCTCCTGGCGCAGTTCGCGCAGGGTGACGAACTCGCCGGAGCGCGTCGACATCTGCACCTTGGCGCCGCCGCGGTAGAGCACCGCGAACTGCACCAGCAGCACATCGAGTTTCGCGGGATCGTCACCGAGGGCCTTGAGCGCCGCCCTGACGCGCGGCACGTAGCCGTGATGGTCGGCGCCCCAGATATCGATGACCCGGGTGTAGCCGCGCTCCAGCTTGTTCGCGTGATAGGCGATGTCGGAGGCGAAATAGGTCTTCTGGCCGTTCTCGCGCACGATGACGCGGTCCTTCTCGTCGCCGTAGTCGGTGGAGCGGAACCACAGCGCGCCGTGCTTCACATAGGTGTGGCCGCTTTGCTCAAGGCGTGCGATCACCTTGTCCACCGCACCGCTTTCGGTGAGCGAGCGCTCCGAGAACCATTCATCGTAAACGACACCGAACTCCTTCAGGTCCTGGCGGATATTGTGCAGGATGGCGTCGAGCCCGGCGTCGAACACCAGGCGGTAGTCCTCGCGTCCGAGCAGTGCCTGGAGGCGTGCGATCACGCCGTCGATATGCGACTCCTTGTCGCCGCCCGCCGGTTCATCCGCCGGAACTCCGTCGAATACCTCGGCAGCCGCATGGCGCAGGCGCTCGCCGTGCTCGCGGTGCAGGCTGGCGCCGATGTCCCAGACGTAGTCGCCCTGGTAGCCGTTGGCCGGAAACGGAATTTCCTCGCCGCAGAGTTCCAGATAACGCAGGTAGACGCTGGCCGCCAGGATATCCATCTGGCGCCCGGCGTCGTTGACGTAGTACTCGCGGTGCACGACGTAGCCGACGGCCTCGAGCAGGTCGGCCACGGCCGCGCCGTAGGCCGCGCCGCGCCCGTGACCGACATGCAGCGGACCGGTCGGATTGGCGGAGACGAATTCGACCTGGATGAGTTGGCCCGCGCCGCGGTAACTGCGCCCGTAGCTCGCGGCCTGCTCGAGGATCTCGCCGATGACCGCATGGTAGGCGTCGGGGCCGAGGAAGAAGTTGATGAAACCCGGGCCGGCGATGTCGATCCGCTCGATAGGCCCGTCGACATCGATGGCCGCCACCAGTCGTTCGGCCAGTTCGCGCGGTTTGCAGTGCGCCGCTTTGGCCAGCGTCAGCGCCAGGTTGCTGGCGAAGTCGCCGTGATCGCGCTCGCGTGTGCGCTCCACGAGGATGGCGGGCGCGAGGTCCCCGGGCAGGGTGCCGTCGTCCTGGAGTCTGGAGACGGCGCCGGACAGGAGCTGTGCAATGTGTTCTTTCACGGGTGGCGGGCTGCTATGGGGAGCTAATCAGTGATAAATGAAGGATCTTTGAACAAGTCATCCCTGCGAAAGCGGGCATGACAGGTTTAATCAGGGTTTCCATAAGCCACTCTCTGCCGCAAGAACGGAAGGAGACGATGTCGTGCAAGATCGCGGGAATTCTTGCACCCGCTCCGCGGTTTCGTGCCGTACCGGCGCCAGGTAGCCGACCGTGACGCACGGGCGGTGAATCAAACAGGTTCAATGGGCAGCCTATTATCCCCGGCGACCACGATCTTGCAAGCTAGAACATGTCCGCCGGGTCCACATCGACGGACCAGCGCACCTTGCGGGCCGCCCTGGTTTGTTCCAGCCAGCGGACCAGGCTGCCGAGCACCCGTTGCAGGCCGCCGCGCTGTGCCGACTGTAGCAGGAGCTGGGCGCGGTAGCGGCCGGCGCGGCGTTCCATGGCCGCGGGCGCCGGTCCCCAGACCTCGACATCGGTCGCGCCAAGCCCGTCAATCTGCTGCCTGGCGTGTTCGAGGAAGGCTGAGGGGAGAGAAGCCTCCGTGGCCTCGGCGCGCAGCAGTGCAATATGGCTGGCTGGCGGCAACCGGGCCGCCTCGCGTTCGGCCAGCGCGGCGCGGGCAAAGGCCGGATAGCCTTGCCGAACCAGGGTTTGCAGCAGGGGATGGTCCGGGTGATGGGTCTGGATGACCACGTGCCCGGACCGGTCGCGGCGCCCGGCTCGCCCGGCCACCTGGATGATCAGCTGGGCCATGCGCTCGCTGGCGCGAAAGTCGGTGCCGAACAGGCCCTGGTCGGCATTGAGGATGCCGACCAGCGTGACGTCGGGAAAATGATGGCCCTTGGCCAGCATCTGGGTGCCGAGCAGGATGCGCCCGTGGCCGGCGCGCGCCTGCTGCAGCAGGCTGGCGAGCTGACCCTTGCGGCGCGTGGTGTCGCGGTCGATGCGTAGCCGCTCCACCGTCGGGAAGTGTTCGGCCAGCGCCTGCTCGACCCGCTCCGTTCCCTGGCCGAGCGGGCGCAGGTCCGTGCTCCCGCAGGCCGGACAGCAGGTATCGGTCGGTCGCTGGCTGCCGCAGTGGTGGCAGCGCAGCTGGCCTTCGCTCTGGTGCACGGTCATGCGGGCGTCGCAGCGCAGGCAGCCGGCGATCCAGCCGCAGTCGTGGCAGATCAACGTCGGGGCATAGCCGCGGCGGTTGAGAAACAGCAGCACCTGTCCGTCCTCGGCGAGATGACTGCGGATGCGCGCGAGCATTCCCCGGGACAGTCCGTGTTCCAGCGGCTGCTGGCGCAGATCGAGAATCTCGTAGGAAGGCAGGCCGGCGGCGCCGGTCCGCTCCGGCAGCAGCAGGTGCCGGTAGCGCGCCTGGGCGACGTTGTAGAGGCTCTCCAGCGACGGTGTCGCCGAGCCCAGCACGACCGGTACGGCGAGCTGCCGGGCGCGCCAGACGGCGAGATCGCGCGCCGAGTAGCGCAGGCCATCCTGCTGCTTCAGCGAGGCATCGTGCTCCTCGTCCACCACCAGCACGCCCGGCCGGGCGAGCGGCGTGAAGATGGCCGAGCGCGTGCCGATGACGATGAGCGCCTCGCCGCTGCCGGCGCGCCGCCAGGCGGCGAGGCGCTCCCGGTCGTTGAGTCCGGAGTGGAGCACGGCGATCGGGACGGAGAAACGGCGCCGGAAGCGGTCCACCAGCTGCGGGGTGAGGCCGATTTCCGGCACCAGGATCAGGGCCTGACGACGCTGCGCGATGACCGCGGCGATGATCCGCAGGTACACCTCGGTTTTCCCGCTTCCCGTGACGCCATCGAGCAGGAAGGCGGCAAACTCTCCCAGGGTCTCCTGCACCAGGTCGACGGCCGACTGCTGGGCCGCATTGAGCACATGCACCGCCTCGCTGGTCACCGCTGGCGCGGTCTCGTGCGTGGCCAGTTCGCACGCTTCGATCCAGCCTTTGTCGCGCAGGATGCGCAAGGCCGCGGCCGTCGCCTCCAGCAGGGCGCGGTGCACGCCCTCCGGTCGGGCCTGCAGTTGCCGCAACACCATGGCCTGCCGCGGAGCGCGCATCAGGGTGGCCGGATCGATTTGCGTTCCTGCCGGGGTGAGACGCCAGCCGGTTTCGGTCTGGTCCACGGCCGGCTTGCCATGCCGAAGCAACGCGGGTAATGCCGCGCTCAGCGTTTCACCGATCGGGTACTGATAATACGCGCTGGCCCAGCGCGCCATGGCGAGGATGTCGGCGGTGAGCACCGGGGACCGGTCGAGAATCGTCAGTGCGCGTTTCAGGCGCTTGCGATCGATGCTGCTGTGCGTCGTGACTTCCAGCAGGATGCCGATAGTCGTGCGTGTACCGAAGGGTACACGCACGCGGACCCCCGGCAGCAGCCCGGTGATATCCGCGGCCGGCGGTGGGAGATAATCGAAGCTGCGGTGGAGCGGGGAGGGAACGGCGATGTTGAGGAGGTATTCAGGCACGGCGGGATTATCCCGCAAGCGGGATCTGTGGAGCAGTCCCAGTTACCGGACAAGTCTGAGGCGAATTGTTACCAAAGGGCGCTAACTCATTCATTCGATTAGCCATCTGTTATCCACAAAATCTGTGGATAACTCTGTGGATGAATTGTTGCAAATCGCGTCCAAGCCCTATTTTTCCTGCGTTGTTGTTAAATTGACTAATTTTTAACCACATTAAAAAGTTTATATTAATACAATAATATATAGCGAGTAATAAAGTTCTAATATAGTCTGCACGCCACATTTTCCCCCCTGTGCCGTTGCTGCACCCTGACTGTGCATAAATGTCAAGCTGTCATGACAGATGAGTCATACGTGAAAATGCGTATTACCCCGGGAATCCTCGTCCCGGGACGACTGGCCGATCAAATTCGCCGGCCTTCCGGGCTTTCAGGAGGGGGGCATATGCCTGTCGGGTGTGCGGGATTACAGCTGTTTGATGGCGTGGATCAGTTCCCCGGTCATCTCCGCCCCGTCGCCGTAGAGCATGCGCGCATTGTCGGCGTAGAACAGGGCGTTCTCGACACCCGAGAATCCCTTGCCCTGGCCGCGCTTGATGACGATGACGTTCTTCGCCTGGTCCACGTTCAGGATCGGCATGCCGTAGATGGGGCTCTCCGGATTGGTGCGGGCCATGGGATTGACCACATCATTGGCGCCGATCACCAGCACCACGTCGGTCT
>CAVQCA010000097.1:0-3867 GCA_963710815.1 uncultured Gammaproteobacteria bacterium | reverse complement strand
ACAATTACCGATGGGCCAATTTTCTTATCCACCCGGCACGCTTTGAAGCGGCAGGCATTGTGCCCGCAGAAGCAGCCGCCTTTGGCACGCCAACCATCACCAACAACGTGGGGTGGATTGGGTACAACGGTCGCCCATGGCATCTCGGGTATTGTCCTTCCCCGGCGCGGTCCTGCCGAGGCAGAACGTCGCGGCACTCATATCCGCGATCCAAGACGAGGACGTGGAGACTATCCGGCACCCGCGCGCGATCCACCAAAGACCGTTATGAAGAGAGAAGCTTAATTGGGAAGAAGCGGGGAAAATTTTTTGCCAGGCCATTGAAAAAGACTATCGCCGGAGAGTAGACCCATGAGCCGATTTATATTGTAGGAGAAAAGTAAAAAAAAGTATTTTGCGTGACATATTACCCGACGTGAGGATATGGCCATGTCATCCAAACCTGCAGACACCAACCTTTCGTTCAGATGAGGAAGTAGAAATCGAACGCACAGGATCGTCTTCAGGGTCTTGGAGCGACTGATCTTCTTCAGTGATGCAGTATTCGCCATCGGCCATTACGCTTTTGGCACTGGAGATCCGGCTTCCAGATATTGCCAGGGGGTTTAACAACACTTTATTATTCTCCACTCTGCTGAATATGTGGCCGCAATACTTTGGATACGTCATCAGCTTTTTGGTCATCGGTAGTTTCTGGATGGCACACCACCGCAAATTCCGTTTTATCACCAGGCTCGATAACAGGCTGTTACAACTTAATCTGCTCTTGCTCACGGCGGTTCGCCTTCGTCCCTTTTCCCAGTTCGGTAATCAGCGCTTCCGGAAAATCGCACAGCCACGATTTTTTATGCACTTGTCATGATCCTAGCTTCGTTTATTTTCGTTGCCCTCTGGGGTTATGCATTGAGACATGGTTTGGTTGACCCTCAGCTCACCGAAAGTCAGCGCAAACGTGAACTGATCCTGCCATTGTCCATGTCTGGCTTGTTTGCCTTCACCATATAGCGGTTGCTTTACTTGATGTCCGATCGGCGAGGTCGTTATGGCTGTTGATCTTGCCCATATCGGCAATTTTTCGACGATCATAATCACCTGGCGCGAAGTTCTCCATACTGCTCTCTTGAAGGAATGACAGGGAGTTTCCCATGCAGGAAAATAGGGGGCAGGTTTTCCATATATTGAATGGTGAAGCCGCTCATTTGCGCGGAACGCCTTTTGGAAGCATTGGAGAACTTTTCAGCGGCAGTGCCATCCAGGCAGTCTGGGTCTGCAAGCACAATGAAGCAGTTGAACCAAACGGGTCCGAACAACCTCATGGTGGACCAGGTAGTGGTCCTCGAGGTCAGTTGCACTTTGAATTCGAGGACCCGCTCGCGGAGAGGACCATCGCCGCGGGAGACTTATTGGTTTTCCGCCGCCCAACACGCCGCGCTGCCGGGCATACCATTGGCCGCGTGAGAGTAAAAAGAAACCATTTTCATGACATGATATCCGCAAATTGTCGTTCCCGGGGGGAGTGCTGTTTCTCAAGACTCATGCAAAATGAGAATGATAGCAAAGAATAAGCAAGAAAACAGCAGGGCATTGACCCCTGGACACCTGGTTATGCCTGCATAACCCGGTGAAAAAGAACCACTATTGAGATTATGCTAAACTGGTCGTGTCTTATTTGCCCATATTGTGCTACACTACTTGTGTGCACATTGTCTATGCAAGAGACTTGACCGTATTCGCATCTAGAAAAGAGTAAATCATGAAAATAGCAGTCATAACCGATGATGGCAAAACCATTAGTCAGCATTTTTGGAAGAAGCAGCGCACTTATCTTGTCGTCAGCGTGGAAGATGGGCAAATTGTCGATACGTGAGCTTCGTGATAAGCTGGGGCATGCTCATTTTGCCAATGAAGCGTCATGATCACGGCAAATCGCACGGGCAGCCGCACGGCTTTGACCCTCCGCTCAGGACCGGCAGGGTCCGAAGCCGTGCCGCTGCCGTGCGATTCGCCGTGGTGGTACCGCTTCATTGGCAAAATGGGCGTCCCGGCTTATCACAAACTCCGCATCGACAATTTGCCCATCTGCCACACTAACAACGAGGTGAAGGTGCATCTATTCGATGCCATCATCGGTTATGACTGCTATTTTCATGATTTACTCTGATGCGAATACGGTCAAGTCTCTTGCATCAACAATGTGCACACAAGTAGTGTAGCACAATATAGGCAAATCCGACACGACCAGTTTAGCATAATCTGAACACGGGTTTCTTTCACCAGGCTCACGCAGGCATAACGCGGTCCAGGGGTCAATGCCCTCCCGTTCTCTTGCTTATTCTTTGCATTCATTCTCATTTTGCATGAGTCCTTTTTTACAGTCCCCCTGGAATGGCGGATATCATGTCATGAAAATGGTTTCTTCCTCACTCTCACGCGGCCAATGGTATGCCCGGCAGCGCGTGTTGGGCGGCAAAACCAATAAGTCTCCCGCTGCGATGGTCCTTGTTACTTCCAGCGGGTCCTCGAATTCAAAGTGCAACTGACCCTCTAGGACCACTACCGGGCCACCGTCGGTTGTTCGAATCTGTTCGGGTCAACTGCTTCATTGTGCTTGCATACCAACACCGCCTGGATGGCACTGCCGCTGAAAAGTTCTCCAATGCTTCCAAAAGGCGTCGCGCTCTAATGAGCGGCTTCACCATTCAAGATACCACAAAACAAACCTGCCCCCTATTTTCCTGCATGGGAAACTCCCTGTCATTCCTTGAGAGCGCGGTAAGAAAAGCTGCACACCAGGTGATTATGATGGTCGAAAAATTGCCGATATGGGCAAGATCAACAGCCATAACAACCTGGCCAATCCGACATCAAGTAAAATACTACTACGGTTAACGTGAAACAAGCCAGACATGGACAATGGCAGGATCAGTTCACGTTTGCGCTGACTTTCGGTGAGGCTGAGGAATAACCAGTCCATGTCTCAATGCATAACTCCAGAGGGCAACGAAAATAAACGGAGCCAGGATCATGACAAGTGCATAAAAAATCGTGGCTGTGCGATTTCCGGAAGCGCTGATTACCGAACTGGAAAAAGGGACACGAAGGCAACCACCATGAGCAAGAGCAGATTAAGCTGTAACAGCCTGTTATCGAGCCTGGTGATAAAACGGAATTTGCGGTGGTGTGCCATCCAGAAACTACCGATGACCAAAAAAGCTGATGACGTATCCAAAGTATTGCGGCCACATATTCAGCAGAGTGGAGAATAATAAAGCGTTGTTAAAACCCCCGGCAATATCTGGAAGCCGGATCTCCAGTGCCAAAAGCGTAATGGCGATGGCGAATACTGCATCACTGAAGAAGATCAGTCGCTCCAGACCCTGAAGACGATCCTGTGCGTTGATTTCTACTTCCTCATCTGAACGAAAGGTTGGATCTGCAGGTTTGGATGACATGGCCATATCCTCACGTCGGGTAATATGTCACGCAAAATACTTTTTTTTACTTTTCTCCTACAATATAAATCGCTAATGGGTCTACTCTCCGGCAATAGCATTTTCAATGGCCTGGCAAAAAATTTTCCCCGCTTCTTCCCAATTAAGCTTCTTTCTTCATAACGGTCTTTGGTTTTCGCGCACAGGTGCTGATAGCATCTTGTCTTGGATCGCGGATATGAGTGCCGCAACGTATGCCTCGGCAGGACCGCGCCGGGAAGGACAATACCCGAGATGCCATCGGCGACCGTTGTACCCAATCCACCCACGTTGTTGGTGATGGTTGGCGTGCCAAAGGCGGCTGCTTCAGCGGGCACAATGCCTGCCGCTTCAAAAGCGCGCCGGGTGGATAAGAAAATTGGCCCATCGGTAATTG
>CAVQCA010000096.1:0-5556 GCA_963710815.1 uncultured Gammaproteobacteria bacterium | reverse complement strand
TCCACATAAGCCTGAAGCTGCCCGGGGATGGTCTTATTATATAGACCCATGAAGCGAACATGCTCACTGTCCTGTCCACTTGAACCAACGATTCGCAGTTGTGTGTCCACACCCGACCTGTTCAATTGACCGGTTACATCGATGGCGATATCGATGCCCTTGCGCTCGTACTCACGCCCTACAAGCAGCAGCTTGAGCGGGCGCAATGGCCTTGGCGCGATGGTTTTGGGTATGACGTGAGAAGGAATGGAGGCAGGCACCGGGAAATACGATACCTTGGCGGCTGGCTGATGATATTCACGCATGAGGATATCGGCGGACCACTGGCTGTGCGTAATGATGGCGCTGGCTTTGCGATAGGTTTTGCGTTCCCATGCATTCTGCTGGATATACGCCAGCAGGGTGAACATGGGCCATTCAGAATGGCTGCCAAACAGCGTGGTGTCGCACAGCGTGACGATTGGCACACCTGTCTCCAGGCGACAGAGGATCCCGGCATACTTGGAAAAGATCACATCCGGCTGGTATTGGGGGATGGCACGCATTACGGCAGAAGCGCTCTTGTTGAGGAAAGAAGGTGTGTATTTGGCTGGTCGCCGTTTGAACATGGCAGAGTGCAGCTTCAGGAAAACCCTCTCGACGAGAGTAGGCGAGAAATCAAACGGGCCTACCACCTGCACATCAGCACCATTGCGGACCAGCGCCTGGTAAAGGTCATAATCCTTTCCACTACCGGCATGGTGATCAAATGGGCTGTGACGACAGGCAACAAAAAGAACTTTCAAGTCTACTCCAATCCCTGGTGGCATGCTGCCTAGCGGAATTATACAACAGCAGCAAGAATGTGATCGACGGAGATCTTACTAAGCAAGGACAGGCTGGGAGACGTTTCCCCCAGCCTACCGCATTTTTACTGCATTGGACGATCAAGCTGGTGTACGAGCAGCCAGTTTTTCTACGAACTGTGGGTGCCAATGCCCAGCAAATCGGCGATGTTGGCGTGCGGATCGATGACAGGCTCGATTAATGGGCTGCCGCAGGTCATCACGGTGGTTACACCGGGTCCATGACCCGCCAGCTTGCAATCGCTATGAACAACGACACCAATGGTCACGGCACCCTTGTGGAAATCACGCCCGTAGCGGTTGTCGTGGTCCAGCAAGGCGACGAAATCGCCAAAACGGATCTTATCCAGCTTGTAGGTCTGCACTGTTTCGGGGTCGCCGGTTACGATGTCGTAATCGCCCTTGGCAACATGCGAAGCGCCAATACCCGATCCGAGGGCAGCCGCCGGCACGAGCGTGGTAACAGGCACCTGCAGCTTGTGCCCAGCCACTTCCTTGATATCCAGTTTGTGGAACAGATCAGGGTCGAGGTTAAACATGATGATATCCGGATAGTCGAGCAATTGCAGCCCCTGGCCGTGGGCGTTTACCGAGGATCTTGTCATCATACGACAACTGCTCCTTGACATCACGCGGGAAATCAATCATGACATGCTCGGATCCGCCATGATGCCCAAGGACGACACCTTCAGCCCCCTTGGCATCGCCAGTGATAACACGCGCCTTGTTACCTGCACAGGAATACAGCTGGAAGCCGACATTGGGGTGCTCGAAGGGCTTGAGCGTATCGGCTGTGCAGCTTACGCCTGGCTCCACATGGTCGCCTGCCCACCCAAAGGCTGGGTCTCCCACCTGGATGTTGAGCGTGATCCCGCCAATCGATGGCAGGATGAATGGATCGCCGTGGCGATCTACGCCCCAGGTGCCGCGTGTGCGCGGTGGTCCGGGCTGACACTGCACGTAGAACTCTACGAGGTTTTTCTCATTGGTTTTGAGCATCATTCTCTCCTAGTTGATAGATTGGGCCGAAAAGGCTGGTAATGCTATTATTGTACAACCAAATATCGACTACCCCGGGAGATAAGCTCATGGGCTTTTTTTTGCACAAGCAGTCACCCGAAGAACGAGTGTTTGCACCAATTGTGCTACAATAAATTTTTGCACCGCGCAAATGTGCAACAGGTTTGACAAAATTCGCCTGGGGTAAAGGATTATTCACCAGGAACAAGGGCTTCCATTGTCAAAAGACACACAGCAGGGCATCCACGTTCACCATTTTCCGTCATCTCCGGCATGGCGAGACCGCGTCATTTACGTGAACAAGCTGCTGGCTGAGATGACAGCGCAAGGTGTCCAGGTAGACCTGCCAGCGGATGCACAGGGCGATTACCTGACACTTAAATGGGTCACCGAACGCGCCAAACGCTGCGATATCCTCCACTTCCACTGGACACATTACCAGTACACAGGGGGAACTTTTCTTTTAACGCTGTGGAGCTTGCTGAAATATGCCGTAGAGTTGTTGGGTGCACGGCTGCGCGGATACAAAATCGTGTGGACCATGCATAACTATCTGCCCCACGAAAGCCGCTTCCGCCTGCTGCACCTGCTGGAGCGCTGTTGGATGGCTCGATTAGCACATGCTGTCATCGTGCACGCACATTACGGCGAGGAACTGCTAGCCAAACGCCTGATGCGCCGCAAGCGGGTACATGCCATCCCACACGGCAATTACATCCCCTTCTTCGAGCGCACACCCCAACAGGAAGCGAAGCGAAAGCTGGGCATACCAGCAGCACAGATGATGCTGTTGAATTTTGGCTACATCCGGCCGTATAAAGGTATCCCGGAAATGCTGGATGTCTTCAGGCAGCTGCCGGACCTGGATGCGAGCCTGTACGTGGTGGGCAATGCACCCGGCGCACTGAACGATGAAGTCGCACAACGCGCGGCCCTCGACAGGCGTGTAACAACTGAACTGCATTACGTCGAAGATGATCAACTGGCGCTTTACCTTTCTGCGGCCGATATGGTCCTTTTACCATATATCGACGTGCTGGGATCGGGCGCCTTGATGACTGCACTTACCTTTGGGTGCCCGGTCATCGCCCCAGCGATGGGCGCTTTCAAAGAGATCCTCGATGAAGGCTGCGGTGTGCTTTATCCGGCGGGTCGCATGGGTCTGAAAGATGCGCTCGCCAGGCTGCCTGGGCTGGACCTGGAAGAAATGCGTCGCGAAGCCCTGGCACGTGCCCTGCAATACCCGTGGGAGGGCATGGTGCACGATATGATCGATGTCTACCGGGAAGTGCTGGGGAAAAAACAAGCGCTTCCAGACATTTTTAAAAACCCAAAATAATTTGTGGCGCATCAACACACGCGCGGCCAGCATTTCACTTTTCCCTGACCTTCATACTTTCTTAATCAACAGCCAATACCTTTTGAACAGATCTGTTTTTTAACCAGTGCACAGGATCAATTCAAAAAAGGAAGGCCAATTGTGCTGAGCTGGGAGGCCCACTGCTCCGATCAGGAAGTCCACGGAGAAACCTATCCATTGCAGAAGGGATGAAAACGAGCAAGCAACTTTATGAAAGCCATCATACCCGCCATCTTTCCAGAAAAAAGTATCAGTAAGAGCATACGCCTGTCGCGCGAAAAGACCCTGGTTTGGCTTGGGCTGGGTCTAATTGTTGCACTGGCGGCCGGGCTACGCTTCGCCAACCTAGGCGCCATCGGCTACGGCAACCATTACTATTCGGCTGCGGTGGAGAGCATGCTCAAATCCTGGCATAATTTCTTTTTTGTGGCTGCCGAGCCGGGCGGGTCGGTGAGCGTGGACAAACCACCGGTGGGTTTGTGGCTGCAAGCTATTTCGGCTTACTTCCTGGGCGTGAACGGATTTGCCGTCGTACTGCCGCAAATCCTGGCGGGGATACTCTCCGTGATCGTACTTTACCACCTGGTGCAGCGTTCTTTCGCAAAGGCGGCTGGCCTGCTGGCGGCATTGACGCTGGCGGTCACTCCCATCGTGATTGCCACTGACCGCAACAACACCATCGACAGCACGCTGATCCTGACGCTGCTGCTGGCTGCCTGGGCGTTCATTAAAGGAACTGAAAGCGAAAAATGCGCTACCTGATGGCAGGTGCAGCGCTGGTGGGCCTCGGTTTCAATATCAAGATGCTGCAGGCTTATCTGCCGCTGCCCGCGTTCCTGGGCCTGTATTTACTGGGATCAGCCGAAAAGCTGCGGCACAAACTCGGCAAGCTGGCACTTGCAGTGCTGGTGCTACTGGCTGTTTCACTATCATGGGCAATTGCCGTGGACCTGACGCCTGCTGAGTTGCGGCCGTATGTAGGCAGCAGCGGCGATAATTCGGAAATGAGCCCATAATGGGGTACAATGGCATCGAGCGACTATTGGGGATGTTTGGTAGGGGCAATATTGGCAATCGCAGTGGATCAAGCAATTTCAATGGGCCTGCGTCGGGACAAAACTCTAGGGTGCTGGATAACCGTCCAGGCGGCGAATCTCAATGGCAGTTTGCCTTAATCCTCCACAAGGCGTTGATGGGGGTACATCGTCAAACCTACCCGGGGGTATTAACAACGGCTTCCAGCCCCCTGACAACATATGGGACAGCCGAACGCCCCCCGTTACAGGTAGGAGCTTGCAAAGACCACTGGGAGGCTCGGCGGGTAAAAGCACGGGCCAGGCGGGTATTGCACGCCTGTTTACCGCACCACTCAGCAAGGAAGTCAGCTGGCTGCTGCCATTTGGTCTGGCAACATCCTGGTGCTGCTGGTCAGCAGCAAGATACGCTGGCCGCTGACATCCTGGCACCAGGCGCTGGTGCTGTGGGGCGGCTGGCTGCTGACCAGCGGTATTTTCTTCAGCGTGGCGCGGTCTTCCACGAGTACCTTATTTATCCCTGATGGCGCCGCCGCTGGCGGCGCTGGTTGGTATCGGCATGCTGGAATTGTGGCGGATGCGGTCAGGCCGGCTGTGGCTTTCCTTCAGCGTGCTGCTGGCGGCAACCGGAGCGACATTGTGGCTGCAGGTCTACACCGCCCAAGCCTTCATCGGGGGCATCCCCTGGCTGCCGGTTGTGCTGGTGCTCTTCGCCGCAGGCGGGCTATTGCTGGTCATCACGGCGTTTAAGAAAATGCGCGTTCCCGCCATGGCCGGCTTCAGCTGTATTGCGGCTGCCATGCTGGTGACACCGGGTATCTGGTCGGGACTGACCATGCTGAACAGCAGCAAGAACCAGAGCCTGCCGGCTGCCTACGGCGGCGGCACCTACAGCCCAGCCAAGCGCGGCGAGCTGCAGGTCAACCAGGAACTGCTCGATTTCCTTCAGACCAACACAAAGGACATGACCTTCCTGATGGCAGTACCCAGTTCCATGCAGGGTGCCGATTACGTGCTGGCGACTGGGCGGGCGGTGCTCTACCTGGGCGGGTTCATGGGACAGGATGAAGTGGTCACACCGGATGGCCTCTCACAGCTGGTGCAGCAGGGTGAGCTGCGCTATATCTATTGGGATACACAACAGGGAGCTCTTGGCGGCAACGCCGATATCTCGGGCTGGGTGCAGTCTAACTGCAGCCTGCTGCAAGGCTTTGAAACGCAGACACGCAACTCTGGGGCACCGGATGGAACCACCAGCGGCACCCATAGGGTCACGGGCTCACAAAACTCAGCCACC
>CAVQCA010000095.1:0-9213 GCA_963710815.1 uncultured Gammaproteobacteria bacterium | reverse complement strand
GTAGTCCATCAATTTTGTAAGTTAGGATAAAGTCGTTTTAACTTGATCCGTGCATCATCTGTAGTAAAACGCCAGTCCGCAGGCTCGGTATTCTGATTGCGATCATCTACCCATGCGGTTATTTCTTTTGATACGGTTTTCATATCCGGTAATCGTCTGGCCAAGCATTGGCGACTCAGGACACTGAATTCACATTCAGCCATGTTCAACCAACTGCCATGCTTGGGCGTGTATACAAACTCCAGTTTGTCCAACAAGGCTCTCGCGAGTTCAGGCGCAAAGGCTTTATACAGGGAGGCGCCGGTATGGGTATTGAGATTATCCATCACCAGGGTGATACATTGCGCCTGTGGATAATCCTCCTGCACCAAACGGCGCACGCCTTCCGCCCACTCACAGGCGGCATGATTGTCCGCCACCTGGATGCGGCGCCAGTTATCAAAGGGCGCATAAAATAACACCAGATGCGCTACACCATTGCGCTCATACTCCACATCATACCGTTCCGTTTCTCCGGGCCTTGCGGCAATCGCCGGGCGGATTTCCTTGATACATTGCACACTGGTTTCATCCATGCAGACCACAGGGTGCAGTGGGTTAAGTGGCCTTTTATAGACCTCCAGTACGGCCTCCATCTGACACACAAAATGCGCATTACCCTCTGCCGGGATACACCACATTCGCTTCTGCCAGGGTTTGATGGTGTTTTTTTAAAATCTGGCGGACACATTCGTGTGAGATGCTATCCACAACATTCAGTTCGACGAGCCGGTCAGCCAACCGATGCAGGGTCCAACGAGCATAGCCTTCCGGCGCATCGCTGCAGGCTATACTGACCAACCGGGCTTCACCTTCACCATCCAGTTTTCGTGAGCGGTGACGGCTGCGTTTCTTCCGTTCTAATGCGCTGTTCAGGCCCTCGGTGACACAACGTTCGCGTATCTGTTCAACCGAGCGTCTTGTGAAACCGGTGCGTTCGGCGGCATCCTTATCGATAAGCGCAGGCCCCTGTTCGCCTTCATCAACCAACAACAAGACTTGTGCATGCCGCCTGCGATAGGCCGCTTCTCGCCCCCGATTGATGAGTCCTTCAAGTTGTTCCCGTTCTTCCGATGATAATTTCACCACATAACGTTTTTTCATTACTATAGTCCTCAATAGGTTGAAATCGCCTATTGAGAAACAACCTTAACATCCTAATTTATTTTATTGAAGGACTACTTGGAGTCTGTCGGATTTAACCCGCTTGTCGGTAGACTACGCAAGCGCTAACCATAATGGAACGGAGCGGCCATGTCAGGCAAATTCCGGACAATTGATCGAGACACCGCGTATTTGTTGCCACCCTCGTTGCAGGATTGGCTGCCGGAGAAGCACCTGGCGCGATTTGTCGTGGATATCGTGGAGCGACTGGACCTGAGAGAGCTGGAGAGTCGTTATGGGGGCGGGGGCAAGCCACCCTATCCTCCGGCTCTGTTGCTGGCCGTGTTGTTCTACGGGTATGCCACGGGGGGTGTTCTCCAGCCGCAAGCTGGAGCAGGCAAGCTATGACTCGGTGGCGTTTCGATTCATTACGGCGGACACGCATCCGGATCACGATACCCTTGCGACATTTCGCAAACGTTTTCTGAAGGAGCTGGAAGGCCTGTTTGTCCGGCTGCTGGTCATGGCCAAGGTCATGGGGCTGTTGCAGCTGGGTCACGTGAGCCTGGATGGCACAAGATCAAGGCCAATGCGAGCAAGCACAAGGCGAATGGAATCTGGTGTGTATGGCCTGGAACCTGAAGCGAATGCATGCGCTGGCAGGCTGTTCAGGGCAGACAGGGGAGAACTTTCCTGAAGAAATGCCTGCCGCTGGGCGTGCAGCGTATCTTGATGCGCCTGAATTCTGAAATCAGGCTTCGACGCAGCGCAGAAAGTTATCGCGTCAGAAGGCTAGCGGAATACCCCCCGCCGGTAGAGGCGCCAGAACAGCCCCCAGACAAAGATCAGCGGGTAGCGCCGCACGCGGGGAGGGATTTCTATCCGCTGCCCGGAATGGCGTTCCAGTTTCCAGGCGATGTAGTCGAGGCCGCCCTCGAAGGTGAACAGCGCCTTCAGCAGGCGCGCCACCGAGAGCAGCTTGCCCTGCACGGCCCGCAGCATCCAGGCGGCCCGGCCCAGTGCGCGGCTGGCTGCGGGTATGTCGGCGCGATAACGGGTGTCGGCGCCGTTGCCCTCGAGGGCCAGCGGATAACGCAGCGAGGCGGCGACTTCACGGGTCGACGCGACATAATAATCCACCGCCGCCGCCGTCAGTTCGGCGGCACGCCCCGCGGATTCCGCCCGCAGTTCCGCGCCATAGCTCAGTTGCAGGCCCTGCTGCCAGAGATCCCGCACCCGGCCGGCGGCGGGCAGCCGGGGCAGCACCCGTTCCAGAAAAGTGCGCCGGGCGCTCGCCAGGCTTGCTTCGATCATCAAACGGGCGGCCTCGTCCCGGCGCCAGGCCAGCGCGGTGGGCTGGGTGAAGCGGCCCCACAGGTAGGAGTGGAACCAGCGTCGCGAGGTGCCGTTGCGCAGGTCGGCGCTCGAGAGCACGGCATACTTCGCGCGCACGATCCGATTCGTTACGCAAATCTCGGTATAGAACACATTGGGCGGCAGCAGCCAGTTCGCCAGCGCGCGGGTTTTGCGCCTATAGCAGGCCGTGTAACTGTCGACGATCAGGTACAGGTCAACCAGGCCGTCGAAAAGGTCGCCGCTGCGCAGACAGGAGCCGTAAAACAGAATGGCGTTGACCGCCTCGCCATGGCGACTGCGCAGCGCCTCGACCAGTGCCTGCAGCGCCGGCGAATCCGGCGGTGCGGGATGGGCGAGTGAGCTTGTCGGTGCGTCGGTAGAATACATCGGGTCAGTTAGCAATAGCCGGTTTGGTCACGACTGGCGCCTGCTTGATGGGCATATGTATGGTCACGGAAGCACACGGAAAGATTGTAATGCAACCTTCGTAGGGTGCGCCGTGCGCACCGAAAAAACGTACCTCACCCGATATAAACGATGGCATGCACGATGCTCAACGAGCTACAAGTGTCTCGGAAGCGTAGCATGCCCGTAACGACCTCAGAACACTGGGCTCCAAAAGCAGGTGCTTTAGGCATACCTGGAGAAATTACCGGTGCGCACAGCGCACCCTACGCTCATTTCACTTCTCACTCTTCACTGTTTACTTTCAATGCTTTCGTGGCCATTAATCAGAGGCGGATAAAGGTGACGGGGCCAGCAGCGGTGATGGTCACCGGTCCCGCCGCGCGACTGGCCTGGTACATCTCGCCGTCGAGCGTCCAGGGTCCGTCCAGCGTGAGGCCGATGCGTGCAACGTTGCGGCTTTGATAACCCTCGGCGCCGACATGGCGTCCCGGCCGGCCGCGCAGCAGCGACGGCAGGTTCCGCAACAGGCGATCCGCGCCTGCGCGGATCAGGCTGACGTGCAGGGGGGCTGCCTCCTTTCCCCAGTAGGGACGCATGCCGAGGAACAGCCGTTCCAGGCTGGTGACCAGCAGGATGAGGATGTCTTCCGCGGGGGCCGGCGGGGCCTCGTCGAGGGCCACGGAAACGGCGACCGGCCGGGCGAAACGGCGGTCCCTCCGCGCGATGCCCCACAGCGTCCTGGCCATGGCCAGGCCCGGGCCGATTTCACTGGCGACGCCTTTGGTATGGATGCTGGTCCGGCAGTATTCGATGCCGTGGATGATCGCCCCGGTGCCGAAGAACATGCCGTACGCTGCGGACTGGCCGGCGCCCGGGTCGACCCGCAGGATGGCGCGCCGCAACAGCCGGCCCTCGATGCGCTCGTCGTCCGCCCAGCGGCAGAGCCGCTGCACCGCCTTGACGAGCCCACCGCGCAGGCCGACATCGCCGGCATTCATATTGGTGGTGCCGCCGGGCAGCAGGGCGATCAGCGGCAGGCGTTGGAACGGCGCGTCTTCCAGCAGGTGGGTGAGCACCCGGGCCACGGTGCCGTCGCCGCCGTTGATCGCGATTACCGCCACGCCGCGGTCCGCCAGCAGGGAGAGCGCCGCAGGCACATCGGCGGGACCCGTGGTCGGACAATGGTGAACCCGGGGGTGATTTGCGACAATGCGTTCAATGGCCCGCAGGTGCGTGCGGTTGCGCCCGCTGTTTGGATTGCTGATCAGCCCGACCGGACGTCCCCCCTTGCCGGAGGGTTCTCCGCTGTCGGGTGCGGGCGGCAGGGATGTGTGGTCGGTGCTGTTCATGAGATGATTGATCCGGCCGGGAGTTTACCGCCCGGCAAACGACAAGCAAATGAACAAACGAACAAACAATCGAACTGGCGTTCGTCCATAAAGCATCGATTTCACCACAGAGCCGCAAAGGACGCAGAGGTAATTTAATTGTTTTTCCGATTATCCCTGATACTCAGCCACGGTGGAGAAGGGCGACCTCCGGGCCAGGACCGCAAGACACGCCGTAAATACCTCCCTGTAGGCTCGACTGCCACATGGCCCAGGCCAGCCTCTCGACCGGTTCCCGGTCTCATCTTCTCCCTGTGGCAGACGGTCATGCAGCCCCGGCACGAAGACCGCCTGTTAAAGCTGGCAGTGGATGCATGACCTTGATTGCTGAGTTTCAGGGACAATCGGGATTGTTTTTAACGAGAGAATTCTCTGCGTCCTTTGCGTCTCTGCGGTGATAATGGTGTTTATCGACGGACACGAACTATGGAAGATGCGCTGACATTTGCCCAGCTGTCCGATCCCCATCTGTCGTCGCCGGAGGGTGCGCGCTGGCGTGATCTGGCCAACAAACGTCTGCTGGGCTATCTCTCCTGGCGCCGGCGACGCCGCGCGGAACACCGCGTCGAGGTGCTGGATGCCCTGAAGCGGGACCTGCTCGGTACCTGTCCGGGGCACCTGGTGATCACAGGCGACCTGACGCAGATCGCGCTGCCCGATGAGTTCCGCCAGGCGCGCGCCTGGCTGGATTCGCTGGGCAGTCCGGGTGAGGTCACGGTCGTGCCGGGGAATCATGATGCCTATGTGCCGGTGCCCTGGGCGCAGGGCCTGTCCCGCTGGCAACCCTACCTGGTGTCGGATGACGCACCCGGCGACGGGCGGGCGGATTCGGCCGAGAGTGTTTTTCCCAGCCTGCGCGTGCGCGGCCCGGTGGCCTTCATCGGCCTGTCCAGCGCACGGCCCACCGCGCCGTTGCTCGCGACCGGCCGTCTCGGCGGCGGTCAGCTGGAGCGTCTGGAACGGCTGCTCGAGCAGACCCGCAGCCAGGGCCTGTTTCGCGTGGTCCTGCTGCATCATCCGCCGGTCCCGGGCGAGGAGCGCTGGCGCAAGCGGCTGACGGACGCGGCGCGCTTGTGCGCCGTGATCGCCCGGCAGGGAGCGGAACTGGTGCTCCACGGTCACCGGCACCGTTCGGTGCAAAGCCGCATCGAGATTCCCGGCACCCAGGTGCCGGTGTTCGGCATTCCCTCGGCCTCGTCCATCGGACTCAAAACCGGCCGCATGGCGCAGTACCACCTCTATAGCGTGCGCGCATCGGACGCCGCCTGGGAGCTTGAACTCGAAGTGCGCGGCTATAGCGCCGAAACGGACAGCTTCGTCACCCAGGGCACGCGCCGGCTGGAAATCGCCCGCCCGTAATGGCGTCGTTCAGGGCAAATGACAATTGATCAGATGTTCCCTGCAACGGTAATTGTATGGCCACGGAATCCACTGAACCCACGGAAAGTGAAGAGTGAAAAGTGAAAAGCGAGTGAAGACACGGTAAAACACGCATAATGCAAGTAAGGATAAAACACACAGTAATGTCTGCTTTCTTCCTGGAATTAAAGGGGACATAGTCTGCGTATGTCCCCTTCTCATCAATAACCACGAATATCCGCGTGCTTCGCCTGACACGTGCATACCCGTGAAGCGATCAATGAAAAAAAACGCTAATAATGTCTGTTTCTTCCGTGGATTCGGGGCTTGCTCCTGCAGGAGAATTCTCAATACCGCGACCTGACCCGGTGTTTATTTTCCGTGTAATTCCGTGTGCTTCCGTGGCCATTAATCTGCGTGCCGGCTGCCTGCCAGGCACTTCTCACTTCTCACCTTCACTTTTCACTTTCCGTGGATTCAGTGGCTTCCGTGGCCATTCTATGACTTTGCCCGCTGCGAAAATTTCTTCTGCACGATATCGTGATCGGCAATCGAATCGATATCGACGGCCGCTTCCGCAAACGGCAGGATGACCGCCCCGAGTTTGAGGTGCAGGCGCCGTGACAGGGACTCGAGTGCATGCTGCAGCGTCAGCCGGCCCAGCAGGTATTTGATCACCGCGCCCCAGCCAAGAATGCGGATAATCCTGACCGGATTCTTGCGCTGTGTTTCCACCCGGCGCCAGTAATCGGCCATGTGCCGACCCTCCGCCGTCAGGAAGGCGAACAGGTTGCAGCCGCAATAATCCCCGTCCCTGAAACGCAGGACGGTTTTCTTCATGTCCGGGTAGGCTGCTTTTACCAGGCCATAGGGCGCCAGACCCACGGTTGCATCGACGCCGCGGTTCACGCTATCGGTGCAGAAGTGGTCGACGATCTCGGCAGTCAGCAAGGGATGGTCGGCGGTGGTCACCAGCACGGGCAGGTCGGCGGGGACGTGCTGCATCGCGCTGTAGGCGCTGGTGCTGGGCGTCGCCCGGGGTTCGCACCAGTCGACGGATCCCGTTTCTATCATCCGGCTGAGCGGGGAACCGGCGGCCATTTTCTCATGACCCGGCCCCGACAGGATGCAGCGGTCGACATGCGCTGCGCTTCCCAGAGCCGCCAGTACCCTGAAAATCATCGGGGTTCCGTCGATCTCGACCATGGCCTTGCAGCACACGCTGGCGTGTACAGCCAGCGGGTCGCCGGGACCGCGTTCACCGGCCAGGATGATCGCGGTATAGGGTTTCTGCCGGTCGGTGTCTGGCATGGTCTCAGTCAGTGGTGAATGGCGGTTTCATTAGCCCGAAAGACGGGAAATGGCCGCCGAATCCACGGATGACGCAGACAGTATTCGTGTGCCTCCCGTTTTTTTTCGTGTGCATCCGTGGCCAGTTATTCATTATGTTAAAGACGATATCCCTGAAGCGGGCGCCGTTCCGTCAGAGGTCTTTTTCGTAGATGCGGTAACGCTTGTAGGCCCTGCCACCGAGGGTTTCGATAATGTTGCGCATACCGGCGTTGTCTTCAAGTATCCATGACATTTCAACGCCACGGATGCCTCGCCGGATAACTCCCTGGCGAGCGGCGTCGATGACCATGAAGGCCAGCGCCGGCCCCAGACGGGTATGCTGGTATTCCCGACGCACCCCCATCAGGGGCACCCGGGCGGTGGTCGGATAGCGGACCTTCAGCCGCCACAGCAGCCTGAGCCAGCCAAACGGCAGCAGCCGGCCATTCAGGTCGCGGATGATTTCGTTGATGTTGGGCAGGACGACGATCATCGCCACCGGCCGGTCGTCGATCTCGGCAATCTGCACGAAATCGTCGTCGACCAGCAGTGTCAGCAGTTCGCCGATATCGGCGAATTCGGCCTCGGTAAAGGGGACGAATCCCCAGTTATTGAACCAGGCGTCGTTGAAGATGTCGCGCAGGACTTCCAGTTCCTGTTTGAGTTGCTTGCGTCGCAGGCGGCGCACCTTCACCTGCTGCGCGGCCTTCCCGGCCAGCCGTGTCATGATGCGCGGCGCCTCGAAATCCGGGGCCATGTAATAGGCCAGCAAATCCCTGGCGCCGGTGTAGCCGGCCGCCTCGACCTGCCGGGCATAATACGGTCGTGCATGACCCATCATGATAGAAGGCGGAGTATCGAAGCCCTCCACCAGCAGCCCGCATTCCTCGTTGATCGACAGGTTGAAGGGACCGCGTACCTGCTGCATGCCCTGATCGCGCAGCCAGTTTTCGGCGGTCTGCAGCAGGTCGGTGAACAGATCGCTATCGTCCCCGGCCTCCAGCATGCCGAAATACCCGACCTTCCGGTTGTGCCGCTCCTGGTAGAGGCTGTCGACCTGGGCGCTGATGCGCCCGATGGGGCGGCCGTTGTGCCGCGCGATCCAGGCTTGCCAGCGGGCATGCTCGAAAAAAGGGTTTTTGGAGGTCAGGCGCTGTTTCTGCTCGAACAGCAGCGGCGGCACCCACTGCGGGTCGTCGCGGTAAAGCGCCCAGGGAACCTCGATGAACTCATTGAGGTGCCTGCGGCAGGAAACCGGCTCGATATGAACTCTTTTGGCGTTTGGGGTGTCCATCAATTGCGAATTCTTGTTTTTCGCTAACGTCTCCGCCTCGGATCATACAGCAAGCATACCCCAACGGTATTGGTGAAACCCCTTAACTGGTTGATTGTCAGCAAGGTTGCCATGCCCAGACCTGAAGTTTCATTGCAGTGCCCCCCTGCGGCAGACGGCCTCGCAATGCCCGGTCGTGGTGCTCTGGGTCGCAGGGCGCACCGGGTTGGTGCGGGCCGGGTAACGCGCACAACGCCATACGGCAAAAAAAGCGTGAATTTGGCGTGAATGGTGTGACTGGCATATTTCCTGCATTTCGGTAGGGCGAATGAGTTCAGATGAAAGAATTGCGACGGTTTCTGTTGTGTTTGAGCATCAGCAAGATCCTGTCAAGAGCTTGTATCGGACCCGATGTTGCTAAATGACAACAGTATTGGTTTTCATGCTGAATGTCGGGAAACATCAAAAAGGTATTGCTTTTTACGCATTTTTTAGGCATTATAGCATCTGCTTATAGACCGGGTTGTGGCTGAATTGGTTCCTAGCGTTGTGTTTTTACTACGTTTTTTGGATAACTGACGTGGATACCACGAGAATGAATTCAAGCGACAAATGCCGAAATCAAATTAGCGATTGCTCCATAAATACGGTACATTTGCGCGGTTTATCCGGCTCACGCCAGCAACGGTATCCAACAGGGTCACTCGTTATTCATATCCGACAAGGGAAGAATCTGTTTTGGTAACAGAATCGACGCCAACTTTGCACGACCTGCCGTTTCGTGCCGCTGATTTTGCAACGCTCACTGCTGCGCTTGATTACGCGGCGCAGGGACAGACCGGTGCGAATTTCTACACGGGCAGGGGCGAGCTCTATGCCACGCTGCCGTATGCGAAATTGCGTACGGAGGCCCATACTCTTGCGCGCAAGCTGCTGGGAATGGGCTTGCAGAAA
>CAVQCA010000094.1:0-17592 GCA_963710815.1 uncultured Gammaproteobacteria bacterium | reverse complement strand
GTGATCGCCACCATAGCGCGTGACGATGCGAGCGAATGTCGTCCAGGGCAGGAAATCCATCAGCTGCGCGAACAAGGTCTTGCCGATGTACATAGGGAATCCTCTGGGAAATGTTCCCCGGACGATCCCCTGAAAGCGCTTTCGCGTTCAAGTCGACACCACCAGATTTTGGCGGAAAAGGACTGTGACTCATGCTCTTATACGACAATAAAGCCAAGTTAACCGGACACTAGTGATAGGGAATATAAACCCTCTTTTCGTCCGCCGGAACCTCCTCCTCGCGCTCGTCCGTGCCACCCGTCGGTCGTCGACCTGACCTGCCACGTTGCTCCGCCCGGCATTTCAGCGCCTCAATCCGCGCACCCCCCGTCCGTTGGCGCGCATTTCCCCGCTGCGCGGGCCGTCAGGACAGCCGCCAGTGAGCTTCTGTTGCTGCGCCTTTCGCATCGAGGTGGGTGATAATCTTCTCGATCACCTTGGGGTCCTGATGCAGGCGATGATCCGCACCGCCCCACCGCAGATCGAGCTGGTCTCGATGTCAATGCCGAAGACTCGTTTCAGCCGCTTTTTCCAGGGCTTGAGCGCGGTCGTCCATGAATCTGAAGTTCGTATATGGACTCCTCCTCGGTTTGCAAGCACCACATTCTTTGGCGGTGAGGTGCGACTGCTCACGCATATCCGGCCTCTTACTTCAGCCTCGGTTTAACAATGCCGGGCCATAATGGGTTATTCGGACGCCAGTTCCCTATCGACTTCTCGTGCTTCTCGCACCTGGACATTCCCTGGTTCTACCTTCACCGAAAGAGATGGTAGAAATTCTTACTCAGGTTTACGAGCAAGTGGTAAAACATGCCGAGATATACTCGCGCGCGCCCATAAATCAGGCGATGAATCCACCGTTGCATTGGTTTCTGACCGCATGCGTGTCCACGAGAAAACGGCCTGGATGCTGCGGGTCCTTCAATAAAACTCTTTTCAGGCGTCTTGGCAGAGAGCGGGATATTTAACCCACTCGCTTTAATCCTGAGATCATGTCTAACAGGGAGAAAACGGTACGATTGAACAACTGAAAAAGTGCTGGAACGTTTTTTTACACCAGACCACTGCTGTCCCATAAACGAGGAATGAAGAAGGCCTGAACGATCCGAACTGTTACAATGGTTGTGCTCGCAAACACTGTAAAAGAAGGAGATTCAGGCCTTGGCTCATCATAATACTGTGTTCTCGCAAATACTCAAACTGGTTCCGAGACATGAATTCGAATCCCTGGCTCGGGAACACCATCAGGGCCGAAGCTTGCGCAAGATGACACGCTGGTCACAGTTCGTCAGCTTGGGTCTGGCCCAGCTCGCCGGCCGCGTGAGCCTGCGCGATGTGGTCAGCAACCTCAAGGCACAGGCCAGCAAGCTCTATCATCTGGGCTGCGCCGAGGTGTACCGTTCCACTTTGGCGCGCGTCAACGAGCAGCAGCCCGCGAGTCTGTATGAGGCCTTGTTCGGCAGGCTACTGGCACGCTGCCAGGGGCTGGGCCCGAAACACCGCTTCCGTTTCAAGAACAAACTCTATTCGCTCGATACCTCGACCATCGACCTGTGCCTGACGGTGTTCCCCTGGGCGGACTTCCGTACCACCAAGGGCGCCATCAAGCTGCATGTCGGGCTGGACCATGACGGCTACCTGCCGAGCTTCCTGACGATCACCGAAGGCCGGGTGCATGAGGTCAATACGGCCCGCCCCCTGACGCTGCCCAAAGGCAGTGTTGTCGTCTTCGACCGCGGCTATACCGATTATGCGTGGTATAACCACTTGAATCATCAAGGCGTTTACTTCGTCACGCGGCAGCGCAAGAACGCCTGCTACCGGGTGATCGCACGGCATCCGCTCCCCGCAGGAACGTCAGTGACCTCGGATCAGACAATCCAGTTGACCGGCGCCAAGGCCGAGCGCTGCGCCGGCCCGCTGCGCCGCATCGGCTACCGCGATCCCGAGACCGGTAAACACTACGTCTTTCTGACCAATAACTTCCGTCTGGCGGCCAAGACGATTGCGGCAATCTACAAAGAGCGCTGGCAGATCGAACTGTTCTTTAAATGGATCAAGCAGAACCTGAAAATCAAAACTTTCCTTGGCACTTCGCGCAACGCCGTACTGACCCAAATCTGGGTGGCCATGTGCATGTATCTGTTGATCGCCTACCTCAAGTTTCTGAGCAAGCTCGGGCTCGGGATGCAACAGATCCTGCGCCTGCTGCAACTCAACCTGTTCGAACGCCGTGATCTGAAAGCGCTGCTGCGAGGCGATCCGCCGCAACCCCTAACCTCGCCACTTCAAGCACGGTTGCAGTTCGCGTAATGTTTATGGGACAGCAGTGACACCAGACAAATAATTTGTACTGTATTTTCAATTGAGAAATAACCAACATGGGGACCATAAGTCCCAACCGTAACCAAGATCGGTCTTGTATTCCTACAAGTTACCCATGTTGATTTTTGTAGAGTTATACTGCAGGCAATGCAAGTCATCCGGTCCACGAGTTTACTCCATGCCGCCCTGATGCGTTCTGCACTGTTTCTTGTGGCTATTGCCATGCCTGTGTCTGCATATGCTGTCCATTTTGGGCCCGAGCATAGCGATCCGATTGCAGCTGTTATTCTTGGTGTAACGAGTATTCTGTTCTTTGCCATCCTGGGACGCTTTGTTGCCCGGAAACTGAGGCAACCCTCCGTATTAGGCGAACTGATAATGGGCGTCATTCTTGGCAACCTTGGTTACTACTTTGGTTCAGACCTCATTACCCTCCTGCGACAGGGGCCGGAAATATTCGATATCTTTCAGTTGACCATGACCGGTCAGACAATGGAGGATGCTGCGGCAGCCTGTATCTCAGGCGATAGTGTGGCTATCATACTCGACGTGCTGCAGGGACCACATAGACTGGAACTGGTGCAGATGGCACACGCTGTTGATGTATTCTCCCGTTACGGTGTCATCTTTCTACTATTTCTTGTTGGCCTTGATACCAGCCTCGATGAAATGCGGCAGGTGGGAAGAAACTCCATGCAGGTCGCCATATCAGGTATGCTGTTACCTTTTATTCTAGGCTTCGTGGCGATAAGGACTTTCATGCCAGAGCTTTCGTTGAATACCGACCTGTTTATTGCAGCCACACTGGGCGCTACCAGCGTTGGGATTACGGCACGCGTACTGCAGGACATCAACAAGCAGCAATCCACGGAAGCACGCCTGATTCTCGGAGCGGCTGTAATCGACGATATCCTTGGATTACTGATGTTGTCCATTGTCAGCGGCATAGTGGTCTCGGGCGGTGTCGAAATTGCCGATATTCTGCTGGTAATCTTACTGGCGACAGTATTCCTTGTCGGTGCTGTGCTGATTGGTCCGTATTTCCTGCGTATCGTCATTCACTACCTATGTGATCTGGATATTGTGGAAGCCAAGATGTTCACCTCTTACTTTTTTGTTATGGTCCTCGCATGGATGGCAAACCTGGTGGGGCTGGCTACAATCGTCGGTGCATTCACTGCCGGACTGGTTTTACAGGAGAGTTATTTCAAAAGCTGCCGGATAATTCCGAACAAGTCCTATACCATCAAGGATCTCATAATGCCGCTGGAGGTTATTCTGGTGCCCATATTCTTCGTTCTAATGGGCATTCAGGTAAAAGTGGAATCATTCCTTGACCCAAAGGTCATATTAGCTGCTGGAGGTCTGCTGTTTGCTGCGGTCATTGGCAAAGTTGCAGCCGGTTACTTTGCCGGCAAATCGGCAAACCGCCTGGCCGTAGGATTCGGTATGATGCCCCGGGGAGAAGTCGGCCTGCTCTTTGCTGCAATTGGAAAAACGCTCGGTGTCATCGATGATTTTCTTTTCTCGGTGATAGTCCTAATGGTGATCGTGACTACGCTGATTGCTCCGCCACTGTTAAAGGCTGCCATGCAGCATGGTGATTCAAGAACCGGACAAACCTGATCTGGCACCAGAATTCCCCTCTGTGAATAGCAGGAACGCAGCAATCGTCTGACAGGCTCCTAGAACCCTGCGACCTGCATCATACGTTTGGCGATTGCCTGCAGATTCACGATCCCCTTGTATGTCTCACCGTCGACAACAAACAGAAAGGTCGTGTCGTGCTTTTCCATGAGCGATATTGCCTTTACGCAGGGGGAAGCTGAATGGATAGTCACAACCTCGCTCAGAATAAAGTGATCTACAGGTTGACTTAGCAACTTGGCAGCATCGTTATCCTGGAGTGAAAGGTCTCCTAGATCATCCCCCAGGAAGTCAGCGTCCATGATCATGCTTTTTAATATGCAGTACTGCTTAATTGTGTTGCGCATCGAGAACCGTCCTACGATGCGCCCCTCACTGTCCACGAAGGGGATACCCTGCACATTGCAGCGCAGACACTCCCTAAACGCCTCGGCCACGGTAGAACCGTAGCTAATCACTTCGGTCGGAACCGCCACGTTTGTCAGTTTCACTTGTGAAATCTCCGGATTAAATCGATTGGGATCACGATTGCCGTAAAAAATAGCTCAGATGTAAAGCCCCCTGCGATAGCGATACCGGCGTCCTGATGATTCAGTAGCTTAACCAAGCCCTTACTATTTAGGTCCTTCCGGAATTGCCGTGGATAGATAGATTATGTATGAAGGATTTTCATGGAGGAAGCCTTCATAAGAGATACCGATCTGTACCGGCAGGTATTGGGGCTGGACAAGCCGTGGACTGTGGAGCGTGTTGACCTGGATGTCGGAGGTCAGCAGGTAGACATCTGGCTGGAGCATGAGTCTGGAACGGTGTGGAGTTGCCCGCAGTGTGGCGCGAGCTGAGTTGCCGGGACCATGCCGAGGAGCGGGTCTGGAGGTATCTGGACACCTGTCAGTTCCAGACTCATCTGCATGCACGAATACTGCGGGTGGATTGTCCGGAGCATGGTGTCGTACAGATGCGGGTGCCATGGGCCGAGGTGTCCTGGTCCACCGAATCTTTTGGTTCACCGTTCGGACAATAACATTCTGAATCGATAGCCCTTATTGTATCCTTCAACCGGGAACTCTCAAGAACTCGTTTTCGGAGGTCACGATGCTTGCTAACCCGCAGCTACCACGGCTTCATCTTCCCAAGGGCTGGCAGGACTGCGTTAAGTCGGCAGTACTCCATGCAATCGCACTGGCCCACTACGTGTCAATGGCGAATTAGTAATTTTGACCCGAAAACAAAAGCCTGGACGGACCTGCCCTGGATGGCTGGTTGCCCTACCCTGCCACGCCATGAAGGACCTGCTCATACTCCTCGTCCATCTGCTGACCACTATCGCCAGGCTCCTGGGACCCGGCGGTGCAAAGGCCATCGTCGCCGACAGCCTGCTGATGAAGCAGCAGATCCTCATCATGAATCGCGCCCGGCGACACGCGCCGAATCTAACCGCTGTGGATCGCTTCCTGCTCGGGTTCTGGTCACTTTTCCTCAATCAGCGCCATATCCAGCGTGCCGCCGTGATTCTCCGGCCTTCGACGCTGCTGACATTCCACCGCCTGCTCAAGCAGCGCAAGTACCGACAGCTATATTCTGCTAACCGCAAACGAAAACCAGGACCAGAGGGACCTTCCCCCGAACTCATCCAAGCCATCGTCGAATTGAAACGACGCAATCCACACTTCGGTTGCCCACGGATCGCGCAGCAAATCAATAAGGCGTTCGGCACCAATATCGATAAAGATATTGTGCGACGTGTCCTTGCTAAACATTACCGACCACTTCACGGCATTGGCGACGGTGGAGAAGGGCAGCAGAGCTTTGACCGTGTTGCCGCCTTTCGGGTTCCTCGTCCTCACCACTGGCCAGCCGTTTTACCGCCGGCAGCTGTTCATAGACTGGACCCCGCTTAATAATCTTTCCAATCGATTCTTTCAATTCCCATGATAGTCTATCGCTATCTACAAGTCCGGCAATCGGAACCTTATTCCTATTCCGGCATGAGGATCTTACTGCTCCCGGCACTTCTTCTCCCGGCCCCGCCCACCGTCAAAATCCCGAAGTCCGGAAGCTACCCTTTACGGAAGGGGACGTTCACGAATCGCACCCTTGCCGACAACTTTCGCCCAATCCAGTCGTTCGACGGAATTGATTTAGTGTGGATAAGTAGCTAACAGCCTTTCTAACCAGGGTTTCTTACGGGGCAGTCCAAGAATGGGGAGCTCGTTGGCTAGAAAATCCCTACCTTCGGGATCTCTTTGGCAGCAGCACGGCCGACGTGTACTAGACTTGGCTTGATCAGCGCCCTTATAGAAGGCTCGTTAGCGCGAACAGCATGATAATGACATTGCACATCTTTGGCATTGGAGGAAAAGCCGCCATGACGAATAAAGTGATTTTGAAGCGAGTACTCGTTGTCGGTTTCAGTACGGCCATGTTTACGGATACTGGTATCGCCTACGCGTTTGACATGTGCAAAAACATATTCGACATGGTGAATCTGTCAAAGTTAAAACAATCAGAATGGGCGGGCAACTATAGAGACCGCGACGATTACTACGGAAATCCCGAGGTTGCCTATGGCTATGGCTACGGTTCGCCGGGTTACAGTTATGGTGGCCCCGCGGCCATTAGTTACGGATACGCCATGCCCGCATATGCCGCGCAGCAACCCGAAAACAAGGCCTTACAGGCTGAGATTTACCAACTCCAACTACAGATCAAAAACTTGGCAGAAGCGCTGACCCATGAATCCTCCCACCAGTAAAGTACCTCGACCGACCCCGGCACGAGCTAGGGTTTTGGTGGCATGGCATCGAGCTAACGGTTGATATTTCTGCTTGATACGGCGGCCATCTCTTTGAGGGTCGCCGTTATTATTTGAACACAGCGAATGTCCGGAGTGCTGCATTACCGACATGCGCCAGAATCCCGCGTATCTTTGCTTAGGGTCCGTTGGACCAAACCGCTCTCCGCGCGGTACCTGGGACCCGACACGATGCCCAAACATGCGCACCTCGCCGATCTACTGGCCGTGGCAGCCGCGGGATATATCGCCCGCGATCTCGCCGGACAGGCGGCAACGGCCGTGTTCCGGCCCGAACTCGTCTGTATCATTGTCAATGACACGATCGAGAAGGGCATCCTGGTCTACTGGGAAGAAAAGCGCGGCTTCATACTGACGCCACTGCGGCCGATACACTGGGCCAAGCAGTATTTCGAGAAATACCACATAAAGGGTCTACTCGAGAAAAACACAGTATGACCCGCACAAGCACCGTTAAAACGGATGCTCCTCGCTGCACATTACCGTTCGATCCGCTGGCGGCGGGCCATCATGGCTGACCGTGATACCACATCGCAGCGTACTTATTCAGACCCTGATTGCTGCATAAACTGGTCTACGCAACACACACGCTCACCGTTCCCCGGGTTTTTGCTCCAGGCGTCGCACATAGAATTTCCGCCCCTGGTACTCAGTCTGGACAAGCTGACGTTCATCAAGCAGCCTTTGTACCAGCGTCCAGTCCGCTCCGCCTCCTGAAAGCAGTTCTTGTACGGCTTCCTCACGCATCGGGTGAACTGATGTAATCGACAGCAGATCCTCGACAAGGTTTCCGGTCGAGGCAAAGGCATTCCCCTCGTATCGTGTCAAAAGTTCAACGCCATCGAGTTGCTGACTGAGTGTCTGATAGACAAGGTTTATGGCGGACTCGTCTGGTGCGCTGATGCCCTTTTCTGCCGGCGGTCGGGTTGGAACCGACAGATAGCTAGCCGCGGGCATCACCTTACCCAGAAAATCGGCAAGGTCTTTTGCCTCGCCGGCACAATCGTTGATTCCCTTTAACAGCATAGACTCCGTCATCAGCGTGCCCTTGTACTGCTCGGCAAAGCTCACGATGCCATCGAGTATGGCGTGATGGTTGAGAGATGATTGTGGCCGGTTGATCCGGCGCCATAGGGTTTCATCGACGGTATCGACCTTAAGAGATACCCAGTCTGCCATCGCCAGGGTGTTGCGAACATCGTCACGCCAGATCAGCGATGCGTTGGAAATGATGGCGATAGGGATACCCAGTGGGCGCAGACGCTGGATGGTCTCGCTCAAGCGGGAGTCCAGCGAAGGTTCTCCATCTGGAACAAAAGTCAGATAGTCAACCTGCGTACCGTTTTCTCGAGCCCATGACAGATGTTTCTTCACCTCCTCAAAAAGATGATCTGGCGGGTAGAACACACGGGGGACAATCTCAGTGGTGTGGGTTGGTCCGAGCTGGCAATAGACACAGGAATAGGAACAAATCTTGGGTGGGATATTGTTGATCCCGAGACTTCGCCCGAGCCGGCGTGACGGCACCGGACCAAATATCAACCTGTCAGCACCGATGTCTTGCACGGCAATCCGTTCCGCTTGCTTTCCCGATCAGCGTTAATGCTACTCTCTGTGCCTCTGTAACGATCTTCACGTGGGATTTTTGGAACAATCATACCGTGGACTTGCTAATATGAAAGACGTTACGCTGGCAGAAGTTTTGAATGAAGCCTTGTTGGACGAATACAAGGCCAGAGACACCTACCGAAAGATAATCGAAACGTTTGGCGCCGTCCGACCGTTCGTCAACATTGTAGAGGCTGAGCAGAGGCATATCGAGTCTCTGCTGACGCTTTATGAAAAGTACGACGTTCCGCTTCCGCCCATCCCGAAGCCAAACCAGATTGACATTCCGGATAGTCTGCTGAAGGCATGCCAGATGGGTGTGAATGCAGAAATCGAGAACCTTACTATGTACGACCGCCTGATCGAAGCAATAGACCTGCCTGATGTGGTAGCGGTGCTACAGCGACTTCAGGCCGCATCCAGGGATAACCATTTACCCGCCTTCCAACGCTGTGTGGAACGCGGTGGGGAGGCCGGTCCCGGACCGGGGGGACCTGGACGAAGACACGGCAGGCCTTTTGGCAGGGGTCAGGGTCCCGGCAGGAGACCCTGACAGCCGCGTCAGTAACAAGTCTTCACTGTGGAATCAAGCGGCTGAGATAAGCGAGGCGGCCGTCTGCGGCATTAGCAATGCCTGGGCGGCCAACGCCCCAGTTCACCTGCCGCGGGGGATGCACAGTCTCATCTTCAAGCGTGTTCAAGACCCTCTGGGGTCCTGGCCAATTCCTCTTCGGCGTAGGCCACAAAGGACACACCCGGCCGACCGTCGGAGAGTTCGGTGCGATGGTAGCTCATGAAGGTCTTCGACCCGCCAGCGAGGGTGGAAATTTGCTTGAAACCCAGTTGCACGAGCATCCGGTAGGCGAGGTAACTGCGGAAACCAACGCGGCAGTACAGAAACACGGGCCCTTCGCGCGAGATTTCGTCGTATCTTTGACGCAGCTGTCTCAGCGGAATGTGGATCGCCTTGGGAATATGCCATTTTTCGTATTCGACAGCACTGCGCACATCGACAATAACGCCGTCGCACGTTTCTTCCGGGTAATCCTCCGCGTACCACAGGTTGAGGTCACCCCGCAGGACATTGGCGGCGATGAAGCCCGCCATGTTGACCGGGTCTTTTGCGGAACCGTAGGGCGGTGCGTACGAAAGCTCCAGATGCTCCAGGTCGAATACCGTCATGCCGGCTCCGATCGCCGTCGCGAATACGTCGAGGCGCTTGTCCACGCCGTCATAGCCGACCACTTGGGCGCCAAGCAGTTTGCCATCTTCCGGCGCGAACAGCAGTTTCACCTGCATGGGCGCCGTTCCCGGATAGTAGCTGGCATGACCCGACGGGTGCAGATACACCTTGCGGTAGGGTCGGCGCAGCTGGCGCAGGCTCTTTTCTGACGCGCCCGTGCCGCCACCGCTCATCTCGAAGACCTTGACGATGGCGGTGCCCAGGGTGCCCCGGTAGCGGCTCGGCCGGCCGCAGATATGATCCGCCGCGAGGCGGCCCTGGCGATTGGCCGGTCCCGCCAGGGGGACCAGCGCTGCCAGGCCGCTCACCCTGTCCGTGGTCTCCACCGCGTCTCCGACGGCATAAATGTCGAGATCGGAGGTCTGCATGTAGGGATTGACTCGAATACCCTGCCGCGACCCCAGTTCCAGCCCCGCCTGCCGGGCGAGCGCGCTTTCCGGCATTACGCCGGCGGCCAGGACGACCATCTCGCCCGGAATCCTGCGTCCGTTGCTCGTTTCGACAATCAGCTGACCGTCTTCCTCACGCACCGCGGTGGCGGCAGTGCGGGTGAACGTTGTGCGCTGGCGCTCAAAGGCGACTTCGAGAAAAAGGACGTCGCGCGAGGCATGTGGCTGGTCGATCCGGCACTCGCCATTCCCCTGTCCCGCTTTCACGGCGAGCTGCACATCCCTGCGGCCCAGAAGCCGTTGAAGCACATGCAGACCGTCCATGTGCATCTTGGCACCGAGAATATTGTCGGGCGGGTTGCCCTGCGTGACTGCCGAAACGTAGATGCCGGTGGCACGGCGCTGGTGGAGATCCTGCTCGAGCGGGAAACACTGGCCCTACGCGGCGACCGCTTCATCCTGCGCGATGCGGGCTCGCAGCGCACCGTTGCGGGGGGCAGAGTGCTCGACATCTTTCCGCCAACCCGCCACAAGCGCACGCCGCAGCGGCTCGCCCTGCTCGAGAGGCTGCGCAGCAACGACCCGGCCGTCACCCTTGGATTTCTCGCCGGCCAGGCCGCGGCCGGTATCGACCTCGATCGATTTTCCCTGAGCTGGAACCTCAGCGAGGCAGACGCCGAGGCACTGTGGCAGCGTGCCGGCCTGCGTGTGATTCGAGAGGGCGATGCATTGACCGGCATCGCACAGGCGGCCTGGGCCGCACTCCAGACCAAACTGCTCGACGCCCTGGCGCGGGAACATGAACGTGCCCCGGACATGATCGGCGTCGAACGCGAGCGGCTGCGCCGCATGACCTCAGTCAAACTGCCGCGTCACGCTTTCGATGCTCTCAGCGCCGAACTGCTGGCGTCAGGATCTATAGTGCAGACGCGGGCCTGGCTGCACTTGCCGGACCATCGCGCCAGTGTCACCGAAAGCGACCGCGACCTCTTTGCCGAGCTGAAGCCACTGCTGGATGCCAAGCCCTATAACCCGCCGCGAGTACGTGATGTGTCCAAGGCAACGGGTACACCAGAGGCCACTGTGCGGCAACTGTTCAAGCGGCTCGCCCGGGCCGGTGAGCTATACCCTGTTGCCCGCGATCACTACTTCACCGCCAGCGCCGTCGCGGAACTGGCCGACATCATCCGCCACCTCAACGACGAGCATGCGGCGGCACGCGCCGCCCCGTTTCGCGACATCATTTATCGCAGTGGCGGCGGGGGCCGCAAGGTGACCATTCAGATTCTCGAGTTCTTCGATCGTGTCGGTTACACTCGTCGAATCCGGGATGACCATGTGTTGCGTCGCGACAGTGCAATGCCTGGCTGGACAAGGTCATGAAATACGGAAGAGATCGTTCCCCGGTGGGGCGCCCGGTCTTCAAAACCGGGAGGGGCGGCCATGCGGTCCCTGGTAGGTTCGACTCCTGCTCTCTTCCGCCAATCTCCCTGGTGGCCTCAGGGCGGCTTCGAGGTTTTACAAAGTACATTGGCTGGCTTGACTCTTGCCTCCCCGCCGTATCCGCTCAATGCATTTGTTGGCACGGCTTTATCCCAAGAAGAACTACCGCAATCCTGAAATGCCACGCCTTCTGTACCCCGTGGTTACTCCCGGATACTCGCTATGGACCTGCCACCTCACTGGCACCGTTCCAACCAATTGACGGAAATTATAGATCTACCCATGTTTACTGGACCTGGAGGCCGTTATGGAAATCCTGGCAGAAATAGCCCAAAGCTCCATCCGTTTGACTGAGTACAGTCATGGCGCCGGGTGCGGCTGCAAGATCGCGCCCAAATTGCTGGATGAGATCCTCAAGAGCCACGCCCCCATCCTTTCGTATCCCATGCTGCTGGTGGGGAACAGTTCCAAAGATGATGCCGCCGTCTATGACCTTGGCAATGGTACATCGGTCATTTCCACCACCGACTTCTTTATGCCCATCGTGGACGATCCCTTTGAGTTCGGTCAGATCGCGGCAACCAATGCCATCAGTGATATCTATGCCATGGGCGGGCGCCCCCTCATGGCCATCGCCATCTTCGGCTGGCCTATAGACAAACTGGGACCTGATACCGCGCGGTTGGTTATCGATGGTGGTCGCAAGGCCTGTCAGCAGGCCGGTATTCCGCTTGCGGGAGGCCATTCCATCGATGCGCCGGAACCCATCTTCGGGCTGGCGGTAACCGGCATAGTGTAAAACGAGTTTCTTACCCGCAACGATACGGCGGAGCCCGGATGCCAGCTTTATCTCACCAAACCGTTGGGAATCGGCATCCTGACCACTGCCCAAAAGCAGAAAAAACTCCATCCGGAGCACACAAGAGTGGCACCAGAGACCATGTGCCAACTCAATAATATAGGCGCCGAACTTGGCAAGCTCTCGGGCGTCAAGGCCATGACCGATGTAACCGGTTTCGGTCTACTAGGGCATCTGCTGGAGATGTGCGAGGGCAGTGGCGTATCGGCTCGCCTTGACTATGATGCCGTGCCAAAGCTGCCTTGCGTTGAACTGTATCTGGAACAGGGTTGTTCCCCCGGCGGCGCACAACGCAACTTCGACAGCTACGGCCATAAAATCGGCGAGCTTTCAAAAGACAGGCGGAGAATCCTTTGTGATCCCCAGACCTCCGGTGGTTTGCTGGTGGCCGTCGCGCCGGATGCAGAACAGGATTTTGCCGCCGTGAGCAGGGAGTTTGGACTCGAACTCCACCCCATTGGCGCATTGCTGGATAGGCTGGACGGTCCCTTTATCGAGATAGTCTAGTGGAACCGCCGCTGGTTGAGGAAATGAAAGGTAGCCACTCGCATTCTCGAGTTCTTCAATTGCGTCGGTTTCGCCCGTCTTGTTCGACCTGGTCACGTAACGCCCGAGCCAATCCTTAAGGGATATGCGGCGCTAGTTGGATTGCGACTCGCGGTATTGAACTGTACATCGATTCAGAGACGTTTGACCCATGCCGTCATTGATATGATCGCCTTCTAAGGGTCTTGGAAACCACAACCTTCCGCAGCAGTTCGCCTCTGCGATAACGCGTGGTTAAGCAAGGTTTTAAGTCCCACTGCCGCCTGTCCTTCCCGAAAATTCATATCACACACCATCATGCCGCCAACCGTTCATCATGATGATGCAGGCCACCGACTTCTGGAAACTGTACTACCTTTCCTAGGTCTGCCAGTTGCACCGATCGCGATTCAGGCAATCCTGCCGGATGCTGCCAATCACGCGTTCAACAAATGCATTCTGACAAGGGCTTCGCGGCGCTGAGAGCACCTCTTCAATGCCCATGCTTTGGACGCGCTTCTGGAATTGGCTCCCATAGATAGCATCCCGGTCCCGCAGTAGATACTTCGGTGCCGTATCCCAAGGGAAAGCTTCAATGATCTGCTGACCGGTCCATTGGGCGGTCGGATGCTCTGTAACATTGAAGTGCACAACCCTGCGACGGTGATGTGCAAGGACCACCAAAACGAACAGCACCTTGTTTCTCACGGTTTGCACCACGAAGAAATCGATAGACACCAAATCCCTGACATGATTGTTCAGAAAAGACTTCCGCCTTGGAGAGGGTGGTTTCCTGGACCGCACCCGGTACTTCTCCACGGTTGATTTAGCCACATCAATGCCGAGCTTGCGTAGCTCCCCGACAATCCGTGGCGAACCCCAGCTGATATTGGCTTCCGACATTTTTCGGATCAATGCCCTGATTTGTTTTGGTACCGGTGGTCTACCGGGTTTGCCATGCTTACTCAATTTGGCCCAATGATCGCGGAAACGTTTACGCTGCCAGGCGATCACGGTCCCTGTCTGTACAAAAACCAGAGCATCCCGCCACCCCGACCAGCGGCTCGCGAGCCACGACCAGAGAATACGGTCTACGGAGCTAATCTGCGGGCGTTTAGTTGTTCTCTGATAGACAGCAAGTTGATGTCGCAGTGCCACAATCTCAAGCTGCAGGGAGAGCCGTGACCGGACCACGGTAGACACAAGCAGTAACAGCGCACAGACAATGGGCTTCATGGCTCTGGATCCTCTTCGGCAGAAACGATGACCGAGGAAACCAGATTGACTTCGCGCCTGAAATATTTCAAGAATATCAGGCAGTACGTATTTTCGGGAAGGACATCGCTTCCACGGTGGGATTGCCGCGGAAATCGAGAATCTCCCTGCCGACCAGTGACTGAATTTCGAAGTAAGTATTCATGGTTATTTTCCTTTGCATCACGTCCAACCGATAGCAAATGCCCGCCCGTAGAACACTAGGCTGATGCCCACATAGAGCACACCACTGGTCACTTCTTAACTCATCCAGCGCCGACGCAAAAAGCCGCCAAAGGCCAGTGAGATCAGATAAACACTTCCCGCCATAATAATGATAGTGGCCCCCGCCGGCAGGTCCGGGCCGTAGGACACCGCCAGACCGGCGCTGGAAAAGAGCACGCCCAGCAGTGTCGCCAACACCATCACGCGCCACAGCGAGCGCAGGTATTGTCCGGCGATGGCGGCCGGCAGGGTAAGCAGCGCGATTACCAGAATAAGCCCCACCACCCGGATCAACAGCACCACGGTAAGCGCCACCATGCACAGCAGCAGGAGATAGAAAAATCCTACTGGAACGCCCCGCAGACGGGCGAATTCCTCATCGAAGCTCACCGCCAGAAACACCTTGTAGAACAGGGTCACCAACATCAGGATCACCCCATCCAGCAGCGCCATCAGATAGAGATCGCCGTCCGAGATCATAAGAATATTACCGAACAGGTAGCTCATTAGATCGGCGTTATAGCCCGGCGTGCGCGAGATGAACAACACACCTACCGCCATGCCGATAGCCCATAAGGCCCCGATAAGCGTGTCCTCGTGCTGGTGCCAACGCAGGCTGACGGTACCGATGATAAGTGCGCCCGTCAGCGCCGCCGCCAATGCGCCGAAAATAGGGTCAACGCCCAGATAGTAGGCGATGCCCATGCCGCCTAGCGCAGTGTGGGCAATGCCGCCGGCGAGAAAGGTGATACGGTTGACCACCACGTAACTGCCGATAATGCCGCAGCCGAGACTGGCCAGCAGTCCGCCCAGCAGGGCATGCTGCAAAAAAGGCTGGTTGATGAGCGCCTGGAGAAATTCAGCCATCACCCTGCTCCTGTCCCGACTTCGTGATGTGATTGATCATGCGCACCGGCATACCATAGAGCTGCTCGATCACGTCGCCGCTGATCTCCGAGGTGCGATGGCACAGCAGTGTCCGGTTGAGGCAGGCCACCTGCCCCACATACTGGGAGATGAAGCCGATATCGTGAGACACCACGACAATAGTCAGATGGGCGTTGAGGTCCTTGAGCAGATCGAAGATATCGGTTTCGGCGCGCAGATCGATGTTGGCCGTAGGCTCATCCAGAATCAGGATTTGCGGGTCGGTGGCCAGGGCACGGGCGATAAGCACACGCTGCAACTGGCCACCGGACAGCGTTCCCACGGAGCGCCGGGCCAGTGCCTGCACCTCGGTGCGCTCCATGGCCTGCCGGGCGATGCGCCGATCCTCGCGACTATAGCCTCCCAGCAGGCCTGTTCTGCCCAGGCGTCCCATCAGCACCGTCTCCTCCACGGAGACGGGGAAATCGCGGCGGAACGCGGCGAACTGGGGCACATAACCCACCGCCAGCCGCCCCACCTTAGGCGGTTTGCCCAATACTTCCACATGGCCCTGGCGTGGCGACAACAGGCCGAGCATGATCTTGAGCAGGGTGCTCTTGCCGCCGCCGTTGGGACCAACCAGACCGAGAAACTCCTTCGCCTCAACCTTCAGATTGATCGCCTCCAACACCGGCAGTTCGCCGTAGTCAAAGGAGACGTTTTCAATGGCAATCACCGTGCTCATGGCGCTGCCATCGCCTGGGCGAAGGCTTGCGCCACCCGGCGCAGATTGGCGCTGTAATCTTCAGCCAGGGGATCGACCGCCACCACCCTGGCGCCAATCGCCTGGGCCACCGTTTCCGCAGTGCGGCGGCTAAACTGGCTCTGCACAAAAATCACCCGAATGCCCTCAACGCGGGCCTGTTCGATAAGCTGATTGAGGGTCCTGGCCCCCGGCGTTTTGCCCTCGAATTCGATGGGGGTCTGGCGTAGCCCGTAACGGTCGACAAAATAGCCCCAGGCGGGATGAAAGACCATGAAATGGTGCCCTTTGAACGGCGCCAGCAAGGTGCGGATGTCCTTGTCCAGGGCATCCAACTCGGCGGCGAAGCGGGCGTGGTTAGCGCGGTAATCGGCCGCATGATCCGGGTCGATTTGAATCAACGCATCGCGGATGGTGGCGGCCATGCGTTTAACCAGCAGCGGGTTGGTCCAGACGTGCGGGTCCTTCATGCCACCGCCCGGGCCGTCAGCCCCGGGTGGGCGATCCATCTGCCGCAGCGTGATCCCCTCGCGCAGATCGATAACCGCCATACCCGGCGCGACGGCCTCGATGCGGGCAAGCCAGGCATCCTCGAAGTCCACGCCAATACGGAAATAGAGGCGCGCCCCGGCCAACCGACTCATCTGTCGTGGCGCTGGGTCGAAGGTGGCCGGACTCTGGCCCGGCCCCACCAGCACGATGACGCTGACATGCTCAGCGCCGATATGTTCGACGAAGTATTTTTCGGGCAGGATACTCACTGCCACCTCCACCGCTGCCCAAACAGGAACCACTGCCAGACATCCCGCCAGCAACAGACTCAAGCGCCACAGCTTATACCTCTGATTCATGGGCCACCTTGGTAATTACTTTCATGGATCAACCTTCTTTAGTTGACGCAACAACGACAAACGCGCATTGGCCGCGCCCATTCCGCAGGGATTCGATCTCCCGCGTCGCGGATAACGGCCGTGCCAGCGTCTGCGCCCAGGCATCAATCGAAAAGCAGGCCGCGGCCATCAGCTGCTCGACTTCGTGGGCCGAATAAAATGTGGCTTCGCGGTAAAACACATTCTCGGCCTGATGCGTCAGATAATCCTGTCCCAAGGCGCTCTCCCGATCGATGAAACCGATCACCAGGCGTCCGCCCGGCTTGAGTACCCTGTGCACCTCGGCCAGCATTTGTGCAGGCGAATCCACAAAGCAGATGGTGGTCACCACTAGGGCGTGGTCGAAGCTGCCGGCGGCGAAAGGCAGGTTCTCGGCTACGCCTTCCACGATCGCGATGCCACGCGTAGCGGCATGGGCCAGCATCGCAGCGGAGGGATCCACACCTACCTGCACCCCCAGCGGCGCGGCGAAGCGGCCGCTGCCCACCCCGATCTCGATGCCACGCCCCTCCCATGGCACAAACGGCCGCAGGGCGAGCAGCTCCGAGAGATAGGCCGCCTCGTGCTTTTCGAACCACGCTTCGTAGCGCTGATGATGGGTCTCGAAGGGAGTGGTTCTAGGCACCAGACAACACCTCCCGCAATGCGTCGACAAAGCGCCGGTTGTCTTCGGGCAAGGCGGTGGTAATTCTCATGTAGC
>CAVQCA010000093.1:0-3956 GCA_963710815.1 uncultured Gammaproteobacteria bacterium | reverse complement strand
TCGGTTTTAGACGTAATATCTACGACTGGGCCGTAGAGACGCAAAATCTTGCGTCTCAGGTTTTCGACGTAATATCTACGACTGGGCCGTAGAGACGCAAAATCTTGCGTCTCGGTTTTCGAGGTAACACCGCCGGAGGAGACGTAATATAAGGAGAGACGTAATATCTTACGTCTCTACGGGTGGGGACCAAGATTTTGTGGTATGCATGAGACGTAATATCTTACGTCTCTACGGACGGGGCGCAAGGTTTTGTGGTGTGCATGCACAATCAGGGCAGCAAGACGATCTTGCCCAGGGTATGGCCCTGCTCCACCTGCTTAAACGCAGCCCGAACTTTACTGAGCGGGAAGGTGGCGCTGATGGGCACTTCCAGCTCACCGGAGGCGATCAGCCCGGCAAGTTGGGCCAGGACCGCGGCACTTTGTACCACCTGCCCGCCATCGGACTTCACCCCAAACTGGCGCGCGGCGGCGAAATCGGCGATGGTATCCATACTGGCTTCTTTGGCGATACCCAGATCGAGAGCCATCTTCACATAGCCCTTGCCATAGTTGTGGATGAAGGCATCGATCCCGGCAGCCCCAGCAGCCGGCCGGCCAGGCCATCGCCATACGGCATGTGTTGAACGCCGTCCGCGGTTAGCCGATACGCGTTTGGATGGGCTGGCGATGCCGATCACCTTGCGCGCCGGCCCTTTTGGCTAACTGGACGGCGATCGATCCCCACGCCCCCCGCCGCGGCGGATAAGGCCACCGTGTCGCCCGGCTTCGGGATACGGCCTGTACCGGGCATAGGCCGTGCACCCGGCAATGGCCAGCGACCCGGCGGCCTCCCAGGACACCTCCGCCGGTTTGGGCGCCAGGTCCTGAGCACCCACGACCACATACTCGGCGTGGCTGGCGCGCCGTCGTGCCAACCGATCACTTCGTCGCCGCTCTTCACCCCTGTGGCGCCAGGACCGAGCTTTTCCACCACCCCGGCCAGGTCGCTGCCCTCGCCCGAGGGGAATGTGGCGGGAAACATTTCGTGAAATCGACCCTCCCAAATCCCCGCTTCACCCGGGTTGATCGCTGCCGCCCTGACCCTGACCAGCGCTTCCCCTGACCCGGCTCGGGGACAGGCACATCGGCCACGTAGAGGACATCGATCCCGCCGTACTCGTCAAACCTCACTGCTTTCATTCTTCATTCCTTTCTGCTGACTTGCAAATAAAAATCCCCCAAACACAACGTTATTGTACCAGTTTGAGGAGCCCCAGGTTTTGAAAACCTGACAGCTCTGGCAGATTCTCCGAAAACCTGTCATCGACCAGTCGATAACTCTCCGTTCGGCAGGGGGACACTCAGATTGCCCAAGGTATGATGAGATCAAGCACCTGCTCCAGCAAGCTCACGATCAGTGCAGGGAGCTGCATCCGCGCACGATGGACCGGTTGAATATCCGCGTTTTGGATGAGGATATTTCTGTTATCACCTGGCGCGAGTATTGTGAAAATGGCGCAGCGAAGGCCAAAATGCCGGCCGGCGTCGAAGCCGTACCGGTCAAGATCCCGGGGCTGCCGGAGGATCTTTCGGCGGAGTGGCTCCAGCCGGTCACATCCGTAGGCCAGGATGCGGTCATCTTTTATACGCACGGCGGCGGATATATCTCAGGTACCTCCCGGATCACCGCCCCTGGTCGCCAAGCTGGTCGCCAGCAGCGGGCTGCGGCTGCTCTTGTTTGAGTACCGGCTGGCCCCCGAGCACCCTTTTCCGGCCGCGCTGGAAGACACGCTGATCACTTATCGCTGGATGTTGACGCAAATCGCCCCTTCTACACGTATCATCATCGCCGGAAAATCGGCCGGCGGCGGGCTTTGCCTGGCGACCTTGCTGGCCTTGAAAGACCTGGTTGCACAGGGTGAAAGCGGCCTCAAGCTCCCGGTGGCAGGAGTCTCTATCTCGCCCAGCACGGACATGAAGCTCAATGGGAAACCCAACCTGGTGAAAGGCTCCATCGAGCCGGAAGGGATGGCGTTCTACTGCAGCAAATATTATGTGGGTGGTCAAGACCCGTGCCATCCTTATATTTCGCCGCTGTATGGGGACTTCCACCATATGCCGCATCTCCTGTTGACGGTGGGCGGCGATGAAAATGCGCTGGATAATTCAGTGCGCTTTGCGGAAAGAGCGCAGGCCGCCGGCGTAGAGGCCCGCTTGATCATTGGACCAGGCCAGGTGCATTGCTATCCCCTATTGCCCGACTTCATTCCAGAGTCGAAATATGCGATGGGGGGAGATCCGGGACTTCATCCGCATGCACGGTTAAACTTCAAACGAGGGCCTGGCAGGCGACCGGCCATTTATCGAGACAGCAGTATCTTGCTAATGGCGATGGTTCGCACGTGGCGTAAATCCTATGAGCAAATCGATTTCCCTATTGAATCAGAGGAGAAAATCTGTATACTAAAGTAAACCCATGATCGACTATTTGACGCATTATTACAGCCTCGATAAAGGCCATTCCAAAGCTTATCCGCCTTGCCAGATGAAGAAGCTATCAAAATCATGGACAGCTCTGTGACGATACTCCCTATGGTGAAAGGTTCAGAAATCCGGTTCAATATCTTAAAGATTGAAAAAACTCAGAGCAGTGGGTTAGAGAAGGATTTATTGCGAAAGGCGGCAGACCGAAAGACAGATACCCAATCCCAATGGTGCTTGGCTCATCAAAATGGATCGTCGAAGTCGTGCCAGGCCGGGAGAAACATGGGGAGATCCGCATTCCGCTTTGCATGTTTTCGGAGTTGATCTCAGCTTTACGTATCCAGACAGCATGATTTCTCGTTGGTTTGGCCTGGAGAAGCCGGTGGAATATTATCAGGCTGGGCTGCATGGCATCGTCTTCACAATTATCCGAAATTCTGGCGATTGTTGAGGAGAAGGGCATGCCGGAGGACGATTGGGAGACAAATCTTCCCAGGAGTCTGGCGCCTTACATTGAAGCGCAGGTCTGGAATCATGAACTGCTGTTTGATACAGAGAACGAATGAAAGCACAGCAACCTGGGGCGGATAACATTGTGCCCCGGTTTGATCCAGTGGGCGGCCCTGCTAAAGTGGGTAACCATCTAAAACCTGGCAGGTTTCGGAAACTCATCCGAAAAAAACCTTCCGCGATTTGTGAATTTGTGTATAATTAGGGATGAATGATGTTCGCCTGCCCCCCTCAGGCGAACATCCTTCATTTAACGGACAGCACCTTTTCCCCAGGAAGGCCAGAGCTCTCCAGCTTTATTATCCGTCAGCTTGATCGGGTTAGAGCCATTGTTCCCGGCAAGCGCTTCAGCCACGTTGACGGCGTAAATCTCAAAATCCCCATCCACGTAAATTGGTGGGCAATCCAATTCCCATCCGGAGACCAGGCAGGGTTCTCGGCAAAGCTCTCGCGGGTCACTCGTCCTTCGTTCCCCCCATCCACATCCATCACATAAATCGCCCGGGGTTGCAAGACGGTGAACGCAATCCGCCGGCCATCGGGTGACCAGTCCGGGAAATATTCCATTCTTTCCGTCTGCGTCGCGACGCTCGTTGTCGCCATCCGCGTCCACCAGGTACAGCTCGACATTCCCATCCCGTTTGGAAGCAAAAACGATTTGCTGTCCATCCGGCGACCAATCTGCCCAAAATCCATCTTTGACCAACAATTGCAAGTCGCTGCCGTCGGAATTTACCACATAGATGTCCCCCTGCAGGTTAGACTCCGTATCAAAACTGATCCTGGTGCCTTGCGGGTGCCAATCCGGATGCGTAATCGAGAACTCAGTCTCGATCAATCTGTGCTCAGCGCTGCCATCCACGTTGACCAGATAGAGCTGGTAAAAACAGCTATGCGCACAAGTCTTGGGATTGGGATCATTGCGATAGGAAATGAAGGCGATTTGGAACCATCCGGAGACAAGGCCGGGAATCATCC
>CAVQCA010000092.1:0-3969 GCA_963710815.1 uncultured Gammaproteobacteria bacterium | reverse complement strand
CGGCCCGGCTGGCACAGGCGGATGCATGAGTCAGATTCCCACCTCATTGCAGGAGACAGACCGCGTTTCCTGGTCTACTCATTCCCACCCGTACATCCTGTATCGACAGTGGCCTGCTTGATGACGAAACGTGTCCCCAATTATTTTAGGGAGTGAGTGAGTTGTGTCCATGCCGTCTGCAGGTCCGCGGGGATGTCCTTCAGCCTGGGGCGACGGATTCTGCCACGCAGGTCCTTCACCTGCAGCACATTGGACGGCTTGTCCTTGGGAAATACGGCATTGTCGGTGAACAGGTGCAGACCCCTGACCGGAGATTCCGGGGACAATCACCCTGACGGCGCCGATTTGCCGCAAGAGACCGGCATCGGGGTTGGGAAATTTGTAACTGCGGCCGTTGATGACCTGGGTCCATTCATCGGTCCGCGTGCTTCCGAAGATCAGTCCGTCATAGCGTTTGACGCCTATCACCAGGACCGCCCCGGCGGCGAGCGCCAGGAAATCGATGCTGGTTTCACCGCCCATTCCGTCCGGCAGACGTACATTGCGCAGCATACGGGCGCCAGACCATTTTGCCGCCCGCCTGATCTGTCGGCTCTCCCGCCAGTAGCGCAGGGAATCACGAGACAGGTACAACAGAATCAGCAGTACCGCCAGGATAATTATCCCAGCCAGCCCCAGCTGTTCACCTGTGGTGAGGTTCTCTATCCAGGTCGGGAACGCATCCGTCATGGCCCGCACAGAGCTCGGGATCTACACCAGCGCCGGGTCCATAGATAATCCCAGCCGTTTGCCCAGACTACGCTCCCCTCCGGGTTCGCTTTATCCGTCGACGCCGTGTTCGATCCATTTGCGGATGCGATTGGAGTCGCCGAACGGCGTCAGCTTCCCATAGGCATTGAGCAGTACGATCACCAGCGACCATTAAGCCGATCTCCGTCTGCATCGCCAGACGACGGCACCCCTGTTGAGGTAGCCGGTCTTGCTCGCCTGAATCGTGCAGGCGTTATTTCCCGGTACGGCGGTTGGTATTGACATACTGCAGCGGCCCACGCCCCTTGTCGGGATAGAACACTGAGTAGAGAGCGTGTCGTCGACCGCCTCCCAGATCAGCGGATACCCCAGGCTGGCGCGCACCATCTTTTCCACGTCACGGGCCGAGGCGACATTGCCGGGACTCAGGCCGAGCGGGAGGTCGATGAAACGGCTGTCTTAGTTTTCACATGTGCGAGCGAGACTGCCTCCCGGTCCATGGCCCGTGATGCCGCCCTGCCCCCGGGCCAGGTCCGGTCAAGCGCATTGACGGCGCGACTTTCAGAGTCCTCAGAACCAGCGCCGCAGCAACCGCTCCCGGGACCGGTGGCCCCGTATTGAAGACGCCGAGCCCGTGAGCTGAGTGAGGTAGCGGAGTATTCCCTGGTCATCGTGATCCGCTCCTGCAGCGGCAGGGAGCCATCCAAGATCACCATGGCGGTCATGAGCTTGGTGATCGATGCAATGGGTTGGGGTTCGTCGGCGTGTTTGGCGTTGACCTTCGTTGCCATTCCGGTCCATAACCATTTAGGCGGCCGATTGGGTTTGAGGTTTCAAGGATTCAGCGGCCGCCATACGCCGGCTGTCCCGGAGCTTTCGGGCTGGGCACGGGCAGGTGGCGCCAGACTGGAAACCACAGGGCTGCTCTTGCGCGATAGTAGTTACACCACCGGGAAAGCAGCCGCCGTCGACAACGAGAACAGCAGGAGAGGGTACCTTTCTTTCATGGTTCAAGGCACCGATAGTCACTCAAACCGGGAACCCTGGTCGAGTCAGGCCCAGTCCCCCAACCGCGACCGGACTACCGCCCGCTCGCGCAATATCCTGCCGGAACCAGCATCGTCCGGCGACGTTTATGACGGCAGCCATACCAAATATCTTGAATAGCGACAGACAGCACAAACTATACGGAAAGCGATACCAGCGCGGGCAGGATCGGGGCACGGTAAAACCGTGCTCATGCGGATCCTGTCATGACGGCCATAAGACGTAACACCACTATCCTGCCGGATGCTACAGGAGTAATGTTTACGGGCCGGTCGTCGCCGTAGCCGTACGGGCCGTGCAGCGGGCACGGGAGAATACGTAAAGCGCGAATTCAGACAGGGAAGGTCACAGACCGCCGGAACAGTTACCTTTCAGACATGTCGGAAAAACACATCCCTCCCCTCCGCTCGGGCAGAACAATGAATTCATGAACGCCGTATTCATGTTCGCTTTGCGACGTTCCTTTCCACCCTGACCAGCGAGCTCTTCATATTAGAGTTTCGCGACCGGCTGCACTTCATCGTCAAGCTTCACCGCCGGCGTGCTTCTTGGCGTCATGAGCTTCGATATCCTCCCCAAGAGATCTTCGGCCTGGCCAGCGAACAAAGCACTGAATCCGGCCCCGGTGCGATGGTCAGCGCTGGTGTTCGGATTTCTCCTGTTTCACAGCCTCGAGAAATTCGTTCTGGTGCACCACGTCCACGAGGAAGAATACGCGGAGCATCATCACCCGCGGGTGGGCATGCTCTCCGCCTTTGCCCTGATCGGACACAGCTTCATGGACGGCGTGGGAATCGGCCTCGCATTCCAGGTGTCGCAGGCGACCGGGATCGTCGTGGCGATCGCCGTGATCGCGCACGACTTCTGTGACGGTCTCAATACGGTCAGCCTGATGCTCGTTCATCACAACACGACGCTCCGCTCGTTTGCGATGCTCCTGATGGATGCAATGGCCCCGGTCCTGGGCGCAGCCTCCACGCTGCTGTTCCGGCTGCCCCCCGACTCGCTGATACTCTACCTGGGTTTCTTCGCCGGATTTCTCCTCTACATCGGGGCGTCCGATATCCTGCCCGAGGCGCATTCCCAGAACCGCCCGGCCATCACCGGCAGCCTCATACTCTTCACCTGTCTGGGCGCGGCATTCATTTTTGCTGCGGTACACCTGGCCAGGTAGCCCAGAACAGGATGTAATTACTGCACCCGTTGTGGTAAAAAACGGTTTCCAGTCCTCTCAAGAACTGCGCCTGCTTCATGATCGTCCTGTTTAACAAACCCTTTTCGGGTGCTGTCGCAGTTTACGACCCAGGGCGACAAGGCCGTGCTGGCCGACTATATCGATATCCCCGGGGTGTATTGCACCGGACGGCTGGATTATGACAGCGAGGGACTGCTGGCCCTGATGGATACCGGCAGGCTGCAGCAACGCACCGCCAGCCCGAAATACGGCAAGAAAAAGGGGTACTGGGTACAGATCGAGGGCGTACCCGGGGAGCCCAACCTGAACAAGCTGCGCAAGGGTCGTTTGCTGAAGGACGGAGTAACCCGTCCCGCCAGGGTGGAAGTCATTGCCCCGCCCCCGTCTGGGCGCGTTTTCCGCCAATACGTGAACGCATAGACATCCCTACCTGCTGGCTGAATTTGACCATCACCGAGGGACGCAACCGGCAGATGCGCCGCATAACGGCACATATAGGCTATCCCACTCTACGTCTGATACGTTACCGGGTAGATGGATGGTCGCCGGAGGGCTTCCCCTCCGGCGCCTGTTGAATCCTGGGGCCCGCGACCTGGAAAAATCCTTCGGAAAAATAGCGTTCGAGTGGTTCAATTTTCCCCTGTCTTACAAGGAAAATCCAATCATCGGACACACTTGCGGAAACTGCGGGTTTTCTTTATTTTTCAAAATGTTCCAGAAGTCGAGAGCAACGGCTAATGTCATCCAGCCTTAAAGCCCCGAGACTAGGAGCCTGTCGGACTTGGGTGATCGTAGCGAGCATGGTGGGAGAGCGAGGACAGATTTTTACGATTTCGAGGCGCATAGTGGTTCTATGCAACGAGAATATCGGGGAACTATAGGGCCGCTCTCCAACCAGCGCAGTAGATTAATCCTAAGTCCGACAGGCTCCTAGACTGACTCTTGGGATATTATTCTGCCAATACCCGCGGTGACCG
>CAVQCA010000091.1:0-3035 GCA_963710815.1 uncultured Gammaproteobacteria bacterium | reverse complement strand
GGCGCCATTGACGGGTATGCCTATCAGCACGCCGCCGGTGAGGGTGCCGAGCAGGATCGCCAGGAATGTCCCCATCTCCACCATACCGTTGCCGCCGACCAGTTCCTCGTCCCCGAGATGCTGCGGCAGGATGCCGTATTTCACCGGCCCGAACACCGACGACTGCATACCCATCAGGAACAGCAGCCCGATCAGCAGCCGGGATGCAGCCCAGGTGGAAGGCCACCACCGCGACCGCCCATGACGGCGATCTCCATCGCTTTCACCCAGCGGATGAGCCGGGATTTCTCGTACTTGTCCGCCAGCTGACCGGCCGTGGCGGAAAACAGGAAAAACGGCAGGATGAACAGCCCGGCGCTCAGGTTGATGAGCGTATTGGATTCCCCCAGGCCCTGACCCGCGGCCTGATAGGCGATGAGGATAATCAGTGCGTTCTTGTAGACGTTATCGTTGAACGCACCGAAGAACTGGGTCAGAAAGAACGGAGCAAAACGCCGCTGCTTCAGCAGCGAGAACTGACTGCCTGCCGCGATCGCCGGACGCTCCGATGCCGGTACGGCCGGGCTTGTCCCCTCGTCGGGCTGCTGACCACTGCCTCTCCCGGCGTCCGGGTATGCTGCGTTGCCATCCGGTTCGTCTTCACGCGGTTCTCGATTTGCCGCGTTTGTCCTGCACCCGTGCGCGCGTGGTCCCGGCGGGACGGTTCTTCGCGGGATCGCTGAAGGTAAAGCGGCCGAACAGCACGCAGCCCTTCATCCCGGGATCACAGGGGCGGCCGAGCACGCGCTGGCAGCGGCCGTTCACCTCGTGTGGACATCCCCAGCCACCACTCATTGCCTGTACCCCCGTCAGCCCTCGATGAAGTAACTCTTGTTGTGTTGATCCACAAACACCGTTCTCACCGCAGAGACGCACGACTGCATGGATGCAGGAGTTAGATCAACGCATGGAGCAGTTGCCGAAAGTATGCAGAGAAATTCTTTAACGAAAACAAATCAAGGAAGCTCTGATGTGTCGTCATAGAGGACGCGTATTTCATCATCCAGATGCATGATTTTCTGGATTCCGGCATTCACCGGAATGACAGTAGAAAAGAAGTTAATCAGAGGTTACTTAAACTCTGCGTTGTTTGCGTCTCTACGGTAATTAATTTCCCTATGGATGGACGCTTCTATTGTAGATGCGGGCTCGTCTACTGGGAAGTAGGGAGCCCGCACCCGCCTTCGGATGAAGGGAATGGCTGCGTGCACACCGGCATCGTCCGCTGCAGAGGCAACGGCATCCGCCCGGTCAGCCCAGTTGACGTCCCCCTGCCGCGACTCCAGCTGTTCGCAGGCCACAAGCCACTCCCCCTCCAGGACCTCACTCCGACGATTCAGTTCCGCCTTCTCCCGCAGCAGGTCGTTTAATTCGGCCTTGTTCACCGGGAGGTAGATCTCGGGCCCGGCAAGGCGCTGCTCGAGTTCGTGCTGCCGGGCGTGCACCCCGGCGAGTGCCGCTTCCGCCTTCGAGATTTTCTCGTGCAGCGGTTGCAATTGCCGGCGCTGATCGGCTTCCTGGCGCTTTTTCTCCTTGCGCTGGGCCGCACTGCCCGGGCCTTCCGCATTCCCGGACGCAGACCTGTCCTGCCGGTTCCGCGCAGCCAGCCACTGCGGGTAAACTTCCAGGTCGCCGGGGAATTCCTCCACCCGCCCGGCGTACACCAGCACCAGCCGATCGCTGGTGACCCGCAGCAGGTGCCGGTCATGCGACACGAGCACGATCGCACCCTCGTATTCCTGCAGCGCTAGCGTGAGTGCCTGGCGCATTTCCAGATCCAGGTGATTGGTGGGTTCGTCCAGCAGCAGCAGGTTGGGGCGCTGCCACACCAACAGCGCAAGCGCAAGCCTGGCTTTCTCGCCGCCGGAAAACGGCGCGATGCGTTCGAGCGCCATGTCGCCGCGAAAATCGAAGCCGCCGAGGAAATCGCGCAATTCCTGCTCGCGCGTGCGCGCATCGATTCGCCGCAGATGCTGCAGGGGCGATTCGTCCGGCCGTAGTACTTCGATCTGGTGCTGGGCGAAATAGCCGATGGCCAGGCCCTTGCCTTCCAGCCGGCTGCCCGAGAGCGGCGCAAGCGTACCGGCCATGAGCTTGATCAGGGTCGATTTGCCCGCGCCGTTGCGCCCGAGAAGACCGATGCGCGCGCCTGCCGCAATCGCAAACTTGACGCTCGGCGAGCACGGTGCGCCCGTCATAGCCGGCGGCGGCGTCCTCCAGCGTGAGCAGCGGATCGGGACCGGCCAGCGGCTCGCGCATGCGAAAGTCGAACGGCGTATCCACGTGCGCCGGGGAGATGACTTCCATCCGCGCCAGCGCCTTCAGCCGGCTCTGCGCCTGGCGCGCCTTGGTGGCCTTGGCGCGAAAGCGCTCAACGTAGGAGTGCAGATGCGCAATCTCGCGCTGCTGTTTTTGGTACGCCGCCTGCTGCTGCGCGAGCTGCATCGCGCGCTGCTCCTCGAACGCCGAGTAGTTCCCCGTGTACAACTTCACCTTGCGCTGTTCTATGGCGAGGATATGCCCGACCGTACCGTCGAGGAAATCGCGGTCGTGCGATATCGCGAGCAGCGTGCCGGCGTAATCGCGCAGCCATTGCTCGAGCCAGATCACCGCATCCAGATCGAGGTGGTTGGTGGGCTCGTCGAGCAGCAGCAGGTCGGAGCGGCACATGAGCGCGCGGGCAAGCTTCAGGCGCATGCGCCAGCCGCCGGAGAAAGCATCCACCGCCTGCTCTATTTCGCCGGCGGCGAAGCCGAGTCCGTGCATCAGGCTGGCGGCACGGCTGCGCGCGGCATAGCCGCCGGCGTGCTCGAATGCTTCGTACAGCACACCGAGGCGCTCGCCGTCATCCTGTTCGTGCGCTCGCGCCAGCTCCTGTTCGAGCGCGCGCAAGGGCGCGTCGCCGTCGATGACGAACTCGATCGCCGCCTGCATGCTCGCCGGAATTTCCTGCGCCACGTGGGCGATCACCCAGTCGGCAGGATACCGGCACGCAC
>CAVQCA010000090.1:0-10048 GCA_963710815.1 uncultured Gammaproteobacteria bacterium | reverse complement strand
GCCGGTTCCAGGTGTTCCGGGCTTGCGCCCTGGCGCAGGCGCACGACTCCTTGCGCAAATTCGCCGTTGAAAACAATTCGCCAGAATGCACCGATCGCCAGCGGGATCCGGGCAAGCAACGAGGGTCTGTGCTCCGTCATCTATTCGTCCTCAGAGTATCGATCCGGGATGAGGAGCTTAACCTAACAGGGTGGCGCCGTTCAGCGAATTTCGCTGGCGACGGCCGATTGGCACCTGGAGCGGATGCCGTCCCGTACCTGCGCCGCTCCGGTCAGCGAGACGGCATTGTGCCGGCATTTTTTTGCTATAGTCAGCCGCTCCCTATAAGAGGCGGCGGCATGGACATCGTTCTGGTACTGAAGGCACTGATCCTCGGCATCGTCGAGGGCATCACGGAATTCCTGCCGATCTCCAGCACCGGCCACCTGATCCTGGTGGGCGACCTGCTGCACTTCAATGACGAAACCGGCAAGGTGTTCGAGATCGTTATCCAGCTCGGCGCCATCCTGGCGGTGTGCTGGGTGTACCGCGACAAGCTCATCGACGTGCTGCGCAACCTGCCCCGGCGGCAGGACGCCCGACGCTTCACGTCGAACCTGATCATTGCCTTCATGCCGGCGGCGATCCTCGGCGTACTGTTCATCAAGACCATCAAGGAGCATCTGTTCAAACCGGTGCCGGTCGCGCTGGCGTTCATTATCGGCGGCCTGCTGATCCTGTGGGCCGAGCGGCGCAAGCATCGCATTGTGGTGGAACAGGTGGATGACATGAACTGGCGGGACGCGCTCAAGGTAGGCTGCGCGCAGGCGCTGGCGCTGATCCCCGGCACCTCGCGCTCCGGTGCGACCATCATCGGCGGCCTGTTCTTCGGCCTCTCGCGCCAGGCGGCGACCGAGTTCTCATTCTTCCTGGCCATCCCGACGATGTTCGCCGCCACCGTCTATGATGTCTACAAGCATCGTGACGTGCTGCAGGTCCATGACCTGGAGGTGTTCGCCATCGGTTTCGTGGCCGCCTTCATCAGTGCCCTGTTCGCGGTGCGCGGCCTGCTGCATTACATTTCACGCCACGACTTCACGGTCTTCGCCTGGTATCGCATCGCCTTCGGACTGGTCGTCCTCGGCACGGCCTATTCCGGCCTGGTCGACTGGTCGGCCGGCTGACGCAGATCGACCCAAACCCGGCCCTTACCAGAAAGCACCGGGTTCATGGGGGCGAGGAAGCGCACCTCCACCGCTGCTGGCAAACCCCGGCCGCGACAAGGAGAGCCGAATGAAAAGGCACAACAAGTGAGATTGCCGGCGAAGGCTTTGCGGTACAAGGCAGCGGCTCCGGACCGATGCGGCAGGCCATGAAACAGGCAGGGGGGAATCCGCTGGTTTGTCTTGACACTATGGGGCATGGGGCTTATAAGGCAACCGAAGCTCCTGACCAAGGTGGCTTTATTTCATTCAATCTCGGGAGGAATTTTAATGTTGAATAAACAGCTCATGGTTGTTGCTTTAGTAGGGATGATCCCGGTCGGCGCGATGGCGGCCAATAATAATATCGGCAGCTGCGGCTGGGGCAGCAAACTGATGGATGGCCAGAGCGGCATCGCTCCCCAGGTGCTGGGGGCGACCACCAATGGAACTTCCGGCAACCAGACCTTCGGCATCACCTCCGGCACTTCCGGCTGCACACAGGATGGCGTGGTGAAGTCCAGCTGGCAGACCGCGATGTTTATCGACGGCAACAAGCAGAAGCTGGCCCGTGACATGTCCACCGGCGGCGGCGAAACCCTCGAGTCCCTCGCCAGCCTGATCGGCGTGCAGGATCAGGACAAGACCGCCTTCTACAACCTTACCAGGGAAAATTTCGCACGCATCTTCCCTTCCGAGGACCCGACCACCGACCAGGTCATGGCCTCCCTGAAGCAGGTGCTCGCGACCGACGGCCGGCTGGCGCAGTACGCTCGGGATATTTAGACCGGTTTTCACATTGTGGTAATACCGCGGCGCCCGGTGACTGCATGCCGGGCGCCGTTTTTCTGTACCCCGTCATCACGGATATTTCATGCGAGGGCGCCGGATTCTGTTGCTGTTGATCTTGCTGCCCCTGGCGGTTTCCGCAGCCGATAACCCCTACCTTAAAGAACTGGTCGCCCAGGCGCGCGACAAACACCTGGCGCAACGGCCCGAGTGGCTTGATCTGCTGCACTACAAACCCTATCCCTACCGGCCGGGCCAGCGCAGCCTGGCGGATGATCCGGGGTTTTTCAATGCACCCAACGGCAAGACGGACGCAGCGGCGGAGCTCGAGGCAACGCTCGCCGCCTTTTTCTCCGGCGTACAGGAGACCGACACGGTACAGAATCCGCAATGCCGGTTCATCGCCCGCTACCACTGGCTGAAAGGCGAACTGCATTTCGACCCGGCGCGCCTGCCGGAGCAGCCGTGCAGGCGCTTTAACCAGTGGCGCGCCAGTCTCAACCCGCACGAGGTCACGCTGGTCTTTCCCGCCGCCTACCTCAACAATCCGGCCTCGATGTACGGGCACACGCTGTTGCGCGTCGACGCCAGGAATCAGGACGCGCACACGCGCCTGCTGGCGTACTCCATCAGTTACGCCGCGAACACCGACGAATCCAGCGGGCTGGTGTTCGCGGTTAAGGGACTGTTCGGCGGTTATCCCGGTGTGTTCTCGATCACGCCCTATTACCTCAAGGTCCGTGAATACAGCGATATCGAAAACCGCGACATCTGGGAGTACCGCCTGACGCTCACACCCCGGGAGATCGATCGACTGCTGATGCATATCTGGGAGCTTGGCCCGACCCGCTTCGATTATTATTTCTTCGACGAAAACTGTTCCTATCACCTGCTGTCCGTGCTGGATGTGGCGCGTCCCGGGCTGCACCTGACGGATCAGTTCCGCTGGTGGGCCATTCCCTCCGATACCGTGCGCGCGGTGGCCGACACCCCCGGCCTGGTAAGGCAGGTGACCTATCGGCCGGCCAAGGCGACCGTGATACACCAGCGCCTGCACTACCTCGATCCCGCGACGCGTCAACTGGCGAAGGATCTGTCGGAAAAGAAGCTTCAGCCAAACGATGCGCGCGTGCGCGCCCTTCCGGTGACTAATCAGGCCAGGGTGCTGGAACTGGGTTACGACTATGCCACCTATGAGGCCGCCACCGGCCATGGCCCGGCAAACGATCCCCGGTACCTGCGCGATTTGCTGCTCGCGCGCAGCCGGCTTGACGTGCCGAGCCAGCGCCCCGACGTACCCGAGCCCGCGGTGCGTCCGGATCAGGGTCACAAGAGCGCGCGACTGGCCGCGGGCATCGGCAGCGCGAATGGACGCGAGTTCGAGGAGATCCGGCTGCGGCCCGCCTATCACGACCTGATGGACGACGACGGCGGCTACACGCGCGGCGCGCAAATCCAGTTTTTCGACACGGCGTTGCGTCACTACCATGGCAGCGGCAGCCTGAGGCTGGAGCACTTCACACCGCTCGATATCGTTTCACTCTCGCCGCGCGATGAGTTCTTCCGGCCGCTGTCGTGGAAGGTCAATATCGGCCTGACGCGTGATCATCTCGCCAAAAACGACGAGCCGCTGGTGTTCCGCGCCAACGGCGGTCCGGGGCTGGCCTACGACGTGGCCGGTTCGGATGACGGGTATTCGCTAGTGTACGGTTTTCTCGAGGCATCGCTGGACGCCGGCAAACCGTACGACCATGACTATGCGCTCGGCGCCGGACCTGCGATCGGCTGGCTGGCGGATCTTTCGGACCGATGGCGGATCAATCTCCACGCGCGGGCGTTGCGCTACGGGCTCGGTGACACGCACAAGACGCGCGAACTGGCTCTGGAACAGCGCTATTCACTGACACGGCAGAGCGCCGTGCGGGTCGAGCTGTTTCGCAAACAGGAGTTCCATGATGTCTGGAACGGTGGCGAACTTTCCCTGCATTTTTATTTCTGATGCGACGGCTACTGTTCTTCACCGGGTTGTTGTCGGTAGCGCTGGCAGGCTGCAACGGCATGTTTTTCTTTCCCTACCGCACTCAGGTGCTGTCGCCCGATGAACTTGGCCTGAAGTACGAAGACGTTTATTTCCCCGCGCACGACGGCACCCGCCTGCACGCCTGGTTTCTTCCGGCAGAGTCCCGAGACCCAAGGTACGATCCTGTTCCTGCACGGCAACGCCGAGAATATCAGCACCCATATCATGTCGGTGCGATGGTTGCCGGCGCAGGGATTCAACGTGTTCCTGCCCGATTATCGCGGCTATGGCACCTCGGCAGGCGCGCCCTCCGATGGAAGGCGTGCAGGACGACGTGGATAGCGCACTGCGCACCCTGCTCGCACGGCCCGACGTGAATCCGGACCGCATCGTGGTGTTCGGCCAGAGTCTCGGCGGCGCCATCGCCATCTATAACATCGCGCATTCACCCTATCGCCGGCATATCCGCGGGCTCGCGGTCGAAAGCGCCTTCGCGAGTTACCGCGGGATCGCGCGCGAAAAACTGGCGGCCTTCTGGCTGACCTGGCCGCTGCAATATCCGCTTTCGTGGCTGGTGTCGGACCGGTACAGCCCGGCCGGCGCGGTCGCCGACATCAGTCCGATCCCGCTGCTCATCATTCAGGGCGACCAGCGATCCCATCGTGCCGGTCGGGCACGGCAGGCGCCTGTTTGCGCTGGCAAGGGAACCGAAGCAGCTATGGATCGTGCCGGGGGGCGGGCACATCCAGGCATTTCGGTACCAGGCTTACCGCGATCGATTCGTGCTCTGGCTGAAACGGGTCCTTTCCGTGCCACCCGCGGCGGCATACTGAAGAATGCCGGACTGCTCTGGCGTTCGCCTGAAACAGCATGCGCACTCCGTTATACTCATGCCGTGATTGCAGAACGGCCCACCCGGATGTCGATTAACCGGAGAACAGACCCCAGCAGAGGGCAGTAATGTCACAGGACCGCTAGCAAGCCCTCGACCCACGCCCACTACCATGCCCCCTGCCCTGCAAAGTGCCTTCGGATTCCTCGTGCTGCTCGCACTGGCGTGGGCCTTCAGCGAGAACCGCGCGCACCCGCCGTGGCGCATCCTGCTGGTCGGCGTCAGCCTGCAGTTCACGCTTGCCGCGGCCCTGTTGTGGGTGCCGGCGGTCAAGGGCGTGTTCATCGGCCTGAACGAGCTGCTGCTTTCGCTCGAGGAGGCGACCCGCGCCGGCACCTCGTTCGTCTTCGGCTACCTGGGCGGGGACAAGCTGCCCTATACCGAGAACGGCGCCGGCACCAGTTTCATCCTTGCCTTCCGCGCCCTGCCGCTGGTGCTGCTGATGAGTGCGCTCTCGGCGCTGTTGTTCTACTGGCGCATCCTGCCGATGATCGTGCGCACGTTCTCCCGCCTGCTGCAAAAGTCCCTGGGCATCGGAGGCGCACTGGCCCTCGGGGCGATTACCAACATCTTCGTGGGCATGGTGGAGGCGCCGTTGCTGGTACGCCCCTACCTCAAGGCGATGAGCCGCAGCGAACTGTTCACCCTGATGACCACCGGCATGGCGACCATCGCGGGCACGGTGATGGTCGTCTACGCAAGCCTGCTGAAGGACGTGCTGCCCGATGCCCTCGGTCAGATCCTCGTCGCCTCGCTGATCAGCGCGCCGGCGGCCATCGTCATCGCGACCCTGCTGATTCCACCCGCGGGCGAGGCCACGGCTGGCGAACTGGTGCCGCCGCAACGGGCCACCAGCAGCATGGATGCCGTCACCCGCGGCACGCTGCAGGGCGTGGAACTGGTTATCAACATCACCGCCATGCTGATCGTCATGATCGCCCTGGTGAGTCTCGCCAACATGCTCATCGGGGTGCTGCCGGCCGTGGACGGCGAGCCCCTGACCCTGCAACGTCTGCTCGGCTGGCTGCTCGCACCACTCGCCTGGCTTATCGGCATTCCCTGGGAGCAGGCCCCCACCGCCGGGACACTGCTCGGAACCAAGACCATCCTCAATGAATTCATCGCCTACGTCGATCTCGCGGCGCTGCCGGCCGACCGGCTCGATGCGCGCAGCCGGTTGATCCTGGTCTATGCCCTGTGCGGCTTCGCCAACTTCGGCAGCCTGGGGATCATGATCGGCGGCATGGGCACCATGGTGCCGGAACGCCGTGCGGAGATCGTGGCGCTGGGACTCAAATCCATCGTCGCCGGCACCCTGGCCACCTGCCTGACCGGCGCCGTGGTGGGAGTGCTGGTTTAATGAACCCATCCCCGTGGCCGAAGCCGAACAGGCCGCGATGATCGTCATGGGCACCCACGGCCGCTTCGGCCTTTCCCGCCTGCTGCGGGGCTCAGTCACAAGGTAGGTAATGACACACGCCAGGAAGCCGGTGACGACCCTGCGGAAAGGCATCGATACCATCACGGAAGGAAAACGTCTGAAACCGATCGGCCCCATCGAAGAGGCCGTTGCGGGTGAGAATCTTGAGCAGCCCCAGGTCAGTACGGCGGGTAGTGGTGAAGTTCACACACCGGGAATGCAGCAAACACACCCCTCTCCCAGAAGGAGAGGGGGTTTATCCAACATTTGGGTCAACAGGGCGAGGCGGTCGACCCCGGGACGTTTACTCCACGTGCACATCTATCTTGCGCGGCCGCACCTCGGCGCGTTTGGGAATATTCACGGTGAGCACGCCGTCCTTGAGGCTGGCGTTGATTTCCTCGGTGGAAAGCTCACTGCTCAGGGTGAAACTGCGCCGATAGCGGGTTGAACGCACATCGGCATAGATCGCCTCCATCCCCTCCGGCATCTCGAGCCTGGCGTCACCTTCAATAATCAAGCGCGTCCTTGTCCACCTGGAGATTCAGGCGATCCTTGCCGACACCCGGCATGTCCGCCACCAGCATGATGCCGTGGGCATCTTCAAAAATATCGACCGGCGGCCGCAGCACGGTCTCGGGTTCCTGTTTTTCCATCTCGCCGCTTTCGCGGCTGGTGACATCTGTCCTCTCGTCTGTGGTATTTGCCATTGTGGCACCTCCATAAACCATACGTTTATCAAGCCGCGTTTCTGTCGATACGCACCGCGCCTACTCGACCTCGATCTGTCGCGGACGGGCCGCCTCGCGGCGTTGTACGTGGATCTGCAGAACACCGTCGGTGTAACGTGCAGTCACGCGATCCGGATCAACATCCTCCGGCAGGTTGATCACGCGTCGGAAGCCGCCGTCAAAGCGTTCCTTGCGGTAAAAGTTGGCGTCTTTCCCGACAGGCGCCCTGCGCTCGCCAGCCACCGTCAGCAGGTTCTGCTGCAGCGAGATATCGAGTGTCTTCGGGTCCAGACCGGCCGCGAACAGATAGACATCCACCTGTTCGGGGGTGGAGCCCACATTGATGGGCGGGTAGGTTCCCCGCGCCACGGACCGGATCCCTGCCGGCCAGGGCCAGCGGCCGAACATCTCGTCCATCTCACCTTGCGCGCGCCTGAACCCGTCGAACAGGCTGTTTCCCGGATTTGTCAGATTCACAAACATATCAGCACCTCCTGATAAAGCTGATGGTCTCTGCTAGGAGCCTGTCGAATTTAGGTGATCGTAGCGAGCATGGTGGGAGAGCGAGCACAGAGGTTTCACGATATCGAGGCGCATAGTGGTGCTATGCAACGAGATATCGGGGAACTATGGGCCGCTCTCCCGCCAGCGCAGTAGATCAATCCTGAATCCGACAGGCTCCTAGTGCCAGATATGCGGCCGTTTGCGGCGGTTTCAAGTCTCCGAGACGCGGTTTCACGAAGAATGGATATCACTGGAAACGGGGTTGAACGTGACCGCCGGGACGGATGAGCCGTCACTCATCACCCTGCCGAGACTCACCCGCCAGGCAATCCCCCCGACGGCACTCACGCATCGTTCACCGGACGACTTTGCCGATGGCCTCAGGCGCGCCGGTCATACCCGGCTTTGCACCCAGCGCACGATATCCGCCGCCCCCATGGCGCCCGCCTGGCGGTCCACTTCACGGCCTCCCCGGAACATCGCCAGGGTCGGAATGCTGCGGATGCCGTATCTGGCGCCCAGCGACTGCTCCGCCTCGGTGTCGACCTTGGCCAGCCGCACCCCGGGTTCGAGCTGGCCGGCGGCCTGGACGAACTGGGGCGCCATCATCTGGCAGGGGGCGCACCAGGGCGCCCAGAAGTCCACCACGACGGGGATGTCATTGCGGCTGAGGTGCCGCTCGAATGTGGCGGCGGTCAGTTCGACCGGATGATGCGTGAACAGGGGCCGGTGACACTTGCCACAGTTGGGACCTTCGCCGAGGCGAGCGGCCGGGATGCGGTTCACCGCAACACAATGCGGACAGACGATATGTATCGATTCACTCATGTTTCGCTCACAAAAAAAGGTGACAGATCCGAATGGCACTTACTTAAGTCCAAATCGTGATAAATAGCCACGGAAACCACGGAAAACACAGAAATTATCTGTGAATATTCCGTGTTTTTCCGTGTGCTTCTGTGGCCATTGGTTCTTTAAATATAAGGACGATATCCCTTAAGTAAGTGCCATTCGTGACAGACCCGAATGGCAGTACCCGGTGTTTGTCCATGCACACCGCTTTCACCGCAAAGACGCAAAGTACGCAGAGAAATTTTTTGCCACACTTCAGTCACCGAAGCGTTCCAGACGCGCCCGCAGGGCCTCGATCTCCTCGAGCAGATCCAGCTGCCAGGGCCGCGCCGGACCAGTTGACCCCCAGGTCGCGGTGCAGCCGGACCGCGCGATACACGCGGTGCACGTATATGCCCTGAAAGCGCCAATCCGTGGCCTTGTGGCCCCGGGGTTCGACAATGCCTTCCTCCACCAGCTCGATCAGCTCTTCGGTGGAGAGCCGGCAGGCCTGGCACAGCTCGGCGAGGGTAAGCTCCAGCGTCTCGTCCAGCACCTCGCCCGATACCGGTGTCAGCTGTTCTTTTTTCATGCTCGGTCAGACTCCCAGATGCGCGCGCGGATTGAACTTGAGCGTCCGCGCCATCTCTTCATAAACCGCCTTCGCCGCCTCGCTGTCCGACGGCGGCAGGGCGATGCTGAGCACCACGTAAAGATCGCCGGCGGGATTAGCCGGGCAGGCCGCGCCCCTTCAGACGCAGTTTGCGGCCATTGATCGATCCGGCGGGAATCTTGAGGTCCACGGCGCCGGTGGGCGTCGGCGCCTTCACGCTCGCGCCCAGCGCCGCCTCCCAGGGAGCGACGGGCAGATCAAGATACACGTCCCGGCCTTCCACCTTGTAGAGGGGATGCGGCCGCAGCGTCACCTCCAGATAGAGATCGCCGGCGCCCCCCTGGCCGATGCCGGGGTCGCCCTGGCCGGCGAGGCGGATATGCTGCCCCTGATGCACGCCCTTGGGAATGCGCACATTCAGCGTGCGTTCCTTAACATGGGGCCGGCCGTCGTCCCCCAGCACGGTATGCTTCAGGGTCAGGGTGCGCGTCGCGCCGTGGAAGGCATCCTCCAGATCGATAAGCACCCGGGCGTAGGCGTCCCCGCCGCGGGCATGAAAGCCTGTCCGCCGCGTGGCGCCGCCGACGCTTGGCCCGAAGCCGCCCGGCCGAACAGGGACTCGAAGAAGTCGCTGAACGCGGCCGCCTCCTCGCCGCTGATAGCCGCCGCGATGAAACTCGAAGCCCTGATCCCAGTCGGGCGGCGGCCGGAACTCCTGACCCGCCTTCCAGTTGGCAGCCCAGCTGATCGTAGGCGGCGCGCTTTTCCGGGTCCTTCAGCACCTCGTAGGCCTCGCCCACCTCCTTGAAGCGCGCCTCGGCATCGGACTCCTTGCTCACGTCCGGGTGATACTTGCGCGCCAGCTTGCGATAGGCGCGCTTGATCTCCTCCTGCGTCGCATCGCGCTGGACACCCATGATCTGGTAGTAGTCTTTGAATTCCATCAAGAACTCCGCGATCGTTCAGCCATTGCCCGGAGGGGCGCTGACGGCAGTTCTGAACGACATCAAACCATATAATATTGCGCCCCGACTCGCGCATTACAAGGCTGCCGCGACAACATCCCG
>CAVQCA010000089.1:0-11111 GCA_963710815.1 uncultured Gammaproteobacteria bacterium | reverse complement strand
GGTTTGCGGAAGAATTCAGGCGGGTGATTGGCCAGGTCACAATAGATCACCAGCCAGGCAAATAAAACAACCCGACAGACCGCATATTCTCCACTTTACAGGTTACCGTTCAGTTTGCTCGCCCACAGCGACCCCATGGCGGCGTAGCCGGCACCGTTGGGGTGTACATGATCCGGGCCTATCTGGCCGGGGTTGTTGCTGAAGTAAGTGTAAAAATCCGGCCCCGCGTACACCAGTCCGGTCCCTGCATTTTTGGGATCGGTCAACAATTCGTCGATCACCTGGTTGAATTCCTGAATGGTCGTGTTGACAGTGGAATTTCCAATTACCGGTGGTATCTTGGCGAGAAAGACCTTTTTGCCCGCGTCGACAATCGCATCAATGATGCCCTGCATAGCCTCCTTGTATGAGCCTGGGTAGTCCGCATCACCCGGGTACTGGTGAAGTCCACTCGGCTCGTTCAGCGATGCGTTCGTGTCATTGGTCCCGAACATCACCAGGTATGCCTGGGCATCGGCCGTGCGTGTCAGTATCGTACTGATCCTCGCCCAACCCTCCGGCGCGGTATCCCCGGGGTGACCTTCATCAACCACCGTTAGCGGTTTATAGCCCGTCAGGAGATTGTTCAGCACCGGCTCGTAGCCGCCGCTGGTATTCCGACCGTCAAGGGAGATGTCATCCGTCGGGTCATCGTCGAAAACACCGTCGGTAATACTGTCGCCGAAACCCACCAGGTAATAACCGTTGACTCCGATTCCCGGTTTGACGTCAACCGATCCGTCACCGCTCATCGGCTGGGACGAGCCGTCAAGTACATACGCCCGTACCTCATGGGTCCCGGGGTTGGCAAAGTAAAACGGGGCCGTGTAGGGGTAGCTCGGATCGGTCGCTGTCTGCGCACCCCCCGTCCCCTCGTCCAGCACAAACTTCACCCCTCCCACGTTCGTCGTGTTGGTCAGCCCAGCAGCCACATTCAGCGTACCCCCGGTGCTAACCGCATACTCCTCCGGAGCGGTCAGCCCAATAACAGGTTGGGCTGGGGGTGCCAGCACCGCCACAGCATCGAATTGACTCGGTCCGTTGCGGCCCGTCCACAGCGCGATCTTCCCGGCACTGAAGCTCGTATCTACTGCCGACATCACCTGCCTGCCGTCGATAAACACCACGATGAGGTCGTTCTCCATCACGATTCTCAGGTTCATCCACTGTCCCACCGTGAAACTCTGCGTGCTTGCCGCCAACTGCGTGAATACCCCGTTCACCTTCTTCGCCAGCCGCCGGTATCCTCCCCGCTGGGTCATCGAGAAACTGTAATAGTTGTTGTCATCCTGGTAGCCAAACAGCACTCCCACCACGCCGATGTCCGTGGAGCGCACGAGCAGATTCAGATCCATCGGCCCGTAACTGCCCCCGTTATAGCGCGTATACGTGGCCGGCGCCTCCCACCCGTCAGCGGTATATCTGAAAATCCCCACGTCGTCCGAATACCGCGTGCCGCTGCTCTCCTGGTACTGTCCGTTCACCACGCCCCAGATAGACGGGCATGGGTCGCCAATGGATCGTCCACCACCGTCCAGCCCGAGGCGCTGCCGCTATTGAAGGTTTCACTGCTAGCGCATAGGTAATCTGATTGATGGTAATACTCACCGTGGCAACGTTAGAATCTACTTGTCATCGTTGGCCTTAAAGGTAAAGCTATCGGCCCCATAGGTATTCGGATTCGGCGTGTAGGTGAAGGCGCCGGTGGTGGCATTGGTGATTACCGCCGTGCCCCCTGGCTCCGTTTGCCACAATACTGTACTGTCAGCGAAGTCCCATACCAGGTAGTTGGCACTGGAAACGGCCGCTAGAGGTATCTTTATTGGTCGTCAAAGGCTAACCACTCACTGGCTACGGGGGGATTGTTTACAGCGACCACGGTAACCGTGAAGTCCTGGGTGGCCGACGGGGGCCGGGGCATTGCCGTTATCAGTCACCTCCACGGTGACGGCGTTGTCGCCCAACTGCACACTGCTCGGCGTCCAGCTGATCAGGCCCGTGCCGGCATCGATGGTCATACCCGTCGGCGGGGTTATCAGGGCATAGCTCAGGGTATCACCCACATCGACATCGCTCGCGATGACCTGGTAGTCGTAGGCCACGCCCTGGGTTCCCGTGGTCACCGGTGTCGAGGTGATGGTCGGCGGGTTATTAGTTAATAAGAGCGATCCGGTACTGGCACCGCCTCCCCCACCACCCCCCCACAGGCTGATAGCAAAAGCACCATCCCCAGTAGAAGCCAGGAAACCCAAATATCCAGGTAAGTATTTCAAGTGTGTCATGACACTCATGATGCAAACAGGACATACAAGTCGCCATTTTGCCCTCGCTTGTCACGACAGCCGAATGTATCCAGGCCGCCCTGCATCCACAGCTGGCAGCTCGCCACACTATCGCACGCTCGGTACTGGCTACGTAGGCACTACACCGCAAGTACTTGACGGCGTCTATTAACCGAGTAATCCAGCCGCGGGCTGTTGCTCACATTGTTATCAACGTTCACTCCGCCGTTCGGCAGCGCCTCCAGCGCCCCGCTGCCCGAATCCCGACGGGCTCACCGCCGTCCAGGACTGGCCTCCCTGCGCCACGTTCTGGTTGTAGTCTTCCGCCTCTACCGACACCACGCCGTCCGGCGCAGGACCCTGCTGAAAAACCGCACTCAGAACGGAGTTTGATGAAAAAAGGAGGATAATAAACAGAAAAGCCGAAAAACCTTCTCTGCAGTAAGCAAGTCCATTTGTCCGTAACTTAATGATCATTGCCACCATCTCCACCACGCGGTAACTACGCCATGTTGCACATCATAAATAACAGCGACCCGGAGAAAACCCGCCTACCGGCTACGCGTAAATCCTGGAATATATGGCACATATTAACGAGTCATTCACACGTGAAGCGCGGCTCCTGCATCTCACCGATTATTGGCCTAGAACAGTTGTTCGTCCACAATCTTCCATTGACCGTCGACGACTCTCAGCGTAAACACTCTTGTGCTGGAGTCCGATGAGGGATAGTCAAACCGTACCCTGCGCCTCATAATTCGGACCCGCCTGCGTCATTGCCTCTATCGTCATCACGAACATTGCATAGTGTGTTCGCAGGAATTGAGGATACTGGGTGTTTTGCGTCAACGGCCGGGTTTTTCTCTTGTTCGGCGCCGCGGTCAGAACGGCTGGAAGGCGTACGTCGCCGTTGGACAAACCCGTCAAATATGCCTGCATCACTTGCTGTGCCGTTGATGTCCCCGATGCCATGCTGTACTTGACCGGCATAATGCCCAAACTCCTATCAACAAGCATCCGATCACCGGCTGAAGCCTTCATCTCATCGCGGCCTTTATTACCATAAATTTCCCGTCAAGCTATCTTTTCAAATTTGCCACCTTGCGGCGGGACCTGCACGTAGGGTGGGTATGACCCGGGCCTGTCTGGCCTCCGATTATGGATAAGACTGGCGGTGGATGCCTTCCGCTGTCCGGCCCAACGACTCCTCAATCACCTGGTGGAATTGCTGGATGTGGCTAGGAGCCTGTAAACTGATCATTTACTCGACAACTGCTCCCTGCGTCGCCTCGACACCGCCTCTTTTTGGTGCCCTACCTCCTGCATCCCTGCAGTCGTGCGCTGGCGGGAGAGCAGCCCATCACCCCCTCGCTCCGCTCTCCCCCGATATTTCGTTGCATAGAACCACTATGCGCCTCCGATATCGTGAACCTCTGTGCTCGCGCTCCACCATGCTCGCTACGATCACCCAAGTCCGACGGCTGCCTGGGGGAAAAGGTTGCGGAAGAATTCAGGCGGGTGGTTGACCAGGTCACGATAGATCGCCAGCCAGGCAAATAAAACAACCCGACAGACCGCATATTCTCCACTTTACAGGTTACCGTTCAGACTGCTCGCCCACAGCGACCCCATGGCGGCATAGCCGGCACCGTTGGGGTGTACATGATCCGGGCCAATCTGGCCGGGGTTGTTGGTGAAGTGGGTGTAAAAATCCGGCCCCGCGTATACCAGTCCGGTCGCTGCATTATCGGGGTCGGTCAACAATTCGTCGATCACCTGGTTGAATTTCTGAATGGTCGTGTTGACGGTGGCATTCCCGATTACCGGTGGTATTTTGGCGAGAAAGACCTTTTTGCCCGCGCCGACAACCGCATCAATGATGCCCTGCATAGCCTCCTTGTATGAGCCTGGGTAGTCCGCATCACCCGGGGACAGGCCAAGTCCACTCGGCTCGGGCGGCGACAAGTTCGTGTCATTGGTCCCATACATCACCAGGTATGCCTGGGCACCGGCCGTGCGTGTCAGTATCGTACCGATCCTCGCCCAACCCTCCGGTGCGGTACCCCCGGGGTGCCCTTCATCAACTACCGTTAGCGGTTTATAGCCCGTCAAGAGATTGTTCAGCACCGGCTCGTAGCCGCCGCTGGTATCCCGACCGTCAAGGGAGATGTCATCCGTCGGGTCATCGTCGAAAACACCGTCGGTAATACTGTCGCCAAAACCCACCAGGTAATAACCGTTGACTCCGATTCCCGGTTTGACGTCAACCGACCCGTTACCGCTCATCGGCTGGGACGAGCCGTCCAGTACATACGCACGTACCTCGTGTGTCCCGGAAACGGCAAAGTTAAACGGGGGGGCCGTGTAGGGGTAGCTCGGATCGGTCGCTGTCTGCGCACCCCCCGTCCCCTCGTCCAGCACAAACTTCACCCCTCCCACGTTCGTCGTGTTGGTCAGCTCAGCAGCCACATTCAGCGTGCCCCCCGTTTGCACCGCATACTCCGCCGGAGTGGTCAGCCCAATAACAGGTTGGGCTGGCGGAGTCAGCACCGTCACATCATCGAATTGACTCGGTCCGTTGCGGCCCGTCCACAGCGCGATCTTCCCGGCACTGAAGCTCGTGTCTACTGCCGACATCACTTGCCTGCCGTCGATAAACACCACGATGACGTCGTTCTCCATCACGATCCTCAGATTCATCCACTGGCCCACCGTGAAACTCTGCGTACTCCCCGCCAACTGCGTGAATACCCCGTTCACCTTCTTCGCCAGCCGCCGGTACCCTCCCCGCTGGGTCATCGAGAAACTGTAATAGTTGTTGTTATCCTGGTAGCCAAACAGCACCCCCACTACACCGATGTCCGTGGAACGCACGAGCAGATTCAGATCCATCGGCCCGTAACTGCCCCCGTTATAGCGCGTATACGTGGCCGGCGCCTCCCAGCCGTCGGCGGTATATCTGAAAATCCCCACGTCGTCCGAATACCGCGTGCCGCTGCTCTCCTGGTACTGCCCGTTCACCACACCCCAGATCGACGGGGCATGGGTCGCCGAGGGATCGTCCACCACCGTCCAGTTCGTGGCGCTGCCATTGTTGAAATTTTCCTGATACAGAACCGTCTGATCAGACGAGGTGGCGAAAATCTGCATCTCCGCCAGACCGACGTTTTGTGTCGTGCCGCTGACACTGTTCACGGTGAATTTAACCCACGTCACCGACCGCGGCGTAAAGCTCACCGTCAAGGCAGCCCCATTGTTGGGCAGCGTCCCCACGGACACACTCGTGCCATCGCTGAAAAGCAGGGTCCCGCTCAACACCTGGTCGTTGAGGTTCGGACGGTCATACAGGGTCACGTGATCCACCGTATAGGCCGACGACCAGTCCAGGCGAATCCAGGAACCCGCCTTGCCGCCCACCGTCGCCCACTCCTTGGTGTAATCCCCAGGATATCCGTCCACCACACCGTCCACCGCCTTGCTCGCCAGCTGCCCGTACTCGGTGTACTCGGAACTGGCCGTCACGGAAGAATACAGCGGGGCAACGTTGACAGCGGCCCCCCCTGTCACGTTACGCACCGTGACATTCACGTACCCGGTCGCCGACAGGCCGCCGGGGTCGCTCACCGTCAGGTTGATGCGTACCACCGTGTCCGCACTCACCGCCGGCGGATTGAAGGTCACCGTTGCCCCGCTACCGCTGATCGTCCCGCTCGCCGGCTGCCAGGTATAGGTCAGGGAGTCCCCGTCAGGGTCGCTGGCGGTCACGCTCAGTTGGGCGGTCTCGTTCTCGGTAATGTTCGACGGCGATGCCGTCGGGCCGGCGCTGATGGTGGGTGACGCATTGCTTCCACCCCCCGTACTGCTGCCGTACACTTGCATCTCCGCCAGACCGACGTTTTGTGTCGTGGCGCTGACACTGTTGACGGTGAATTTGACCCACGTCACCGACCGCGGCGTAAAGCTCACCGTCAAGGCCGCCCCATTGTTGGGCAGCGTCCCCACGGACACGCTCGTGCCATCGCTGAAAAGCAGCGTCCCGCTCAACACCTGGTCGTTGAGGTTCGGACGGTCATACAGGGTCACGTGATCCACCGTATAGGCCGACGACCAGTCCAGGCGAATCCAGGAACCCGCCTTGCCGCCCACCGTCGCCCACTCCTTGGTGTAATCCCCAGGATATCCGTCCACCACACCGTCCACCGCCTTGCTCGCCAGCTGCCCGTACTTGGTGTACTCGGAACTGGCCGTCACGGAAGAATACAGCGGGGCAACATTGACAGAGGCCCCCCCTGTCACGTTACGCACCGTGACATTCACGTACCCGGTCGCCGACAGGCCGCCGGGATCGCTCACCGTCAGGTTGATGCGTACCGTAGTGTCCGCACTCACCGCCGGCGGATTGAACGTCACCGTCGCCCCGCTACCGCTGACCGTCCCGCTCGCCGGCTGCCAGGTATAGGTCAGGGAGTCCCCGTCAGGGTCACTGGCGGTCACGCTCAGTTGGGCAGTCTCGTTCTCGGTAATATCCGACGGTGATGCCGTCGGGCCCGCGGTGATGGTGGGTGACGCATTGCTTCCACCTCCCGTACTGCTGCCGTACACCTGCATCTCCGCCAGACCGACGTTTTGTGTCGTGCCGCTGACACTGTTCACGGTGAATTTAACCCACGTCACCGACCGCGGCGTAAAGCTCACCGTCAAGGCAGCCCCATTGTTGGGCAGCGTCCCCACGGACACACTCGTGCCATCGCTGAAAAGCAGGGTCCCGCTCAACACCTGGTCGTTGAGGTTCGGACGGTCATACAGGGTCACGTGATCCACCGTATAGGCCGACGACCAGTCCAGGCGAATCCAGGAACCCGCCTTGCCGCCCACCGTCGCCCACTCCTTGGTGTAATCCCCAGGATATCCGTCCACCACACCGTCCACCGCCTTGCTCGCCAATTGGCCATTCGTGGTGTTTTGGGAACTAGCCGTAACAGAAGAATACAGCGGGGCAACGTTGGAAACGGATGATGCGTCATAAACATCAACGGTAAACGAAGCGCTGACCTGGGAATTCGTGCCATCCGCTACACCCACCGTGATGTTATCCAGGCCGGTCGATGTCGCGGGTGCCTGATACGTCACCATGGCACCCGAGCCGGTGATGGTGCCCAGCTGCGCATGCCAGGTGTACGTCAGGGAATCGCCGTCGGCATCATAGGCCGGCGCTGACAGCGTTGTCGTGGCCGAGTTCGTGAGTGCATATGATGCTGCCGTGGGACCCCGGGTGAAAAAGGGTGTGCTGTTGGCTACACTCGGCGGGACCTCCATCACCTTCATCTCCGCCAAACCCACATTGCTCGTCGTCGCGCTGACCGAATTCACCGTGAAGCGCACCGAAGTAATGGTCTTGGGCTGTGACAGTGTCACCGTGTAGGCCGTACCGTCATCCGGCAGCCCGCCCACGGGACTGAGCGGCACGCTGCTGCCATCACTGAAGCTCAGGGTACCACTCACTATATGATCGTTGGAGTTGGGCCGATCAAAGAGCACAATCTGGTTGACCGTATGCGCCTGTGGCCAGTTCAACTGCACCCACGCACCTGCACCTCCGCCCTGTGTGGCCCACTCGGCCTGACTGTTGCCCGGATAGCCGTCAGGGATCCCGTCCACCACATTGGCAGCCTGCTGGAAGGAGTTTGCATTTTGTGAAGACGCCGTGACCGTGGCGGTCATGGCGATGTCGCGCGACCAGTCCTGCTTCCAGAAGATCTCTTCGTTCTTGCCAAACGCATATATGAATCCATGCCCTACGCGCTGGGTGACATATCCGTCGATCATCTGGTACTTCAGGTTATTGGCCAGATTGGTGTCCTGCATCACGGCGGGCACCGGTAAGCTGATCCGGTCCGACCACGCGAAGGGTGTCTTGTACAGGTTCGGCGGTTCGACAAAGGCAAGTGTGGGGGTAAAACGCGCGCGCATGTCAGTCAAGTTGCCCGGCGTCCCGCTAAAGGCCGGGTTGGGCCAGACCGCGTCTCCCGCACTGACAGACACGGTCTGCACCGCACCGGCACCTTTCACCCACCGGTCCACGAAGGGATAGTTCACCGGATCGTGAACCGTGGAAATGTACACATCCGGCCGGAATTGGGGGTCGGATTTCATCATCGCCACCGTCGTATCGCGCACGGCGTAGAAGACATCCCGGTGATCCGGGTGCTGGTCGGCCGGGGAGTGGGTGTAAATCACAGACGGACGGTAACGCTCCCACAACGCCTGCAGGTCCTCCTCCAGCGTGACCCAGTTGTAGCTTCCCGCAACACCGGTTTCATAGCTGTGGAAATCCTTGCCACCCAGTCCACTGCCGCCGTATGTGGACGTCTTCCCGGTGCCAGCCAGATAACTGCCGTCGGCCAGGGTGGGGTAATCGTTGTACATGCTCTGCAGACCTTCATCAGGGTAGCCAAGGAAGATGATGTCATTGACGTTCAGACCGAGCTTGTTGGCCAGCGCCGTTTGGCTTTCCGCCTCACGGGTGTATCCCACGTCTGTGGTACCACCACCATCACCGTTGGTGACTATCACAACCTTCACAGAATCCCCGTTGTCCCGAGCACGCTTCAACACACCTGCTGCCAGCAGCGTCTCATCGTCCGGGTGGGCCGCTACAATCATGATGGATGATGTGACCTGATTGATGGTAATACTCACCGTGGCAACATTAGAATCCACTTGTCCGTCGTTGGCCTTGAAGGTAAAGCTATCGGCCCCATAGATATTCGGATTCGGCGTGTAGGTGAAGGCGCCGGTGGTGGCATCGGTGATTATCGCCGTACCCCTGGCTCCGTTTGACACAATGCTATATGTCAGCGAAGTCCCATCCGGGTCGTTGGCACTTAGAGTGCCGCTGTAAAAGGTATCTTCATTGGTCGTAAAGCTGTCATCACTGGCTACGGGTGGATTGTTTACAGCAACCACGGTAACCGTGAAGTCCTGGGTGGCCGACAGGGGGCCGGGGTTTGTGCCGTTGTCGCTCACCTGCACGGTGATGGCGTTGTCCCCCACCTGCGCGTTGGTCGGCGTCCAGCTGATCAGACCCGTGCCGGCATCGATGCTCATACCCGTCGGCGAGGTTATCAGGGCATAGCTCAGGGTATCACCCGCATCGACATCGCTTGCGATGACCTGGTAGTTGTAGACCACACCCTGGGTTCCCCGGGTCACCGGTGTCGAGGTGATGATGGGCGCGTCGTTGACATTGGCCACGGTGACCGTAAAGCTCTGAGTGTCCGACAGCGAGCCAGGGTTTGTACCGTTGTCGCTCACCTGCACGGTGATGGCGTTGTCCCCCACCTGCGCGTTGGTCGGCGTCCAGCTGATCAGACCCGTGCCGGCATTGATGGTCATACCCGTCGGCGAGGTTATCAGGGCATAGCTCAGGGTATCACCCACATCGATATCGCTCGCGGTGACCTGGTAGTTGTAGACCACACCCTGGGTTCCCCTGGTCACCGGTGTCGAGGTGATGGCCGGCGGGTTGTTAGGTTTGGTAATCTGATTAATGGTAATACTCACCGTGGCAACATTAGAATCCACTTGTCCGTCGTTGGCCTTGAAGGTAAAGCTATCGGCCCCATAGATATTCGGATTCGGCGTGTAGGTGAAGGCGCCGGTGGTGGCATCGGTGATTATCGCCGTACCCCTGGCTCCGTTTGACACAATGCTATATGTCAGCGAAGTCCCATCCGGGTCGTTGGCACTTAGAGTGCCGCTGTAAAAGGTATCTTCATTGGTCGTAAAGCTGTCATCACTGGCTACGGGTGGATTGTTTACAGCAACCACGGTAACCGTGAAGTCCTGGGTGGCCGACAGGGGGCCGGGGTTTGTGCCGTTGTCGCTCACCTGCACGGTGATGGCGTTGTCCCCCACCTGCGCGTTGGTCGGCGTCCAGCTGATCAGACCCGTGCCGGCATCGATGCTCATACCCGTCGGCGAGGTTATCAGGGCATAGCTCAGGGTATCACCCGCATCGACATCGCTTGCGATGACCTGGTAGTTGTAGACCACACCCTGGGTTCCCCGGGTCACCGGTGTCGAGGTGATGGTCGGCGGGTTATTAGTTGATAAGAGCGATCCGGTACTGGCACCGCCTCCCCCACCACCCCCCCCACAGGCTGATAGCAAAAGCACCATCCCAGCAGAAGCCAGAAAACCCAAATATCGTGGTAAGTATTTCAAGTGTGTCATGACACTCATGATACGAATCAGCATCTCACTGAGATGATTTAGAACAGCTGTTCGTCGACAATCTTCCATTGACCGTCGACGACTCTCAGCGTAAACACGCTTGTGCTGGAGTCGGATGAAGGATAGTCAAACCGTACCCTGGCCTCATAATTCGGACCCGCCTGCGTCATTCCCTCTATCGTCATCACAACACCTGCATAGTGTGTTCGCAGGAATTGAGGATACCGGGTGTTTTGCGTCAACAGCCGGTGACTCTTGTCCTTCAGGGGGCCACCGATCAGGCCGCTCAAAGTCGTTACGTCGCCGTTGGACAAGCCCGTCAAATATGCCTGCATCACTTGCTGTGCCGTTGATGTCCCCGATGCCATGCTGTACTTGACCGGCATAATGCCCGAAATTCCTATCAACAAGCATCCAATCACCAGACGGATACCTTTCTTCATCGCGGCCTTTCTCATAAATTCCCCGTCAAGCTATCTCTACAAATTTGCCACCTTGCGGCGGAACCTGCACCGTCGGGGTGAATATGACCCGGGCCCATCCGGCCTGGATTGA
>CAVQCA010000088.1:0-9191 GCA_963710815.1 uncultured Gammaproteobacteria bacterium | reverse complement strand
GCAAAGAACGCAAAGAGATCAAATATTCAAACTGCCTGAGCAATCGGATCGATACTCATGCAGGAGCGAGCTTGCTCGCGATATGGACGCCCATTAATGAAACGATTTCCTTTGCGTTCTTTGCGTCTTTGCGGTGAAAAAATAAAACTAGCAACCATACACCGGTGGCTCCCCCGGCGGACGGGTTTTGAAACGCCGGTGCACCCACAGGTACTGTTCCGGTTGTTGTCGTATGCGTGCCTCGATGAGGCTCATGATGCGGCGCGTGTCCTGTTCGACATCCCTGCCCGGGAAGTCTTCCAGCGCCGGCAGCAGGCTGAGCTCGTAGCCACGCGCGTCCGGCAGGCGTCGCGGAAAGAAGGGCACCACCGGTGCGCCGCTCAGCCGGGCGAGACGCGAGGTCGCGGTCAGGGTGGCGGTGGGTATGCCGAAGAAGGGCACGAACAGGCTGTTGGCGCGGCCGAAATCCTGGTCCGGGGCATACCACACCGGCCGGTTCTGCTTCAGGCTGGCCAGCAGTGCGCGCAGGTCATCGCGCGGGATGGCCTTCTCGAAATGCCGGCGGCGCGCGCGGCGCTGCAGTGCCTCGATGACCGGGTTCTTGTGGGAACGGTAGAGGACGTGAAACGGCGCGTGCAGCGCGAGCAGCCGTCCGCCGATCTCCAGGGTGGTGAAATGGGCGCTGAGCAGGATGGCGCCGCGACCGTGTCGCAGGGCGTCCTCGAGGTGCCCGAGCCCGTTGATCGTCAGCAGGCCTTCGAGTCGCCGGTTCGACCCCCACCAGGCGAGCGCCGTTTCGATCAGCGCGATGCCGAGCGAGTCGAAATGGTCATCGAGCAGTTGTTCCCGCTCGCCCCCGGAACGCTCCGGGAAGCACAGGGCGAGATTGGTCCGGGCGATATTCCGGCGGTCCCGGGCCAGCCTGCGGATCAGACGTCCCAGGCCCCGTCCGATGAGAAGCTGCCCGCCGTAGGGCAGCCGGGTGACGTACCACAGCATCCCGGCCGCCACCCGGGCAAGCCCGTGTCGCCAGCGGTAAGGTACGCGGCGTTCGGGTCGGCAGGTGTCGGTCACTTCAGGCATGCGCCTTCCGGAGGATCGATTCGGGTGCGGAAATGGCCATGATTATGGCATGAAATGCCTGTGCTATTATCGGTCGAAAGGCTTGCCGGGCTGATGCTGCCATGAAGATGCGTGTCCCCGCCTTCGATCGGGGGCGGATTCTGATCGTCGGAGATGTCATGCTGGACCGATACTGGCATGGCGTCACCGCACGGATCTCGCCGGAAGCGCCGGTGCCGGTGGTGCGTGTCGAAAGATCCGAGGAACGGCCGGGCGGCGCCGCCAACGTGGCATTCAACACCGCGGCACTCGGCAGCCGCACCCGGTTGATCGGGGTGACCGGTGACGATGCGCCCGCCGGCGTGCTCGAGGCGCAGCTCGCCGCGGCCGGGGTCGATTGCCGGTTCCAGAGACTCCCGAATACCCCCACGGTGACCAAGCTGCGGGTGATCAGCCGTCATCAGCAGTTGCTCCGCCTCGATTTCGAGGAAGGTTTTCAGGCTGTCGATGCCGACCGCCTGCTGGACGAGTTTCACCAGGGGCTAGCCGATTGCGATGTCGTGGTGTTCTCCGATTACGGCAAGGGGACGCTGGTGAATCTCGCCGGGATGATCGAGGCGGCGCGGCGTGCCGGCAAGCCGGTGCTGGTCGACCCGAAGGCGCCCGACCTCACCCGCTACCGGGGTGCGAGTCTCATCACGCCCAATCTGGCCGAATTCGAGCTTGCGGCGGGTCCCTGCCCCGATGAACAGGCCCTGCTGGCGCGCGGCCGCGCCTTGCTCGCCGGCTGTGGTATCGATGCCCTGCTGGTGACGCGCGGTGAACATGGCATGACCCTGCTACGCGGTGAGGCAGCACCGCTGCACCTGCCGGCCGAGGCGCGCGAGGTCTTCGACGTCACGGGCGCGGGGGATACGGTCGTCGCGGTAGTGGCCGCGGCGCTCGCCGCCGGTGAGGATCTGCCGGGGGCGACCGCGCTGGCCAATCTGGCCGCCGGCATCGTGGTGGGCAAACTCGGCACGGCCGGCGTTGCCGTGCCGGAACTGCGCCGCGCCGTGCAGTACGCACAGGGCGCCGGTTACGGGGAAATGAGCCGGGAACAGCTCCTGACCTCAGTCGCGGACGCGCGCGCGCGCGGTGAACGGATCGTCATGACCAACGGTTGTTTCGACCTGCTGCATGCGGGCCACGTCGCGTATCTGCGTCAGGCGAGACGCCTGGGGGATCGGCTGATCGTTGCCGTGAATGACGATGCCTCCGTGGCGCGCCTCAAGGGGAATGACCGCCCGCTGAACCCGCTCGTGCAGCGCATGGCGGTGCTGGCCGGTCTGGAGAGCGTTGACTGGGTGGTCGCGTTTTCGGAGGATACCCCGGCGCGCCTGGTCGACGAGATCCGGCCCGACCTGCTGGTCAAGGGCGGGGATTACCGCCCGGAGCAGATCGCCGGTTTTGACTGCGTGACCCGCCACGGCGGCGAGGTCGTGGTGCTGGGCTACCAGGACGGCTGCTCGACCAGTGCGATGGTCGAGGCCATCCGCCGGCGGGACTCGCGGAAGTCATGAGAATCAGCGATCTCAACGCAAAGGCGCAAAGAACGCAAAGGAAAAATCCAGTTAAACATCTATTAATACATGAATGGTCAGAATAATGTCTCTGTATCATCTGCGTGTGAATTTATTAGTAATTTCAGTCTTTGCGCGCTTTGCGTCTTTGCGGTGAATAAATGTTTCTGACAGTTACATCAGCTAACACCAAATGATCATCGTCACAGGCGGGGCCGGGTTCATCGGCAGCAATATCGTCAAGGGGCTCAATGCGCGGGGCCGCGAGGATATTCTGGTGGTGGACGATCTGACGGATGGCGAAAAATTCCGCAACCTCGTTGACTGCGAAATTCTCGATTTCCTGGACAAGAATGACTTCATCGACACGCTGCATGCCCGGGCGCTGTCGACGGGACCGGTCGAGGCGGTTTTCCACGAGGGCGCCTGTTCCAGCACCACGGAGCAGGATGGCCGCTACCTGATGAACAACAACTACGCGTATTCAAGGCGCCTGTTGCATTACTGCCTTGAACACGAGGTGGCGTTTCTCTATGCCTCCTCGGCGTCGGTGTACGGGGCCGGCGATGACTTCACCGAGGCCCGCGAGCACGAAGCCCCACTCAACGTGTACGGCTATTCCAAGTTTCTGTTCGACCAACAGGTGCGGCGTGTCCTGCCCGGGGCCCGGAGCCAGATCGCCGGGTTTCGCTACTTCAACGTCTACGGGCCCCGTGAACAGCACAAGGGCGGCATGGCCAGCGTGGCCTGGCATCTCGGCCGCCAGCTCGACGAGGGCGTAAACCCGCGCCTGTTCAAGGGCTGCGACGGCTATGCCGACGGCGAGCAGCGGCGTGATTTTGTCTATGTCGACGATGTCGTGGATGTCAATCTCTGGTTCCTGGATCATCCCGACCGATCCGGGATCTTCAATGTGGGCACCGGCGGTTCACGCAGCTTCAATGCCCTCGCCGAGGCGCTGATCGACTGGTACGGCCGGGGCGAGGTCGAATACATCCCCATGCCGGAGCAGTTGCGCGGCCGTTACCAGAGCTATACCCAGGCCGACCTCACGGCGCTGCGCGCGGCCGGATACGAAAAGCCGTTCCGCCCTCTGGAGGAAGGCGTCGCCATGTATATGGACTGGCTGCGTGATCATGGCTGATACTGCGTGAGAACGCTCTATACCGCCCTGCTCTACCTGCTTGCGCCCCTGGTGCTGATGCGCCTGGCCTTGCGCGGTATACGCGCTCCGGAGTACCGGCAATGCTGGACGGAACGCTTTGGCGCCATACACCCCGCCGTGGGTGAGCAGGTCATCTGGGTGCATGCCGTGTCGGTGGGCGAGGTGCAGGCGGCCGAATCCATGATCCGGGCGCTGCTTGACCGGTACCCGGAGTATTCCATCCTGATGACCACGGTTACCCCCACCGGGGCGGCGCATGTCGCGGAACTGTTTGACGGGGAGGTGGCGCACGTCTACGCCCCCTATGATCTGCCCGACGTGGTGGCGCGTTTCATCGATCGCGTCCGCCCGCAGCTGGCCATCGTTATGGAAACCGAGCTGTGGCCGAACCTGTTCCGGGGTTGCCTCAGAAAGAAGATCCCGCTGCTGCTGGTCAATGCCCGACTCTCGGAAAAATCGCTGGCGGGGTACCGGCGGTTCCGCAAGCTGATCGGCAAGACGCTCGGCGCCGTCACGCAAATCGCCGCACGCACTCCGCTGGATGCCGAACGCTTCGTCTCGCTGGGCGCCGATCCGGAAAAGGTCATGGTGTCGGGTAACCTGAAATTCGAACAGCACATCCCCGCCGGTCTGTACGAAAAGGCGGCTCTGCTGCGCGGGGAATGGGGGGTGAACCGGCCCGTGTGGATCGCCGGCAGCACCCATGACGGCGAAGACGAACTCATCCTCACTGCCTTCGGGGAGATACGCAAGACAGTCAGCAACTGCCTGCTGGTGCTGGTTCCCCGCCATCCGGAGCGTTTCGTCGCCGTTGCCGAGCTGTGCCGCCGTCATGGCTACCGCATCGTACTGCGCAGCGAGCGGCTCTCCTGCGAGGCGGATACTGCGGTCTTCATCGGTGACTCGATGGGCGAGTTGCTGATGTTCTATGCCGCCGCGGACGTGGCCTTCGTCGGCGGCAGCCTGGTGGATGCCGGTGGGCATAACATGCTGGAGCCGGCCGCACTGGGTATCCCGGTGGTGACGGGGCCGTACGTGTCCAACTTTCTGGAAGTCTGCAAGCTGCTATTGACAGCCGGCGCCTGCCGCCAGGTGGAGAATACCGAGCAGCTGCGGGACACCGTTCAGCACTGGCTGCAGGATGGCGGGGAACGCAAGCGAATCGGTGAAAAGGGCAGGGAAGCGGTCGAGCAGAACCGCGGCGCCCTGGCGACGGTGCTCGGGATGATCGGTAGCTATTTGAAGACGTGAGGTGTGCCTGCTTCACGTAAGAACTGCAAAAACAGAATGGCCACTGAATCCACGGAAAACACGGAAAGATTAAAACGTAAAACTAAAATCATGAAAACCCGTAGAACCTTCCTGTCGTGCGGCCAGAGTGGCTTCTATATGTGTTTCCAATAATTATTTTTGTCTATCTTTGATTTTTATTTATTCCGTGTTTTCCGTGGATTCCGTGGCCATTATAAATATGGCACTGCGTACTCGTGCTACAGGTAAAGTCAGCCGGTGAAGCGGACGCCGCGGCGGGCGGCCATGGCGGTGCCGAGATCCTTTAACTGGCGGCTGCTCAAGATGCCTTCCGCGCGCGGCAGCAATTCCAGGTTTTCCCGCCGGACGTGCCGGCGGTTCAAGTCGCAGAAGGCGTGAACCCGGTCGGCGAAGGCGGCGTGGTCCGCAATGTCCTGTGGCCGTTTCAGATCAAGGGCGATAGCGCCCCAGAGCTCGTCGAGCTGCCGGTGCTCCTGCTTCAGTCCGTGCACCAGATCGGCCAGCTTCAGTGACTGGCGTATCAGCAGGGGAAACAGGTCGATTTCCTCATCCTGATGGTGGAGCCTGGCGCTGGTCGAGAAATAGTTCATAACCCGGCGCGCCGCACCGCGGACCTCCTCCTCCCTGCCGGCGTCGCCGGGACTGGCAGCCAGTTCTTCCAGCAGGTCGCAGTGCACGAGGATTTTCGTATGACAGGCGCGCAGCAGTGCCAGCGGCTGATCAAAGCCGGGCAGGCTTTCAGTAAGTTCCTTATCGTCCATTGCGTCTTGTACCCGAATCGGTTACGAGGGTTAACCTTGAATGTCAGAGTTGACGGGTGAATTGGATTTAAATGGCCACGGAATCCACGGAAAACACGGAAAGATTAAAATGTAAAAACTAAAAATATTAAAACCCGTAGAAACTTACCGTTATGCGGTCAGAATGGCTTGTATAGGGATTTTTAACGGGTTTTTGTAGGTTTTTGATTTTTACATATTCCGTGTCTTCCGTGGATTCCGTGGCCATTCTTATCATTTACTGCAGCAGGGCGTTGACCAGTTTCAGGTCTTCTTCATCAAGGATGCCGGCGGCATCTTTCAGGCGCAGCATGTCCAGCAGGTAATCGTAGCGGGAGCGGGCATAGTCGCGCTTTGCGCTCAGCAGGTCGCTCTGGGTATTGAGCACATCGACGATGGTGCGGGTTCCCACCTCAAAACCGGCCTCGGCCGCCTCCAGCGCCTTCTCGTTGGAGGCCACTGCCTGTTTTAGCGCGTCGACCTTGCTGATCCCGGTGATCACACCGCGGTAATAGTTGCGTGCATTACGTTCGGTGGAACGGCGTTGCTTCACCTGGTTCTCCTGGGCCTGGTTGAACTGATATTGCGACTGGCGTGTGTTGGCAACGACCAGGCCGCCCTGGTAAAGCGGCAGGGTCATCTGGACTCCGATGGAGCTTTGATTTTGTTCCAGGGCGAAGCCGGTACCGCCGAAGTTGTTATTGAGCCAGGCGTAGTTGGCCTTAAGATCTACGGTGGGATAGTGGCCGGCGCGCTGGATATCGATCTCCTGGCGAGCGGTCTCGGTTGCCGCGCGAGCCGCGAGCAGCAGAGGATTCTGGTCGGTCGCGATGCCGACCCACTTGTTTTCCACGGCGGGGTCCGGCGGGGTCAGCGGGATCTCGGGCCGCAAGGTCTCGAGCGTCCCGGGTTCCACGCCCGTCAGTTCCCGCAGGGCCTCCTTGGAGTCGGCCAGCAGTTTCTCGGCGTTGATCACGTCACTCACTGCAGTGTCATAACGCGCCTGCGCCTCGAGAACATCGGTGATGGCCGAGAGCCCCACGTCAAAACGCTGTTTGGCCTGTTCCAGTGTGCGCGTGATGGCGGCCTTGTTTCCCTTGACGAACGCCAGGTTGTCCTGCGCGCCGAGGACGAGAAAATATGCCGTCGCCACGCGCAGGACCAGATTCTGCTCAGCGGCGGTCAGCTGCGCCTTTGACTGGGCAACCACGCTGTCGGTTTGTTCGAGCTTCAGAAAACTCTCGCGCTGGTAGATGGCCTGGGTCAGCTGGGCGCCGAAGGTCTTGTTCGTGGCATAGCTGTTCTCCGGCTCGCCGGCCGAAGGCGAGCGGTTGTGATAACGGTTTCTGGAGACGTCCCCGGTCAGGCCGATATTGGGCAACAGCGCTGAGCGGCTTTGCGGGACGACCTCCTGCGTGGCCTGGTAAGACGCCTTGGCGGCCTGCAGCTGGGGATCCGATTGAACGGCCTGTTGATAGATCGAGAGCATGTTATCGGCAAGGGCGTACGCCGGTATGGCCAGCCACAGGAGGGGTAGCAGTATCCGTTGAGTGGTGAGTTTCATGACTCGTTGCCCTTGATCAGAATCAATAGGTGGCCAGCAGGGTATCCAGTTCGCGCGCCCAGGCGTCGATGCCGCCGCGCAGATTTATCACCCGGGTAAAGCCACGGCTTTCGAGGTAATGGGCGACATGTCGGCTGCGTATGCCGTGATGGCAGATGACGATAACTTCCTGCGCAGGGTCCAGGTCTTCAATGGCCGACGGGATTTCCCGCATGGGAATGAGCGTCGACCCCTCGAGACTGGCGATACGGTGTTCCCAGGGTTCCCTCACGTCCAGCAGCAGCGGTGTCTCCGTGCTGCGTTCGATATGGGTCCTGCAGTCGAACGGCGTCAGTTCGCGCATCACGCGGTGGGTATGTTACTACAGGACGAACCGCTGCGGTTCCACCGAATGCAGGAGTGGCGGCAGCGATGTTTCGAACAGACTCTCCCGGGACCAGTTGCCCTCGTCAATGCGTGTGATGAGCAGCGCCTCCATCACCGGCGGCATGCCTACGATGACGAACAGGCGGCCGCCGGTCGTCAGGTTCTGATGATAGTGCGTGTGCAGCTGTGGCAGCGAACCGGTCACGGCGATGACATCGTAGCAGGTGCTGGCGCCGATGCCGTTGGCGGCGTCGCCGTCCTTCAGCGTGATATTACGGTAACCGTGCGCCGCCAGTTTGGCCGCGGCCGCCTCACGAAATTCAGGGAAAATCTCGATGCTGGTCACATGATTGCCGAGTCGGGAGAGGCACGCCGTCAGAAAGCCGCTGCCGGTGCCGATCTCGAGCACCGAATCGGTTGGCTGCACGTCCAGGACCTGCAGCAGGCGTCCTTCCGTCTTGGGCGCCATCATGACCTGATTGTGCCCCAGCGGGATGTTGGTGTCGGCGAAGGCGAGCGTGCGGTACTTCCCGGGCGCGAAATCCTCGCGGGGAATGCGGCTCATCACGTCCAGGATCCTCTGGTCGAGCACGTCCCAGGGCCGCACCTGCTGCTCGATCATGTTGAAGCGGGCCTGTTCGATATCCAGCTGAGTCATATCAGTTTATTGCATCGATGATGGGCAAGACGCAGAAGAGTACGGGGTTTGCCACCCACTGGCAAGGAGAGGACCTCATGAGGTAGCGTCATCACAAATAAAAACAATGCCTTATGAAATTACAGGTTTATCGGTTTGCTTGCAATGGGCGGCGCCTTTCGCTACCGTGTAGCCTGCGTAGCTGGGGGTGCCCGTGTCGGGCTGAGACAGACCCTTCGAACCTGATCCGGCTGACCCCGGCGTAGGGAAGCTCAGGTACCTGCCGGCGCATATCGAGATCCAGACAGGAAGGTACCATGAGCGCCATACCCGATGAATTCATCAGCAGGACCGCCCGGCTTTCTGACGACGTCAGGCGTCCCTTCCCCGGCTCCAGAAAAATCCACGTGCAGGGATCTCGGCCGGATATCCGCGTGCCCATGCGGCAGGTGGAGCAGACCGACACCCCGGCCAGCTTCGGCAGCGAACAGAATCCGCCGATCACGATTTACGATACCTCCGGACCCTATACCGATCCGGCTGCCACCATCGACCTGATGCGGGGCCTGCCGGCGTTGCGCGCCGCCTGGATCACCGAGCGGGGCGATACGGAGCAGCTGTCGGGGCCGAGCTCCGAGTTCGGACGGCACCGGCAATCCAGCCCGGAACTGGCGCGGCTGCGCTTCGAGCACATCCGCCCGCCACGCTGTGCCAAACCCGGCGCCAATGTCACGCAAATGCACTACGCGCGCCGCGGCGTCATTACGCCGGAAATGGAATTCAT
>CAVQCA010000087.1:0-9554 GCA_963710815.1 uncultured Gammaproteobacteria bacterium | reverse complement strand
CCCGTGCATGCAGGATCTGGTGGCCGGCCGCGTTAGCATCGATACCTTGCGGGAATTATCGATTGAAGACCTGCTGGGCAGGGATCCGGTCACGCTTGACCGGTCGGCAATCAGCGCCGAACTCTCCGGGAGATGTGTACTGATCAGTGGCGCTGGCGGATCAATCGGTACCGAATTATGCCGCCAGGTGGCCCGGCTGGCCCCGGCAAGACTGGTACTGCTGGAAAACTGCGAATTCAACCTGTTTCTCATCGAAAATGAACTGCGGCGCTCATTCCCCGGCATGGAGATCCTGGCAAACCTCGGCGATGTGACGGATCCCGCCGCAGTCAGGCAGCTGTTTCAGCGCTATCACCCGGATATCGTCTATCACGCCGCCGCCTACAAGCACGTCCCGATGCTGGAATCCCAGGTACGGGAAGCCATCCAGAATAATGTTTGTGGCACCCGGGTGATGGCACTTGCCGCTGATCGTCACGGTTGTAATGCCTTTGTGCTGATTTCGACGGACAAGGCCGTCAATCCCGCCAACATCATGGGGGCCAGCAAGCGGATCGCGGAAATCTTCTGCCAGAATTTCAACCAGCATTCATCAACCCGCTTTATCACGGTCCGTTTCGGCAATGTGCTTGGCTCAAGTGGCAGTGTCGTGCCCCTGTTCAAGGCGCAAATCGGGGCCGGTGGCCCGGTGACCGTGACCCACCCGGAAATGACCCGTTATTTCATGACCATTCCCGAGGCCTGCCAGTTGATACTGCAGGCCGAGTCCATGGGCAGCGGCGGCGAAATCTACGTGCTGGATATGGGCGAACCGGTCAGCATCACCTACCTCGCAGAGCAGATGATCCGCTTGTCCGGTAATGAGCCGGGCAAGGATATCGAAATCGTCTACACCGGACTGCGGCCGGGCGAAAAACTCTTTGAAGAACTGTTTCATGAAAAGGAACAACTGGTCGGCACGCAGCACGAGAAGATTTTCCTCGCCAAACATCGACAGATTGAGTGGCAACTACTCGATGAGACCATCCGGAAAATGGACGCAGCCTGTACAGCCTACGACGAAGAGGCTCTGTTAAAAGGCATCGCCACCCTGGTGCCTGAACTGCATCATATCGACAGGGAGCTGCCCGACAATGTGATTCACACTGGCCAGCCAGCGGAATCATGGGACGCTATAGCAAGCAGCAGAGCTGACAGTAATCAAGTAAACAAGACAGATCAGTGGTTGTTTTTCCACCAGATCTGAAACATCAGCAGTGACCACAACACCATTGAATGGTTACGCCAGTTGCATAGATGCTGGGCCCATATATTCCTGACCTGTTTCACATTAAATATTCCCTGTTGTATCAGCATTCGCTCGGAGATCAATTCTTCCGCCCATTCGCGCAATGGCCCGCGGAGCCATGAATCCAGAGGTACGCCAAAACCGCGTTTTGGCCGGTCTATGAGTTCGAGTGGCACATACTTCAGGAGCAGGTCCCTGAGAATTCTTTTGCCGGTGCCGTCGCCGCCGATCAGGAAGTCCATGGGCAGGCTCCACGCGAACTCAAGTATGCGCCGGTCAAGAAGAGGGCTGCGCGCCTCGAGGCTTACCGCCATGCTGGCCCGGTCTACCTTGACGAGGATATCGTCCGGCAGGTAGCCAATATAGTCATATTGCAACATGGCACGTACCGGGTCGCTGACCCTGGCCCAGCTTGCGGGGTTGGTCAGGGCAGTATCAGTTGTGTGTGCGCCATCTACGAATTCATCGCTTGTATGGCAGTGATTAAAGTTATTTGCCACCAGTTGCTGCGGGTACCTTGCTGTCCAGTCGCAGGCATCCTGGTATCGTTTGCCGATCTTGCGCCGCCATTTCCTTTCGTCGGCGACCGGAAATTGGTTTCTCGGAGCCAGAAGTCTCCATGCGGTATTTGCGATCAGTCTCTGCATACAGCCATTCGCTCTGCGCAGTGGCAGGGGAATGCCTTGCAGGGACTGCCAGCGTGCGAGGCATTTCTGATAGCGTCGGTAGCCGGCGAATGTTTCGTCGCCACCATCACCCGAGAGTACAACCTTGACATCCCGGTGAGCCAGTTTGCATACAAGATAGGTAGGAATCTGTGACGGGTCGGAAAAGGGTTCGTCGTATATCGTGGTCAGGTCTTCAACGACATCCAGCGCCTGCTTTGCAGTCACATATAGCTCGTGGTGTTCCGTGCCCAGGTGTTTTGCGACACTCGCCGCATAATCAGCTTCGTTATATTTCGGCTCAGTGAAACCGATGCTGAAGGTTTTGACAGGCCTGGTGGATAGCGCCTGCATCAGAGCAACTACCATGCTCGAATCAATCCCGCCGGATAACAAGGCGCCGATCTCCACGTCGGCAACCATACGGTCGGCGACAGCCTCTCGCAGCAAAACTTCCAGTTGATCCTTGCCTTGCTTGTACGATCCTGTGAACAGCGCTTGTTCGCCTGCTTCAGCGACATCCCTGGCGGACCAGAATGGGCAGGGTTTCATTGACCAGGGCGCTTTATCAATGGTTACCTGCAGAATACAGCCCGGTGGCATCTGGCGCAGATGCTTGTATACAGAACCAGGATTCGCGAACCAGCCATACTGAATATATTGTCCCAGTGCGTCCCGATCGATGCCCGGATTGAAGCGGGGATGTTTATTGAATGCCTTGAGTTCCGAGCCGAACAGGAAGGTGTTGCCGCACCAGCCGTAGTAAAGCGGCTTCTTGCCGACGCGGTCCCTGGCCAGGGTGAGTTGTGCTGACCGCCGGTCCCAGAGCGCGAAGGCGAACATGCCTTCAAATTTCCGAATCGCGCCTTCCACACCCCATTGTTCAAATGCCGCAAGCATGACTTCGGTATCCGAATGACCCTTGAAGGGATAGCCATGGCTTTCCAGATCAATGCGTATCGCGGCGAAGTTGTAGATCTCGCCATTGAATGAAAGTACATACCGGCCTGATGCGGAGGTCATCGGCTGGGCGCCTGTTGTGGACAGGTCTATGATCGACAGGCGTCGATGTCCCAGCGCAATGCCGTGTTTTACGTCAACCCAGACGCCAGTTGCATCGGGTCCGCGGTGTATCAGGGCATCGGTCATGCTTTTGCACAAGCGTCCCGATGCCTCCTCGTTCAGGTGATTCCCAGGGTCCAGATAACCAGCGAGTCCGCACATTTTATCAGGTTGGATTGTTCTAGCATATGAGCTATTGCTTGATTCAGGGTTAATGCAATTAAATGATTTTTTTGGCATGCATGATTCACCCGGTTTGCGTGTGTAATAGAGTTTGGAGATTACACAGAGCTACGATTCAAGTGTGGATGATTTTGGCAGGGTCCGCATTTCTTCAATCAGACCATCTTTAATAACGTACGCTCTGTCGGCGATCTCCAGCAGGGCAGGCCGGTGGGTGATGGCGAATATGGTAATGTCGTGGGACAGATTGCGGATATTCTCGCAGATCTCTTTCTCGGTCCTGGTATCGAGTGCGCTGGTTACCTCGTCGAGTATCAGCAGCCTTGGCTTGTGCACGAGTGCGCGTGCGATGGCAATGCGCTGGCGCTGGCCGCCGGACAACTTGGCGCCCTGCTGCCCGGCAATGCTCATGATACCCTCGGGTATGGCATTGATGAAATCCCATGCGCCTGCCGTCTGCAGCGCTTCCCGCACGTCGTCGTCGGTGATGGCGGGATCGCCGAGCGTGAGGTTGGCATGGAGGGTGTCATGGAATAGCACCAGATCCTGCGGGACATAGCCGATGAGGCGTCGCCAGTTTTCGAGGTCGATCTCATGCAGTGGCCTGCCGTCGACGAGTACGCTGCCGGAACTGGGCGCGTGCAGTCCCAGTATGATGTCGGCGATTGTGGTCTTGCCGGCCCCCGACGGTCCGGTCAGTACGGTAATGCCGCGTGCGGGGATTTCCATGGTGACCGAATGCAGCACTTCGTTGCCGTCGTAGCCGAACTGCACGTTTTGCAGCCGGCATCCCTGTTCAAGGGTCGCCGCCGCCTTGCCAGGATTCTTCTCGGGCATATTTGCCGTTTCGCTGATCAGTCCCCTGATATCGATATAGGGCCGCTCCAGGCTGATCGCCTCCTGGTAGTTGCGCTGTATCTTGGTGACGTTGTTCGTGGTTTTCTTGAGCAGCACGCCGACCACGGCCAGGTTGATGACGGGGACCTTCCAGACGATGACGGCAAGATAGAACCCGATGCCGAGAATTACCGTGACCAGGATATCCTGGCCGTTTTTCAGGCCCTCCTTGCTGATGATGTTCCGCCGAATGGCCTTTTTCAGGGAATTGGCCTTGGCTTCGAGCAGGTTGCTGAACGCGCTCTGGCGGGTCATCGCCCTGAGCGGCTTGATGTTGATGAGGGTATCCGTCAGAAAGACGGACAACTCACGGGAATGCTTGTTCAGACGCATTCCCGCCTTGCGGGCAATGCGTACCAGGACGTGCAGGGTGGCGACCACGAACAGGCCGATGGCAATCGCAGTCAGTGCAAGCGGCCAGGAAATAGTCAATGCCACGATCAGGTAGACCACCGACTGAATGCCTCCGGCGATCATGGTCGCGACGAGCCGGTAGGCATTGCTGCTCGATTCCGCCTGCCCACCGACCGCGATGGTGATCTTGCCGATCGGGTTGTGGACAAAGTAGCTCCACTGGACGTTGAATACGTTCCGTATGATCTGGAGACGCAGTTTTGTTGAAAATTCGGCCACGGCGCTGCCCACGTAGGCCATGGCAAGGAAGCTGAGCAGGGATGCCAGAACCATCGCGGCAATGAAAAACACCAGCAGGATACCGATGCTCATGGGCAGACCAAGCGCATCCATGATTTCCCGGGTGTATTCCATTACCGGCGATGCCTTGCCTCCGTTGTCCATCCCGGTAGCGAGAGTCAGCAACGGCACCACGCTGGTAATGCCGATTCCTTCCACTGCGCTGGCAACCAGCAGGCATGCGATGACCGCCCACGAGGTTGATCGCCTGGCATCGAAAAACAATTTAATGAGGGTATGCACGATCTTGAAGCTTCTCTCCGGGCTTAAAGCAGCATGACTGGCATGATTATATGCATGGCATCCAGCTCCTTGTTAACCACAGACCACAATAGTTGCAAAAAACTGCACCGCTGCCTGGTGACCAGCGCCATGCTGCTCGCTGTGCGCACCCCCGACCTGAGAATCTCACCGCAGAGACGCGGAGAACAGGGCGCGCACGCGCGCGGCGGCGCGCGCCACGTCCGATCCCTGTCCCCGGGCGCCTCCGGCCTTCCATTCCTGCCCGACCCAGACCGCGCGGCCGCTGGCAACCAGGCGTTCCTGGATGCGAGAGATATCGCGGCGCATGCGCCGCGGCGCCAGGGCCATGGCGAGGTGGTGGCTTAGCGGCTTGTAGCGCAGGTTATGCAGCTGTGTCCACCACGGGCGACAGCCCCGGACGCCTCGGCATCGCCGGTCGGACAATCTGACAGGTCAAAAATATACAGCGGCTTGCCGGTCGCGGCGGCCTCGGCCAGCATCGACATGCTCTCGCCGGTGACCACCAGCCGGTCGGCCAGGGCCAGATACGCCAGGTAGGGATTCTCGACGGCCGGGTCCCCCCAGCGAAACACGGAGATCGGCGCCTTCAGGGTTTCCAGAAAGGCCGCGTAGACCGGCTCCGGGGTACGTGCGCTGTTGGTGACCAGCACCGACCCGCCCTCGTTCCGCAGTCGGATATTCAACCAGCGGGCCAGGCGGATGGCCTTTTCCACGGTAAACACGAACGCCCCGCTGTTGCCGCCCAGCAGCACCGACCAGTAGGGTGGCGGCAGATGGTCGAATTCTTCACGTCTTTGTTCCGCGATCACTGCCAGCCCGGCCTGCGTGATGCGGTGCAGCGGCAGGTCGATCGGCAGGATATTCGGCCGCTCCGGCAGGAAATACTGCGGCGTCGAGACGATCAGGTCGAAGCAGTCGAGTCGCGCCCAGGGTCGCCCGATATGCACCAGCCGGGTACGCCCGCCACTCTGGCGACGTATCCAGCGCGCCACCGGCTCGTTACGCCGCCCCGCGGTGATCACCAGGTCGGGCCACGGCGGTTCCAGCGGGCTGGAGCCCGCCGGGTCGATGCCGGCCAGCGTCACGCCGAGCAGCCGGTTGCTCAGCAGTTCCCATGGCTGATAGGCGAACCGCTTGAGTTCGAACGGCCAGCCAAGCGCCTCAGCCAGCGCCACCACCTGGGTGTTATCACCCGCCTTGTGGCCGGTCAGCAGCCATACCTTCGGCGGCGGGCGAATTACCGGCGGGGTATCCGCAACAATGGGATCATTCATGAACAGATCTCTTTACCTGGTATCCAGCGCCAACCTCATTATTCACCGCAGAGACGCAAAGGACACAGAGAAATTCATTAATGAAAACAATCATACACTTTGCGTCCTTTCGGCAACTGCTCCATGGGTTGCCCTAGCTCCTGCATCCCTGCAGTCGTGCGCCTTTGCGGTGAGTTTTTTACGAGAGCTAGGAAATGCTCTGCTTGCTCCGCGGCTCTGCGGTGAATTCTGGAAGCGGCAGGCTCAATCTGCACCGGCAAACAATCCCCGTACCCGCGACAGTGCACGTTCAAGGTCCCGCAGGGGCGGCGGGTGCCATTCGGGAAAGTCCTCACCCAACCAGACCGCATGCCCGCCCCAAGCAGGTGACGGTGTACGAGCCCGATGTCGCGGCTCAGCCGTTTGGACCCCAGCGCATCATCCAGCGATACAGCGTGCCGGAGAGCCGGAAGTCCGTCGCCGCCACCGTTCCGACTGGAGGTTCTGTCAGGATCGAACATGTATACGGGTTTGCCGGTCGCACAGGCTTCGGTCAGCATGGAAATGCTGTCCGCCGTGACGATGATGGCGTCGGCCAGCGCCAGATAGCCGAAATAGGGGTTGTCTTCGTCGTCGCGGCGCCAGTGGTAGAAATGTGCTCGGCACCTCGATGCCCGCAGCGCAGCGCCTCGACCGCCGCCGACGTCGTACGGGCACTGGTGCTTACCAGTAGCGAACCACCCCGGTCACGTGCGAGGATGCTCGCCTGTCCGCCAGCCGCGTGCCGCCCTGCGTCCGAACATCATAGGTCCGCTGTCGCCGCCCGGCGATCACGGCGATGCGGGGACGAGGCAACGCCGCGAGCCGAGCCTCCCAGCGGCGCGCCTCTTCATGCAGCCGCGCTCCCGTCACGCGGTGCAGGGTAAGCATGTTCTGCAGTACATTGGCCTGCTCGGGAAGCCGGTATTGCGGCGTAGTGATCACCAGGTCGAACCGATCCAGCCGCGCCCAGGGGCGCCCGATGTGGACGATGCGCGTGTGCCCCATGGACTGCTCGCGTATCCAGCGACAGGCCGGTTCGTTGCGCATGCCGGCCGTGATCACCAGATCGGGCCAGGGCGGCGCCAGCCGACTGGAGCGCTCCCGCCGGATGCCGCGCAGGTTACTCGCCCGGAACAGGCTGATCCGGGCGGCCGAAGGACGGTAGTCGAGTTCCTTGACCTCGAACGGCCAGCCCAGCGCCTCGGCCAGCGCCAGGGTTTGGGCGCGTTCCCCCGCCCGGTAGCCTGTCACCACCCACACCCGTGGCGAGGAGGGCGGATCGTAATTGACTGATGTTCGATTAATAGCTGCTCCTCCGGCGGCAAGCTGGGCCGGTGTTCGTCCACGGACACCAGCTTCACCGCAAAGACGCACAGATCGTGAAGACATTTAATAACAAAAATTATCTGCTTTGCGGTCTTTGCACCTTTGCGGCGGGTTAATTTTTTATGGGTGGACACGAGGCAGGCATGGCAGAGCCGAACGACTCCAAGTACAATCAGTGCCTTGCAATACCTGTCGGCTTGTCCAGGGATGCACGAATCACCCTGGCCAACAAATATACCGGATTCGGACCGCTCAATGCCCGATTACAACGAAATCACCGCCCGCATCTGCGCCCTCCTCCAGCCCTTCATCAAAGGCGACCTGACGCTTAACGAAGACAGCGAACTGGTGGCCGAACTCGGCCTGACCTCGCTGCAGGTAATGATGATGATCGAGCAAATCGAGGACGATTTCGATATCACCGTGCCGCTCAATATCCTGCCGGATATCCGCACCATACGCGATCTCGCCGTGCAGCTGGAAAAACTGCTGCCCTGACCCCATGAGCCTGTTCGACAAGTTCCAGCCGATCATCGATGCCCGCGCCGAGCTGCAGCACCTCGGCATCATGCCGTTCGGCGCCGTCACCGAGAAGCTCCTCTCGTCCACGGAAGGCATCGTCAACGGGCGCCGGGTCATCCTGGCCGGAACCAACAACTACCTGGGCCTGACCTTCGATCCGGAATGCATCGCGGCCGCGAAGGTCGCCATCGAGGAGCAGGGCACCGGAACCACCGGTTCACGCATGGCGAACGGCACCTTCACCGAACACGTCCTGCTGGAACAGGAACTGGCGGCCTTTTTCAACCGTCGCCACGCCATCGTCTTCACCACCGGCTACGCCGCCACCAGCGGCATGTGCGCCACGCTGGCCGGTCCGGGCGACATGATCGTGCTCGACGCCGACAGCCACGCCAGCATCTATGACGGGGTGCGCCTGAGCGGCGCCGATATCGTTCGCTTCCGCCACAACGACGTGGCAGACCTGGAAAAGCGCCTGCGCCGACTCGGTGATCGTCTGTCCAATACGCTGATCATCGTCGAAGGCATCTACAGCATGCTCGGCGACCGTGCGCCGCTGCGGGAGATCGCGGCACTCAAGCGCCGCTATGGCGGCATGCTGCTGGTGGACGAGGCGCATTCCATGGGCATGCTGGGCGATCATGGCCGTGGCGTGGCGGAACAAGCCGGCGTGGAGGACGACGTCGACTTCATCGCCGGCACCTTCAGCAAGAGCCTGGGAGCGATCGGCGGCTACTGCGTGAGCAACCACCCTGAGCTGGACGCGGTGCGCTTCGCCACCCGCTCCTATATCTTCACCGCCTCGCCTTCGCCCTCGGTCATCGCTTCGACCCGGGCGGCGCTGCGCATCCTGCAGGAGCGCCCGCAGCTGCGCGAACAGCTGTGGGCAAACGCCCGGCAGCTGTATCACGGGCTCGGGGCGCTCGGCTTCCGCCTCAGTCCGGAGGTGAGCCCGGTGGTCGCCGTCACCGTCGAGGACCGCGGTCAGTCCATCCAGTGGTGGAACCGGCTGCTGGAATCCGGCATCTACGTTAACCTGGTCATGCCGCCCGCCTCACCCGGCAACTTCAGTCTGCTGCGCTGCAGTGTGAGCGCGGCCCATACGACCGGGCAGATCGACCGCATCCTCGAGGCCTTCGGCGCCTTGCGCACGACCGCCCCGACCGGCTGACATGGACAGCGGATCCCTGGAAGGCAAGGCCTGGTGTGCGGCGACCAGGGGCCAGCGCGACCCGGTGTTCCGGTCGCGCAAGGCCGGCTGACGTCCATACCCGGCGCACGCGGTCTTTGACGTCGATGGCCGCGCAGCCCTGGCAGCCGGCGGCGCACCAACCGCCGCCCGCCCCGGACCGGATCCAT
>CAVQCA010000086.1:0-18188 GCA_963710815.1 uncultured Gammaproteobacteria bacterium | reverse complement strand
ATTTAAGGTCCCGCAGATTCATGGATTGTCAGTAGCTGAAAGTGCTGTATCCGCACCTTTCGCATGCCATGTCCCCTCAGTCTAAACCAGGACGAGTTTCCGGTCTGCGTGCCACTTTCCAGCGCTGATGGGCAGCCGGCGCCTCCTGCAGGGGATAGGTCCGGGTCACCAAGACCCTGAGTTCGCCGCTGTCGAAGCGTGGTGCGCATGTCTCCAGGATGCCTGACTGGGCGCGTTGCGCCTGCGAATATCGAGATAAGTCGGCGACAGCATGAGCTCCAGGCCGATGCCCAGGTTGCGCTGGCGGGCGATGCCCCAACCGGTGCCGGCCGCGGGTTGTAGCAGCGTGATCAGTTGCCCGCCGTAGCGCACAGCGGCAAAGGTCTGTTCGAAGCATTGTCCGCCGACGGTGTCCAGCACAACATGCAACGCCCTGGGTGTCACTCCAGCGCAGTACGGCCTGCCCGAAATCCTCGTCACGGTAGAAGATATGTTTGTCCGCGCCGAGGCTTGCAACGAACGCCGCCTTGCTGTCCGAACTCACGGTCAGCCGAGAACATCCGCGCCCGCCTGTTTTGCCAGCTGGATGGCGAGGTGGCCCACCCCGCCGGCGCCGCCATGTATCAGCACCTTCTGGCCCGCCTGCGTGCTGGCTCTTTCAAACAGCGATTCCCATGCGGTGATCAGCGCCAGGGGTATGGCCGCGGCCTCGGTAAAGCTGAGGTTCGCCGGTTTTAGTGCCAGCAGTATATCGGGCACGACCGTGTACTGCGCGTAGCAGCCGGTGTGTCCATCGAAGCTCGGGTGACAGAAATAGACCTCATCGCCGGGGGTGAATCGGGTCACTGCCTTGCCGGTCATCTCGACCACACCGGCGCCATCGAAGCCGAGCACGCTCGGCAGTGGCATCGAGTAGCTGCCAGGGCTAAGCCTCAGCTTGGCATCCACCGGATTGAGCCCGGCGGCCTTGAGCCGGACCAGTACGTCCGTGTCGCGCCTGATCCCGGGCACCGGAAATTCCTGGTAACGCAGTTCCTCCGGCAATCCGGGTGAGTGCATCACCACGGCATTCATCAGCGACGTTTTCCCGTTCATCATTTGTTTCCTTCCAGTGATTGGGCCGCGCTGTGCAGGCGTGCGAATCCAGGATTCCAGGCTCAAATCCAGCCGGCCAGTTCCTGCGTGACCAGGGTGTGCAGCATGTCGATGCCGGCCGCTGAATCGTTGAGGCAGGGAATAGTCTCGTAACGACTGCCGCCCTGCGCGAGAAACAGTTCGCGGTTCTGCATTCCCATTTCCTCCAGGGTCTCCAGGCAGTCGGCGGCAAAGCCAGGCATGACCACGGCGATATGCCTGACGCCCTCGCGGGCCAGCGTCTTGAGGGTCCTGTCGGTGTAGGGTTGTAGCCATTTCTTCGGGCCAAAACGGGACTGAAAGGTCATGCGCAGCTGCGTTTCGTCCAGACCGAGCCGCTCGCGCAGCAGTCGGGTGGTTCTGGCGCAGTGGCAGTAATAGGGATCCCCCTTGTCGAAATACTCTTGCGGCAGGCCGTGGAAGGACGCCAGGATGACCTCGGGAGGTTGCTCGATCCCGGCGATGTGCTGATCGATCGTCTGCGCAATGGCCTCGATATAGGCCGTGTGGTCGTAGTAGGGCGGCAGGCAGCGCAGCGCCGGCTGCCAACGCATGGTCTTGAGGGTGTCGAAGACCCGGTCATTGACCGTGGCAGTGGTAGTGGCGCTGTATTGTGGGTACAGTGGTGCGATCAGCACCCGCTCACAGCCCTGTTTGTGCAGGACACCGATCTGCTCCGCGATGGAAGGATTGCCGTAGCGCATGGCCCAGCTGACAAGGAGTTTACCGTCCCGTTCCCCGAAACGTTCGCCCAGCAGTTCCGCCTGACGGCGTGTGTAGTAGCGCAGGGGAGACTCGTTGGTCGTTTCAAGCCAGACCTTGTGATAGGCCTCGGCCGCTCGCGCGGGACGGGTGCGCAATATGATGCCGTGCAGGAGCGGTTGCCACAGCCACGGCGTAAGTTCTATGACGCGCCGGTCAGAGAGGAATTCGGCGAGATAGCGCTTCACGGAGGCGACATCGTGGGCATCCGGGGTGCCCAGGTTGACCAGAAGGACGCCGATGTGACCACTGGCGAGCAGTGGATGATCGGGCGGACGATGGTTCTCGGTGGGCTCTGTCACAGGCGGCTCCTCAAGTGATCCTCGGATTATTGCCTTTATGAAAACCGTATGGTGGTATCCTTTAAGGGAATCGGCTCGTCGGGACGCCCCGTTACCACCGTCGTGTTATCCATCCGGGCATTTCGTTATTATCGGCATGTTACCACTGCGGATCGTAATGCCACACCGGCGCCCCACTGATTCCGCGGTGACCGGAAATATACAGAATTATCGGGCAATACAAACAATTATAAACAGCAGTTGACGCCGCTCCCGGCGACTCTCTACCATGGCCGGTAAACAGGAGCTACCCAGCCGGAACGGGTTCAGTCAATGACATATTGTGTAGCCATCACGGTCGATAAAGGCTTGGTTTTCGCATCGGATTCCCGCACCAATGCCGGTATTGATCGCCTGAGCACCTATACCAAGATGTTCACCTTCGGCAAAGAGGGGGAGCGCGCCCTGGTGGTGCTGACTGCCGGCAATCTCGCCACGACACAGTCCGTGATCGCCCAGCTCCATCGTGATATCAAGCAGGACATTCAGCCCAACTTCGATTCCGTTCAGGATATGACCGAGGCCGCGGAGTATCTGGGGCAGATCAGTTCCGCGCAGCAACAGAAGCACGTCCAGACGAGTGCGGGCGCCACCTTCGACCCCAGTGCGTCCTTCCTGTTCGGCGGGCAAATCGCTGGCGGCGAACACCGCGTGTTCATGGTCTACCCGGAAGGCAACTTCATCATGGCCACGCCCGAGAATCCCTATCAGCAGACCGGTGAGATCAAGTACGGCAAACCGATCCTGGACCGCATCATCACCCGCAAGACCAGCCTTGAGCAGGCGGCGTTGTGCGCACTCGTGTCGATGGATTCCACCATGCGCTCCAATGCGACGGTCGGGCCTCCACTTGATGTCCTTATCTACGAGAAGGACAGCCTCAGCGTGCGTCGCCACTTCATGTTCCAGGCCGATGACCACTACCTGCTCGAACTCAAGGCCGCCTGGGATCAGAAGATCAGGGAGGCGTTCTCGGGACTGCACAGTTTCAATCTGGAAGAGCCCGAACGGCTTGTGGTCAATACGGAATAAGCAGGGTCTGCCCCCGAATGGCACTTAGTTAAGGGATATCGTCATTATAAAAAAATAAATGGCCACGGAAGCACACGGAAAAACACGGAATATTCACGGATAATTTCTGTGTTTTCCGTGGATTCCGTGGCTATTTACCACGATTTTGACTTAAGTAAGCGCCATTCGGGTATGAGGCCTGCGCCCCGGTGATCGGGCCGCTCAAACCGCCTGATCCATCGCCGGCGCGAACCAGGTGTGCACGATCTGTTCATGCAGTCCGCCGAGTTCCAGCTGCAGCTTGTCGAGAAAGCCATGCAGGCCCTGCGGATAGAGCTTGTCGACTTCCGCTTCGAGCACCTGTCCGGCAAGTTCCGAGCAGCTCTGCATTGCCTCCTCGTGGTTTGGCAGCATGGCGAGGCAGGACTGGATCTCGACCAGCGTGTGCGCCATGGCGCGCGGGAACCACACATCTTGCAGCAGAAAGCCGAGCACGATTTCCGGACGGATATGCCGCCGCACGTACTGGCGGTACATCTGGTGGGCGCTGAGCGCACGCAGCAGATAGGTCCACAGGCGGCCTTCGAGGCGCTCCAGCTCGGCGCCCTTGGCCAGCAGTGTGGCGGAGCCCACGTCGATGATGCGCGAGGTCATGTCGAAACGCTCCAGATTGCGCCCGATGCGCACGAACTGGTAGGCATCGCCATGGCTCATGGTGCCGGCCAGCAGCCCGCTGATCTGCTGGCAGCGCATGATGACCTCTGAAAGAAATTCGTACAGGCCTCTGGGCAGAGTCTTTTTGGCGAGTTTTTTCCTGGCGAACAGGTACAGTTCGTTGACGTGTTCCCAGCCTTCGCTCGGCACCAGATCGCGGGTGGTGCGCACATTCTCGCGCGCCATGGAAAGGGCCGTGATCAGCGACCCGGGATTGTCCGGTTCGCCCAGGATGAAGCGCATGACATTGCGCTCGCCTGAGGTGCGGTGGCGCTTGTGGTAGAGCTCCGGGTTGCCGGTGATATCGATCAGTTGCTGCCAGCCCAGGCCGACGCCGTTCGGCAGGTCGAGCATCAGGTAGCTGTAGACCCGGGCCAGCCGCGCGGTATTTTCCGCGCGCTCCAGGTAGCGCGCCATCCAGTATAGTCTTTCCGCGACCCGTGACAGCATGTCAGTTGCTCCCCGTTTCCAGTATCCAGGTATCCTTGCTGCCGCCGCCCTGCGAGGAATTGACCACCAGCGATCCCTTGCGCAGGGCGACCCGGGTGAGCCCCCCCGCGGTGACATGGGTGCGTTCGGCCTGCAGGATGAACGGACGCAGGTCCAGGTGGCGAGGCTCGATGCTGCGTCCGCAGATGGTCGGTGCAGTCGAAAGTGACAGGGCCGGCTGCGCGATGTAGTTGCGCGGCGAGCGTTTGATGAGACCGGCGAACTTGCTGCGTTCCGCCGTGCTGGCATGCGGACCGACCAGCATGCCGTAGCCACCGGATTCGTTTGCCGGTTTGACCACCAGTTTCTCCAGGTTGGCAAGGACATAATCGCGCTGCGACTTGTCCTCGCAGCGATAGGACGGCACGTTGGGAATGAGGGGATCCTGGTCGAGGTAGTACTTGATGATGTCGGGTACATAGGTGTAGATCACCTTGTCATCCGCGACGCCGGCCCCGGGCGCATTGGCCAGCGCGACATTGCCGGCCCGCCAGGCCCGCAGCAGTCCGCGTACACCGAGTACCGAATCCTCGCGGAAGGCCTCCGGGTCGATAAATTCGTCATTGACCCGGCGGTAGATGACATCGACCTGCTGCAGGCCGTTGATGGTCTTCATGTAGACACAGTCATCCTTGCAGACGACCAGATCACCGCCCTCGACCAGTTCGGCGCCCATCTGCTGGGCGAGATAGGAATGTTCGAAGTAGGCCGAATTGAAGATACCCGGCGTCATGACCACGATCTCGGGGAAATCCAGTGGCCGCGGCGACAGGGAGGAGAGCATGTCGAACAGCTGGGCCGGGTAATCATCCACCGGCAGGATGCGGTGCCTGCGGAACAGCTCCGGGAACACCCGCTTGGTGACAGCGCGATTCTCTATCATGTAGGAGACCCCGGAAGGAACACGCAGGTTGTCCTCCAGGACATAGAAGGTGCCGTCCTTGTCGCGCACCAGGTCCGAGCCGCAGATATGGGCCCACACGCCATACCGCGGGTGGAAACCCGCGCATTGCGGCAGGTAGTTCCTGGAGCTAAGCAGCAGTTTGCGCGGGAATACCTTGTCGGTGATGATCTTCTGCTCGTTGTACAGGTCGTCGATGAACAGGTTGAGCGCGGTGAGGCGTTGCACCAGACCCTCCTGAATTTTCGACCATTCCTTCTGGGCAATCACGCGGGGAATGATGTCGAAGGGCCAGGCACGGTCGATGTTCTCGCCCTCGGTGTAGACCGTGAAGGTCACGCCCATCTCGGCGATGGCCAGGTCGGCGGCGCGCTGGCGGCGCGCCAGTTCCTTGTCGCTCAGTGACTGCAGGTAGCTCGCCAGGCCGCGGGACGCGATACGTGCATTCCCGGGCGTGCTGATCATCTCGTCATAGAGATTTCCGGGATTGTAGGTTTTCCAGTCGATCTTCATGCAAGCAGGCTCAGTGGAACAGTGCAGCCGCTGGTGTGGCCGGCAGAACGAAACAGCGTTGAGAAAATTGCGGTCATGCAATCCTTGTCGCGGTCAGTCTCGCGGGACCGTGGAGAAGGGACGATCCGCTGAATCCGTCGAGTATGCCGTTTCCACCCTGTCTTGCAAAGACCCGGCGAGTAAAGTCTTGCCGCACGGCGAAGACTTGATTCCTCGTGCGCACCATTTTGGTGAGTGAAGCGTATGAATGGGCGAAGACGGCATGCCGGATGCCGCCGTTTGCCTCGTCGCGGTGCATCGATCACGTCACCGGCCTGCTTCGCTCCTGTATCGCGGCAGGGTCGGTACGCGGAAGGAAGGCGGCTCAGCGTCTCTGCAGCAACGCCTCCATCAGCGCCTCCTTGCGGTAGCCCCGATAGTCGTTGAACCGGCCGGCGGGCACTGGCTGACGGGAAACACCTGCCACCGTGAACTGCCGGCGGCTCTGGTAGTCCTGCGCCGCCACCGGTAGGCCCTGTAACCCGCTCAGCAGCAGGCGGGTGCTCTCGGTCAGGTCGCCGGCCAGTTCCTGTGCCGTGCCGGCCATGTGCCGAAGGAAATCCATCATGGCCATCAGGGTGGTGAAGTCGGTGGGCGATATGCCCGCCTCCGCGGCGGTACTCAGGCAGACATCGCCCACTGCCTGTCTGTCATTCAGCACGAGGTGCAGCTGACAGTGAAAACCGGCGATAGTGCGACCGCCGCGGGCGACGGTATGCAGTTTGTCGAGGTCTGGCAAACCACCCCTGGGGATGCCTGTCAGGTCGCCCAGATGCTGTTCCAGCATGGCGCGTTGCTCGGGCGGCAACAACTGCAGCCGTCCGCGCAGCGTGGATACTATCCCGGCGTAGTTGTCCAGCGATTGCTGGTCGATTTCCGTGTAGGTCTTCCGGGTGGCATCGACATAAATGGCGAGGTTGCGGCCTTGGTCGTAAAGCACATAGGCGGGGCGGGTGGGTGGCGCGAGGCGCACCATGCCGCCCTTGACCTGGATGACGGTGTTCGCTACATCCCGGGAGCCGTCCAGCCGGATTGTGGTATCGGACCGGGCGGGCGGCCCCGGCAGCATCGCGACCAGCAGGATCATGGTCGCAGGGAAGAATCTTCTCGTCATGGTGCGTAATATCCTCTCAAATACCCATTCGGGACGGTCGGCGCGGGAGACTGTCCACCGGCGCGACGGACATTGTGCGCCGGACCCGGGTGCACCTCAACGGCTGGAATTACCCCGGCGCGTCCGCCCGGTGACGCAAGTCTTAGTCTGACCCCGAGCCGGTGTTACCATACGTGCCGGAGGTTCGCGGGCAAGGCCGTCGGCAGACGGCCGCGGCGCGGATGAGGCACCAGTCCCTGGAAGACCGACTACCCATTGTCATGCGGAATATCACTGACCTTTCCAGTCATCACCGGCTCCTGCGCCTGGCAACGCATGCCTCGGTGGCGACCGCCGTCATTCTGATCACCGGCAAACTGGTGGCGTGGCTGATGACCGGATCGGTCAGCGTGCTGGCCTCACTCGTCGACTCCATGATGGATGCCGCCGCCTCGCTCATCAACCTGTTCGCGGTGCGCTACGCGCTCATGCCTCCCGACACCGAGCACCGTTTCGGACACGGCAAGGCCGAGTCGCTGGCCGGACTGGCCCAGACGACCTTTATCGCCGGATCGGCCTTATTTCTTATCCTGCAGGCCACGGATCGGCTGCTGCATCCCCGGCCGCTGGAAGACGTGGGCGTCGGGGTGGGGATCATGGTGTTCGCGATAGCGTCGACCCTGGCGCTGCTGATTCTGCAGCGCCACGTGATCAGGGTGACCGGTTCAACGGCGATCCGGGCGGATGCCCTGCACTACACCACCGACGTACTGACCAATGCCAGCATCATCGTCGCGCTGCTGCTGTCGGGATTCGGCTGGCATGGTATCGATGCGTTGTTTGCCCTGGGTATCGCGGGCTACATCCTCTACAGCGCCTGGCACATCGGCTACGAAGCTTTCCAGCTGCTGATGGACAGGGAACTGCCGGATGACCAGCGCGAGGAAATCCGCCGCGCCGCGCTTGGTAATGGCCGGGTGCGTGGCATTCACGACCTGCGCACCCGCCGGTCGGGACACGACATCTTCATCCAGATGCATCTGGAACTCGACGACGAACTGTCGTTGTTTTCCGCCCATGAGATCGCCGACCAAGTCGAGGATCGTATCAGGGAAATCCTTCCCCAGGCGGATATCCTCATTCACAAGGACCCGCAGAGCCTGAATGAAAACGTCGCGTTCCGTTGATGAGGCGCTGCGGGCTGAAATGCCGGTGGCGGGTCGGCGGACCCGGCCGGATATCGTTGCGCGCCTGATGGCGGGTGAACGGGTCGGCCAAACCGCAATGAGACTTTAGTGACAGGCATCGCCCGCTATGACCTACTTTCACAAAAAGTATCACCCGCCGGGAACCCCGCCCGGAACCCTGACGTCGCAGCCCGACCCTGCCGCCGAATTCCGCATCCACCTGACTGACTACACCGATGGCGAATTCACCGATAAGGTCCTGACGGACATCGATACCTGCCGGGACTACGCGGGTCGCCCGAGCACCACCTGGATCCATATACAGGGCGCTTTCACCGTCGATGTGGTCAGGAAGCTCGGAGACATCTTCGGACTGCACCCGCTGGCCATGGAGGATGTACTGAATACGGGTCAGCGGCCAAAGCTGGACCGGTTTGACGAGCAGTTGTTTATCGTCATGTCGCTGCCGGCCAGTGACGGCGAGAGCATCCTCATAGAGCAGGTCAGCCTGTTCTTCGGCGGGAATTTCATCCTGAGCTTTCATCATGGTCAGGTGGACCGCTTCGAGCCGGTGCGCCGCCGGCTGCGCAATGCCTCCGGGCGCATCCGTTCCCTGGGCGAGGATTACCTGCTCTACTGTCTGCTCGACCTGGTGATCGACGAGGCCTTCCCCGTGCTGGAGGACTTCGGTGACCGGGTGGAAAGTCTGGAGAACTCGGCGCTCGACAGCCCTGACCGCTCCACGGCCAGTGCGATACACGGGCTGAAGCGCGAGCTGCTCATGATGCGGCGCATGCTGTGGCCGCATCGGGACGTGATCAACTCGCTGTTGCGCGATGATACGGCGATGATCAGCGACACAACCCGCGTCTATCTGCGTGACTGCTATGACCATGCCGTTCAGGTCATCGACCTGATTGAGATGTACCGGGATATCACCTCGGGCATACTGGATGTCTATCTCTCGGCGATCAGCAATCGCCTGAACGATGTCATGCGCGTCCTGACCGTGATATCGACCATCTTTATCCCGCTCACCTTCATCACCGGCCTGTACGGCATGAACTTCGGCAATGACACGAACAGTCCGTGGGCGATGCCCGAGCTGCGCTGGTATTACGGCTATCCGCTTTCCTTGCTGCTGATGATTCTCGTCGCCGTCGGAATGCTGGTGTATTTCAAGCGCAAGAAGTGGTTTTAGTTTATCAACCCTTTAGGTGATGACATGACCGACCGTCATTCGGTGCCGCCCTCCGGCAAGACTCTGTTGGCCCTGTGTTATGTGCTGATGGTGCTGGGCGCACCCTGGCTTCCTGGCGGGGTTTTCGCCGAGGATAACCCGCTGGCGACCGCGGAACAAAAGTTGCGCGACATCAAGTACGAGGTGGAACAGGGCGCCATCGCCGATAAACGGTACAACGCGATCGAGCAGGACATCGCGCGTATCCAGAGGCAGGCACAGGCCTGTATCGACGAGACCGGGCAGCAAAGCGAGAAGGCGACCCACGACCTCGCGTCGCTGGGTGCCGCGGTGGCGGGTGAAGATTCGACGGTCACCCGGGCGCGCCGCGACCTGGAAAAGAACAAAAGCACGATCGAGAAGAGGCTGACCTTCTGCCGCCTGTTGCGCGTCAACAGCGATGAACTGTCTGCCACGGTTGCGGAGCAGCAGAAGAAGATATTCCAGCAGCAGATCATGGCCCGTGAGCGCACCTTCACCGACTTGATGCAGGGCGACTGGGGCGAGATCAGCCAGTGGCTGGCAACCGTAAAGGCTTTCGTCGTCGATACCCGCGGCCTGGAACGGGTCAGCGGGCTGCAGTGGGTGCTGCTGGGGTTACTGGCCCTGCTCGGTGTGGCGCTCGGGTGGTTCGGTAAGCGCCGGCTGCTTGCCGTGCTTCCCCAGCCAACGGGCAAGGATGATCTGATCTTCCTGGCAGTCGTCGCCTTCGGTGCGTCGCTGGCACACTATCTGCCCTGGCTGCTGCCTCTGGCCATTGCCAGCGGTTCGTTGCTGGTGCTGCTGCAGGCCGTCCAGCCGCTGCCGAACGTGCTCCTGCTTGGCCTGGGGCTGACCATCTACGTGCTGACCCTGGTGGTGGTGCGCGGCCTGTTCAATCCCCCGGCGCCGGCCAGCCGCTACCTGCCGGTCCCGGAAACCGTCTGCCGCGCGCTCGCCCGCCGCCTGTACGTCCTTGCGACCCTGCTGCTGATCGGATTTTTCATCTTTTCCACCATCCTGCTGCAGCAGTTGCCGGAAGCGGCACTGCTGCTCAGCCGGACGGTCTTCAGCACGGTGCTGGTGATCAATCTCGGCTGGGTCCTGTGGCTGGTGGGCGAACTGCCGGTGTGGCGGCAGACCGTACCGGTGCGCGTGCTGATCATCCTGGCGCTGCTGGCCGGGTTGATCGCGGAGTGGGCCGGCTACCGCAATCTTTCCGGCCTGATCATCGGCGGACTGATCAATACCCTGCTGCTGTTCGCGGTCATCTTCCTGCTTGCCCGGGTCACGAGCGAACTCTATGACGGCATGGATGAGGGGCGTTACCGCTGGCAGCAGCGTTTCAGGAAGCGCTTCGGCCTGAAAGACGGCGAATACGTGCCGGGACTGGTATGGCTGCGGGCCATCAGCCACCTGGTGCTGTGGGGCGGGTTCCTGCTGCTGCTGTTACGTATCTGGGGTTACTCGGAGGAGGTCTACTCCGCCGCGGTGCGCTACGTCGTCGAGGGCTTTACTATCGGCAACCTGCATGTGGCGCCCCTGCGCGTGGTGCTGGCGATCGTTCTATTCTCCGTGCTGGTGTCGATCAACGGCTGGTTCAAACGCCAGCTGGAGCAGTACTGGCTCAAGAAGACCCGGCTGGACCACGGCGCGCGCGATGCGGCGGCGACCACCTCTGGGTATATAGGCATTGCCGTGGCCATCCTGGTCTCCCTCTCGGTGGCCGGCGTGGAATTCACCAACCTGGCGATCATCGCCGGTGCGCTCTCGGTCGGCATCGGCTTCGGTCTGCAGAACATCGTCAATAATTTCGTCTCCGGCCTGATCCTGCTGGTGGAGCGCCCCATCCGCACCGGTGACTGGATCATGGTCGGCAACACCGAAGGCTATGTGAAGAAGATCAGCATTCGCTCCACCCAGATCCAGACCTTCGACCGGGCCGATGTGATCGTGCCGAACTCCGAGCTGATCTCGGGGCAGGTAACCAACTGGATGCTGAGCGACCCCTGGGGGCGGGTGAAGGTGCCGGTGGGGGTGGCCTACGGCTCCGACACCGCCAGGGTCATGGAGATCCTGTTAGATGTGGCGAACAAGCATCCCCTGGTAATCACCAATTACCCTGGCGTCGGCCAGCCCCGGGCGTTGTTCCGGGGGTTCGGCGACAGTTCGCTCGATTTCGAGCTGCGCTGCTTCATCCGCGATGTAGACAAGCGCCTGCTGACCATCAGCGACCTGAATCTGGCCATCGACACCGCGTTTCGCGAGGCCGGCGTCGAGATCCCCTTCCCGCAGCGCGATCTGCATTTCCGCAACGGTGCGCCGTCGGGTGTTCCAGCCTCTGCCGGTACGCCGCCCGATCCCGTTGACTGAACAGGATGTGTCGGGATTCATCCAGATGGACGGGCCGGCTACCCGGAGATGGCACCCCGGGATTCGGCCGGCAGCCATGAGGATGCAACCATCTGCCTGGGCCCTCGCCCTGCTGCTGGCACTGCTGTATGCCGGCGTCGCCAGTCCCGCGCAAACACCGACGATCACCATTGAAGGCGTCACGGACGATGTCCTGGCCAATGTAAAAGCCTATCTCTCGATCTACAAGGAAAGCTGCGATGCGCCCCTGTGGCGGTTGCGGGGACGTCTCACTCAGGCTGACGGGGAGGTGCGCGATGCCCTGCGCGCTTTCGGTTACTACCAGGCGAAAATCTCTTCCCGTTTCGAACCGGCCACACAGAACGCCTGCTGGCAGGCCACTTTCACCATCGAGCCTGGACTGCGGGTCAGCTTCGGCGTCATCGATGTCGTCGTCAGCGGCGATGCCGCCACCGATGCCGCCTTCGACCCGCTGGTGCACAATGCCATGGCCCAGGCGGGTCAGCCGCTGCGTCAGGATATCTATACCGATCTCAAGCGGCGCATCGCGGAGCTGGGCAGTACCCGCGGCTACATCAAGGGGCACTATACGAAAAATGAACTGCGTGTGAACCCCGGGCAGGGAATCGCCGACATCATCCTGCACTACGACTCCGGTCCGCGCTTCGCCTTCGGGCCGATCCGGCGTCAACAGGACATCATCGATCCGGCGCTGCTGGACCGCTTTCTCACCTACCAGGAAGGCAAGCCTTATGACGCGACCCTGCTCACCAGTACCTCGCGCGCACTCGCCGCCAGTGGCTATTTCCGCAACGCCTATATACAACCGCATATCGACGAGGCCGCGAACGGGGAAATCCCGACCGAAATTGTGCTGACGCCATCCAAACGCCACCGCTACACGGGAAAGATCGGCTATGCCACCGACACCGGGCCGCGTGTCGGCGCGGGGTATCAGAATCTGCGTGTGAATCGCAAGGGGCACACGTTTTCGGCGGAAACCTCGGTCTCGAAAGTCGAGTCAAAGATCACGGCGGCGTACCTCATCCCGATGAAGAACCCGGTGAGCGACAAGCTGAAATTCGAGGCCGGCTACGATCACCAGGACACCGATACGTCGAAATCGGATACCACCGCGACCTCGGTTTCCTGGTATCGCGTACCGAATCATGGCTGGACCAAGGAACGCTCGCTCACCCTGAGTCATGAAGACTTCGAGGTGGGCAACGACAAGGGCAAAGCCACTCTGCTGATGCCGGGGATCAGCTGGTCGCGGGTGCTGGCGACGGACCGGCTCTACCCGCGCAAGGGGTTACGCCTGGGGCTGAAGCTGCGCGGCGCTTCCGATCAGCTGGTTTCCAGTGTCAGCTTTCTGCAGGTGCTCGGCAGTGCCAAGGCGGTGATTTCCCTGCCCGGGCGGTTGCGGCTGATCACCCGGGCCGATGCGGGGGCGACGGCCATGAACAAATTCGAGGAACTGCCGGCCACGGTGCGCTTCTTCGCGGGCGGCGACAACAGTGTGCGCGGCTACGCCTACAAATCACTCGGTCCGAAGGATAACCAGGGCGACGTGGTGGGCGGCAGAAATCTGCTGGTCTGCAGCGTCGAACTGGAGCAACGGCTGCTGGACAAATGGGCGGTGGCGGTTTTTGCGGACAGCGGCAACGCCTTCGACCAGACCCATGTGGACCCCCGGACCGGTGTCGGTTTCGGTATCCGCTGGCGTTCCCCGGTCGGGCCGGTACGCATCGATATCGCCCATCCGCTGAAGGACAGCAACGAGCTGTTTCGCCTCCATTTCAGCATGGGCCCGGAGCTGTAGCCCCGTGATGCGTCGCGGACTCTACCGGTCGGTCGGCGTCCTGCTGGGCCTGGCGACGACGATCCTGCTGTTGGTGACCGCGCTGCTGGCAAGCACCGCGGGCAGCCGCTGGCTGATCGAGCGGGCCGCGGTCTACGCCCCCGGCGCCGTGGTCATCCGGCGCATCGATGGCAACTTGTTGTCGGGTCTGGTCGCCAGCGGCATCGATTACCGGCAGGACGGGATGAGCCTGCATATCGGCCGTGCGGAACTGGCGATAAATCCCGCCGGCGTGCTGCATGGCCGCATTATCCTGCGCCGTTTGGCGATCGAGGATGCGACTTATCGTGCACCCGCCGCGGACGCTAATACCACCCCGTTCAGTCTACCGGAGCGGATCGTGCTGCCGCTTCCCATCGAGATCGCCGACCTGGACATCCGGCGCCTGACCCTGCGGGAGGGCGCACAGGAAACCGTCATCGATGAACTGGACCTGTCCGCACGCGCCGGCCCCGTTGTCGGGTTGCTCGTGAACCGGTTCCATGTCACGGCGGCCGGTGTTACGGCGGATCTGAGCGGCCGGGCCGCCCTGCATGCCCCGTATCCGTTTTCCGCTACGCTCGACTGGAGCGGACGGTTTCCCGACGACGTAAATGCTGCCGGCCATGCCACGCTCAAGGGTGATGTGCACGGCCTGCGCCTCGATCACCGGCTCGCAGCGCCCTTCACCATCGTCACACGGGGGGAAGTGCGCTTCGCCGCCGGCGGCCCGTCTGCCACCCTTGAGGGCGAATGGGAGGGTCTGCGCTGGCCGCTGCAGGGCGCCGCGGAATACCGCAGTGCGCACGGCCGCTACACCCTGAACGGGACGCCCGGGAAGTACCGCTACACGCTCGCCGGCGACTTCGAGGGCGCGGAAGTCCCCCCGCTTACGGTCGATGCGAAGGGCCGCGGGACGGCCGACGGGCTGGTGTTCGAACGGCTTGCGGTCGCGGCCCTGGACGGCCGGCTCACCGCCACCGGGTCGCTGGACTGGAAGGCCGGGCTCGCCATCGACCTCGGCATTGACGGCAGCGGGGTCAACCCGGGCCTGCTGTGGCCGGACTGGCCGGGGAGGCTTGGCCTGCAGACCCGGCTGCTGGCGCAGGTGCACGACGAGGACTACCGCGTCCAGCTGCGTGATGCCCGGCTGGATGGAACGCTGCGCGAACGGCCGGTGAGCGCGCTGGGGGATGTGATGTTTCGCGCCGGCGGCGTGGAAAGCAAGAAACTCATCATCCGTTCCGGTGACAACAGCCTCACGCTCTCGGGCCGGCTGGCAGAGCAACTGAACATTGAATTCAGTGTCGATGCTCCGAAGCTCGCGCAGCTCGCACCGGGGCTGGCGGGGCGGGTCGCGGGCACGGGTTCGCTGCATGGCGAACCGGCGCAGCCCGGCGGGCGCATCGAATGGTCCGGCGCCGGGCTGCGTTACCAGGACGACGCCATCGGCGCGGTCAAGGGACAGGTTGTCCTCGACGGGCAGCAGCCGCGCCGCTCGACGGCCTTCCTCGAGGCGACGGATATGCGCCTCGGCGGGGAGACGGTCTCGCGGCTGAGGCTGGATGCCAGGGGCTGGCTCGAACGGCACCGGCTGCAGCTCACGGCGGCGGCGCCGCCGGGCAGCGTACTCGCCACGCTGGAGGGCGGCTACGCTGGCGGGCGCTGGAGCGGCAGCCTCGCGCGCGCCGACTTCGATCTCGGGCCGCTCGGCAACTGGCGGCTGCGAAAGCCGGTCCGGATCGAGCTGGTTGCTAACCGGCTGGCGCCGGTTTCCGCCTGCTGGGTCGCGGAAAGTTCCAGCGCCTGTCTGGAGGGCGCATGGCAGTCGAGCGGCGACTGGCGCGCCAAAGCGCGGCTCGATGCGCTGCCGCTCACACGGGTGGCCGGCCTGCTCGCCCTCCCCGGGCGCCTCGATGGCGTGATCGGGGTCGAGGCCGGGGCGACAGGCTCGAAAGGCGACATCGAGGCACACCTGCAGGCCCGCTCCGCGCAGGGGACGCTGCGGATCGACACCGGTGAGGCATCCTCCTACACCAGCAGCTACCGCGATGCCGTGGTCAACGCACGCTACCGGAATGATGTCGCCAGCGCGGATTTCAGCGTGAACCTGGCGGAGGGGCATGCGCAGGGCCGGATCGAGGTCACGCGGCGCGGGCGGGCGGTCGATGATTATCCTCTGACCGGTGAACTGGACCTGGCGGTGCCGGATATTACCTTCATCAACGCCCTCTCGACCGAACTGAACGCCACCGCCGGATCCGCCACGGCGAAGCTCCGTCTGCAGGGTCGCGTGGGTGCGCCCCGCCTGAATGGTGACGTGGAACTCGTCCAGGGGAAGCTGCGGATTCCCGATCTCGGCCTGGAGCTCACCGACATCGGACTGCGGGCGCAGGGCAACGGCACGGAGCGTCTCGCGCTGTCCGGTTCGGCCCGCTCCGACCAGGGCGTGGTTTCCCTGCAGGGCGAGCTACACCTCGATCCGCAGGCGCACTGGCCCTTCAGCCTGGACGTCGAGGGCAGGGAGTTCGGCGTGGCGCGCCTGCCGGAGGCGTTTGTGACGGCCGACCCGGCACTCAGGGTGAGTGGTGACACGCGTCGTGTCGAGGTCAGGGGCCGCGTTGGCATCCCCACGGCGAGGATCGAACTCAAGGATCTGCCGGAGAGCGCGGTGCGGGTGTCGGATGATCAGGTGATCGTCGGCAGCAACGGCTCAGTGCCGCAGACGGGGGATGAGGCGGGCAAGACAGCGCTCGCCGTCGACGTCGACGTGAAGCTCGGCGATGCCGTGCACTTCCAGGGGCTGGGGCTGGCCACCAATCTCGCGGGGAACCTGCGTCTGCACAGCCTCGCGGGCGGTGACATGGTCGGCAATGGCGTGCTCAAACTGCAAAAGGGGACCTATGAGGGCTATGGTCAGAAACTCGTCATCGAGCGGGGCCGGCTGCAATTTGCCGGTCCCGTGGACGATCCGGGGCTCGACATCCGCGCCACCCGCACCGCCGGTAATGTCGTGGCCGGCATTCATATCACGGGCACGCTGCGCTCGCCGCTCGCGCAGGTGTATTCCGATCCGGTATTGCCGGAGGCCGAGGCCATGTCCTATCTGCTGACCGGCAGGCCGATGTCGTCCAGCGGCAGCACGGAGTCGCAGGCGATCGCCGCCGCCGCGGGGCTCGGCGCCAGCAACCCTCTCACGAAAGAGATCACCGGGGCGCTCGGCGTGGATGTGGGTATCGAGTCCGGCGCCACGGAGGAAGAGAGCATGGTCAGCGTCGGCAAGCAGCTCACTTCAAATCTCCATGTGGACTATCTCTATGGGTTGTTCAACGAGGCCTGGAAGATGAAGTTCACCTACGAGCTGTCCCGCTACTTCAGCCTGACAGGCGAATCGGGACTGGAGCAGGCGATCGATCTCAATGTTACGGTGGACCGATGATGTTGGTGCCGCACAACAGGTTCCTGTCTCATATATGTCAACCTTGTATGCTCCAAGGCGTCATGGAAGGCGCGCCCGCAGAGCGGGTGCGGCAGAGAATGTTTGAAAGGCCACTCGGATACTTCTTAACGATTCCTTGACGTTTCCTTAACATACGATTGCATGCATCTGTTAGGAATAAATAAAATTAATTTGCGAGTGACCGGAAATTGTCATATTGTCCCTCCCGCTCAACTACTACAAGGAGAGGAGTTATGTCATTACGCAATTGGTTTAGCGCGTTCAACACGTGTCTGCTATTCGGTGCGGTGGTGTTGCTTCCGAACAACGCGCAGGCCGTGCCGAGTTATGCAAGGCAAACGGGGATGCCCTGTTCGGGATGCCACACCACGCCACCGGAGCTGACACCGTTCGGACGCAGTTTCAAGATCAACGGCTATACCTTGACCGGGCTGAAGCAGATCGAGGCCGAAGGCAAGGGCACCGGTGCGGGCTTGAAGCTCAATGAAATTCCCCCGCTCTCGGCGATGCTGATCACCTCATTTACGCACACCGCCAAGAGCCAGCCGGGTACGCAGAACGACGACACCTCCTTTCCGCAGGAGTTCAGCCTGTTCTTCGCCGGCGAGATCACCCCGCATATCGGTTCGTTCCTGCAACTCACCTACGCGCAGTCGGAAGATACCAACGGCGATAACACCACCAGCTTCAGTCTGGACAATACCGACATCCGCTACGCGAATCACCTGACGCTCGGCGGCAAGGACACCGTCTACGGATTGACGCTCAACAACAGCCCGACCGTGGAAGACCCCTGGAACTCCACTCCCGTCTGGGGCTATCCGTTTATTGCCTCCGACGTGGCCCCGTCACCGGGGTGGGCGCCGCTGGTCAGCGATGCCCTGGCGCAGCAGGTCGCCGGTCTGGGCGGCTATACCATGTGGAACAACCACCTTTATGCAGACCTGACCTTGTACCGTTCCGCGCACCTGCTGGGCAGCGGCCCGGGTAACGCCCCCAATGTCGACAGCGAGGATACCATTCAGAATGTCACCCCCTACTGGCGGCTGGCCTGGCAACAGCAGGTCGGGTCGAATTATCTCGAGGTCGGCACCTTCGGTCTTTACTCGAAA
>CAVQCA010000085.1:0-4644 GCA_963710815.1 uncultured Gammaproteobacteria bacterium | reverse complement strand
GACAGGTTTCTGCGAACCAATGGCGAAGACATGGACTGATAAGATCAGGCTAACGAGAAACAGAAGACCGCTCAGGATACGCAAGGCATTCGAGCGTGAGGCGGTGATTCTGAACATCGACACAATTCAGCTCCAGTGTCCGGGTATGGATGCGAAACGCGATACGAACGACATATCTCGTGCGGCATGTGTGCAGCCAGTCGGGCAGACAATGAATGCATCGGCGTCGGGAATCTAACACTTAGCCACCAAGATTTACAATGTGAGCAACATCAAAGTAAAAATGGCCAGTGATTTGCGGATTGTGCTATCCCGGGAATATTGAGGTGATTTAGTGATGCATAAATACATATATACAAGAAATATCATTAGCTTGCCAGACACATTTTAGCATTTTATTGAATTAATAATCATGGAAGTTATATGTCAGCCCAGTGCTTCATCATCCAGTACCGAGTTCAATGGCGAAGCAGGTTTTGTCAACATTGCGAGATCTTGTTGTAGTCTACTTTGTTGTTTTATTGAGCGAATTGAGACGGAGCGCTACGATAAAACTGCAATATGACACAGCGCTATGTCGTAATATTTACCCGGTAATTTTCTCCTCGATCAAAGCTGTTACAATTGAAAAAAACCGCATGTCAAAATAATTTACAGAAAACTTCTGATTCCTACAACAGCCAGTATAGAGGTAACTAAAGGATCACTGCATCATGAGAATCTACGGAGGTATCTTGATTTAAACTATTCAAGAAAAGACCCACCCAGCTCAAAATGATTTAACAAAACCAAACATATCTAAAGATTCAATTATAATAAGGTTGATTTATTGCTGGCGCCCATTAGAACCTCAAAAATCCGATTTTCTATTTGTCCGTTTTTTTTACATTTTTTTTTTAACAGGCAAGTATAAAGTTAATCGCGCCACAAGTTAATTTATATATATCAGCGCATTATGTTGTATGGCATCAGAATTGCAGTTCATAATACTAGAAATCATATCTAATCTTTTCACACAAGCACTAGATATGATGTATCAATGATAATTATGTAACGGAAGGGGACAATAACATGGCTAAATTTAAGGCAAACCCTACATTCATGGGGATATTAACAGGGCTGACACTTGCACTCGCCATGCCTACCGGCTGGGCAAGTGCGATGTACACTTTCACCACCAGTGGGACCGCCGGTGATGGCCGCCCAGATGAAGCAACTGCGGTTTTCGATTTCACTGATGCGAACACGCTGACAATTACACTGACAAATGACTTGAATGCCACTGATTGGGGAATCTCGTCGGTACTCGATGGTTTTATGTTTACCTTGTCCTCATCGGCCTCTGCGGCACTTGATAACGTTACCCCGGATGGAGTGCTGGACTGCACAGCTGGACAACCGCCGGGCGGTGTTGCAAATTGCACTGACGTTACAGCTACAAGCGGTGAGACGTCACCGTATAATTGGTTGCTGAGCTCAGGTATTATGACCACGTTTGAGCTCGCACCCAATGGATACAAACCTGATGGGATTGTAAACGACACTATCGTCGCCAATACTGATGGCATCTCGAATTCAGAACATAACAATTACCTGCTGGGGCCTGTATCTTTCGATATCACTCTGGCTGGTCTGACGGAAATTCCGACGATTACTAATGTCATGTTCGCTTTTGGAACCGTACCGGATTGGCAGGAAGGTAGTAGTAGTAGCAGTAGCAGCAGCAGCACTAGCAGCGGCAGCAGCACCGGCAGCCGGGTGGTCAGGGCAGCACCAGTAGCAGTGGTCAGGCCGGTGTACCAGAACCCAGCACGCTGTCGTTGCTCGGCCTTGGTCTGCTTGGCTCGGTGCTCTACAGGCGCCGGCGCAACCAAATGGCGGCCTGATTGACCCGGACTACATAACTCCTTGTAGTACCCATGCAAGGCCCCGATATGTTCGGGGCCTTTTTTTATTACCGGACATGTTTACAATCCCCGGCAATGTTGTTTCAATTCCACTCAATGGATGCTACGACCTTCCAACTAAGCCAGTCGCTCAGTCTCAGGCTGAAGAATATCTCCGCCTCCTTGTTTCTCCTGCTGGCGGCCTATCTGCTTTACAGTGTGCTGCCCTATTACCAGGTCTATGCATCCAAGGAACTGTCATTCTTCTCCTACCATTTCGTCACCCGGAATGCCCTGCTAGCTGATCTATGTCGTCTACGCCAGCCTGTTGCTCGTTTATTACCTGAGTGACAGGAATCCGCGGGTATCGAAGTCCATCTACTGTTTGCGGGTGGCGGGCAGATTCATGCTTGCCCCGGTGCGAACGTATCGTGAAGGACTGAGTTCGGAAGAACGGCTTGGACTCCTGACAACCCTGCTCAAGGCTTTTTATGCGCCGCTGATGGTGCCCTGGCTGCTCGACCATACCACCCATATGATCAGTAATGGCTCGTTCATCTTCAACAATCCCGAATTATTGCGCATTGATTTCCTGGCCGTTTTTAATGCGCACGGATTCTGGTTTTTATTTCAGGTTATTCTGTTCCTCGATGTGTTTTTCTTTACCATCGGCTATCTCGTGGAGATGCCGGTACTGAAGAATCAGATCCGCTCAGTGGACCCGACATTACTGGGGTGGGCAGTTGCACTGGCCTGTTATCCGCCATTCAATAAAATCACCAGTACGATTTTAGGCTGGACACCTATAGATTTCCCGCACTTTGAGACCCCTGTTGTTCATGTTTCCGCGAATCTCCTGCTGTTGTCTCTGATGGCTGTCTACACATCCGCCTCGGTGGCCCTGAATTTCAAGGCCAGCAACCTGACGCATCGCGGCATTATTGCCACCGGACCCTACCGCTTCATTCGCCATCCGGCCTATACCTGCAAAAATCTTGCGTGGTGGATTGCCGCCAGCCCGGGAATCATGGCATCATACGAAACTTCATTCTTTCAATTCGCCAGCGCGATCGCCTCGGTCGCTGGCTGGAGCATCATCTATACGCTGCGCGCATTGACTGAAGAAGACCACCTGAGAAAGGTTGACGGAGAATACGACGAATACTGTCAGAGGGTGCGCTATCGCTTTATTCCGGGGTTACTCTGATCCTCTGAAATGAGGATAACTATTTTACTTCAACCAGCCAGCCCGCACGGGCTGTCAGTTGCTTTATTCCACCACGCCAAGCAGTTCGGCTGAAGATAAACGAAACGCCGGCGACCCCTCATGAGTGGGTCGCCGGCGTTTACCATGCTTGGGAACGACCGGTTTTTCGCGGTTATGGATTCCGGCTACTTATTTTCTTCCATGAGCTTTACCGGGATTGCTACTGCTACTCGTACTATTGCCGACGGTCACCGAGATACTGGTCGCCTGCTATTCCCTGCGGCATCGGTAGCGGTCGCCTTGATTGTATGACTGCCAGGACTTGCCTTACGAGTATTCCAGTTACAGGAAAGGCTGGTGGTATTAACATTCGAGCATTCCAGGCTGTTGTCGATGTAGAGTGTCAGTTGTGTCACACCGACATTATCACTGGCATTTACCAGGATACCTACAGTACCGCTTACCGTATCTCCATCAGTGAGGTTTATGATAGTGACAAGCGGCGATGTGTATCCGCAGCGCCGGGGGAATTATTGACGATAACGGTTACATTCGTGGATATACCGATGTTTCCCGCAGCGTCATAGGCCTTCGCACTCAGCGTGGCATTGCCATCAGCGCCTGAGTGGAATCCCAGGAGAACTCGTAAGGCGCCGTCTGGTCGGTACCTACGCTCTGGCCATTGACATAGAGCGCCACTTTTGCCACGCCCGTATCATCCACGGCCGAAACAGTCACCGTTGACGGTTCCGCTCACTGTGGTTTGCCCACCAGAAGGCGTCAGGATACTTACGCTGGGTGGTGTCGTATCGACGACGGTAGTCTGGTTCTGTACGTTGACTGCAACACCGGAGGAAATGCCGGTATTGCCTGCGGCGTCATAGGCATAGGCGGTGAGCGTGGCATTGCCATTTGCGACTTGCGTGGAATCCCAGCTGAACTCGTAGGGGGCGGTGCTGTCACTCCCCACAATCTGGCCGTTTGCATACAAAGTCACCTGGCTAACGCCGACATTGTCCGAGGCATCGACATTAACCAGCACTTGTCCGCTCACGCTGCTGTTGTACGCAGGCAAGGAAATGGCAACATCGGGGGCCTGCGTATCTGAGGGGATGTTCCCATGGCCAGTTGCACCGCCGCGGCGGCATTGACGCGGCCATAACCGAAATACTTGTCCCACCCGGCGCTGCCCAGGTCGTCCGCGCTTGTCTTGAGGATGGATTCCACCTCATTCGATGTCAGCCGCGGGTTGGCGGCCATGATCAGCGCCACGACACCCGCGGTCGTCGGGCTGGAAAACGAGGTGCCCCAGGCATTGGCATAGCCGCCATTTACATATGTCGTGTAGATATCCTTGCCCGGCGCAGCCACGTCGATGTTATTGCCATAATTGGAAAAACTCGCCTTGGCATCACTGCTGGTGGTCGCCGCGACGGTGATCATGTAGGGATCGTCGCTATAGCCGCCGTCGGTGTTGGCATTCCCGGCGGCGTGCACAACCACACCGCCCTTGTTACGCAGGTATTGGGCGGCATTGTCGATCACCGAGGC
>CAVQCA010000084.1:0-103943 GCA_963710815.1 uncultured Gammaproteobacteria bacterium | reverse complement strand
CTGTGACTTGCAACCCTTTGAAACCACGCGCTACCGCGCCCCGGACAGGTGTTCTACCTAGTATTCGTCCATAAAGAAACTAACTCACCGCAAAGCCGCAAAGAGCGCAAAGTATTTCATTGTTTTCACTGGAGAATTTCTCTGCGTCCTTTGCGTCTCTGCGGTGAATACGGTGTTTATGGGCGGACACTAGTTAGTATAGACCATGCATGGGTCGCCCGGGGAATGTCACCAGGTTGACGCATCGGGTTCGTGCGCCGGCCCGGTTTAACCAGGAAGGTAGCGTGAGAATCCTTAATTATCAGTAGGTTGAATAGCATCAAGTTAAGCCTGATCACACCCCTATGGCCACGGAATCACACGGAAAAACACGGAATACAGGCTCTTCTTTCCGTATCTTTCCGTGTGCTTCCGTGGCTATTTATCGGGCTTGGACCTTAACTTAGTGCCATTCATCAGTAGGTTAATTCCTGGCTCAAAACGGAGCTGTTTCAGTTCACGGTGACTCTGGCAAAACGGCGCTTGCCCACCTGAAACACGCGGGTACCGCCGGCCGGTACACGCAGACTCCTGTCGCTCACGCGCTCGCCATCTATACGCACCGCCCCCTGCTGGATCATGCGCAAGGCCTCCGAGGTGCTTCCCGTAAGACCCGCCCCTTTCAGGGCACTCGCGATCGCCAGGCCCTCACCTTCACTCTGGAGCACGACCTCCGGCATCTCCTCGGGCAAGATGCCTTTCTGGAAGCGGGCCACGAAACTGGCCTGCGCCGCTTCTGCCGCCGCCCGGTCATGAAAACGGGCAACGATTTCCTGTCCCAGCTGGAACTTCACATCTCTCGGATTAACACCTTGTAATACACCCTGTTTCAGCCCTTCTATATCCTGAGATGAACGGAAACTCAGCAGCTCGAAGTAGCGCCACATCAAGTCATCCGAGATCGACATCAACTTGCCAAACATTGTTTCCGGCGGTTCGCTGATACCAATGTAGTTTCCCAGCGACTTGGACATCTTCTGTACACCATCCAGCCCCTCGAGTATCGGCAGGGTCATGATTACCTGCGGTTTCTGGCCGTAGTGTTTCTGCAGCTCACGCCCTACGAGAAGATTGAACTTCTGATCAGTTCCGCCCAGCTCGACATCCGCTTTCATGGCCACGGAATCGTATCCCTGGATCAGCGGGTAGAGAAACTCGTGAACGGCAATCGGCTGGCCGCTGTTATAGCGCTTGTTGAAATCATCCCGCTCCAGCATGCGGGCCACCGTATACTTCGCTGCCACCTGGACAAGATCGGCCGCATTCATCTCCGCCATCCACTGCGAATTGAACAACACCGTGGTCTTTTCCGGATCCAGGATCTTGTAGATCTGGTGTTCATAAGTCGCCGCGTTCTCCAGCACTTCTTCACGCGTCAGCGGTTTGCGCGTCACGTTCTTCCCGGTCGGGTCGCCGATCATGCCGGTAAAGTCACCGATCAGAAACATCACCTCATGGCCCAGTTCCTGGAACTGCCGGAGCTTGTTTATCAGCACGGTATGCCCAAGATGCAGATCAGGCGCTGTCGGATCAAATCCGGCCTTGACACGCAGCCGCCGGCCTTCCTTGAACCGCTCGACCAGCTCAGCCTCGACCAGGATTTCCTCGACACCGCGTCTCAGCCGCCCGAGTTCATCTGAAAATGTCATGTGATGCGCGTCCCGTTTTTTGATACAGGCCTAAAGATTATCACAATGATAGTCGACTCAATTCACATCACGGTCGTGAACGCCCGCACACCAGCCGGACGTGCGGTCCGGCGTCAGTACACCGGGCAGACAAAAGAGTTGACCGGGTGTCGTACAATCGCTAGTTTAGGCCGAAATTCAATCAGGATGCAGAGTGAGCCACCAGATCCTCAGTCGCCATAACCTCGTATCATGGTTAAGCCTGCCGGGCGCGCGCCATGGCGCCCTACGGCCGGTCTACTGGCTGTTCATAAGCTTCCTGGTCATATTCACGACCCTCGTATTGCTGGGCGTCAACCCCAAACAGGCGGGAGCCACACGCAAACAACCACTGCCACTCGCCGGTATCGAGAAATATAAGGGAGACAGGGCCCGCGAAGACATCGGTATCACCGGCCCCGTAACCGGCCAGGAAGTCACCGCGGCAAACGCCGGTGAAGTATCAGAACCCTCCGCAAATAACGTCGACGAAAAATGGCATACCATCAAAATCAAGTCCGGTGACAATCTGGCTGATATATTTTCCAGCCAGGGAATTCCGCCTCGGCAGCTGCATCAAATTCTGAGCCTTGGAGGTGCGGCGCACAATTTCACCAGGATCCATCCTGGCCAGACCCTGCGGCTACTGACCAGCAGTGACACCGGACTGATCAAACTCGACTACCAGATTGACAAACTCAACCTGCTGGAAGTTCGTCGCGCGGGAGACGGCTTCGAGATTGCGTCCACTTACCGCACGCCGGAACGGCACATCACGAACACCAGCGTGATTATCGGCAGTTCCCTGTTTCTTGCGGCACAGAAAGCCGGCCTGCCCGACAAATTGACCATGGAACTGGCCAGTATTTTTGGCTGGGATATCGATTTTGCGCTCGATATCCGCAAGGGTGATAAATTCATTGTACTCTATGATGAATTGTATCTTGACGGTGAAAAAGTCGGTGAGGGGAATATCCTTGCCGCCACCTTCATCAATCAGGGCAAGGTATACCAGGCGGTACGCTATACGGATAACTCCGGCGATGCGGAATACTATTCCCCTGACGGCAGGAATATGCGCAAGGCGTTCCTGCGCACTCCGGTGGCATACACCCGAATCAGCTCAGGCTTCAGCCTGGGTCGAATGCACCCGATCCTGCATCGCATACGCGCCCACAAGGGGGTGGACTATGCGGCGCCAATAGGTACGCCCGTCAAGGTGACCGGTAACGGCAAAATTGTTTTCCGCGGGAAGAAAGGCGGGTATGGAAATGTCATCATTGTCCAGCACGGGAACAAGTACAGTACCCTGTACGGACATCTATCGAGATTCAAGGGAGGTCTCGGTATCGGGAGCCGGGTGAAGCAGGGCCAGGTTATCGGCTATGTGGGTATGACAGGCCTGGCCACCGGGCCTCACCTGCACTATGAATTCCGGATCAACGGCGTACACCATAACCCCCTCACGGTAAAGCTGCCTGGTGCGGAACCGCTGAACAGTGCCAGTCTTGCCGACTTCAAACAAAAAGCGTCTTCACTGATCGGCATGCTCGATGCCATACGAAGCGTACAGGTCGCAAGCAGGGAATAGCCGAAGCCCTGCTACCGCTTACCTTTACCAACCAGCCATGACTCGCCCGGGAGCGCGATCGGTATTGCTGTTCCGGAAATAACCCCCGGGTTGCCTATATGGAGAAAGAGGAACCGCACCCGCAGGTGGTCGTTGCATTCGGGTTGCTGACCACGAACTGGGCGCCCTCAAGACCTTCCTTGTAGTCGATCTCGGCGCCGACCAGGTATTGATAACTCATTGGGTCGATAACCAGGGAAACACCGGCATTATCGACCACGATATCACCGTCATTGACGCTCTCGTCGAAGGAAAACCCGTATTGAAACCCCGAGCAGCCGCCGCCCGTCACGTAGACTCGTAATTTCAGATCAGGATTTTTCTCCTCCTGAATCAGTTGCCTGACCTTGCCCGCGGCGGCATCGGTGAATATCATTCGGGGTGCGGTGGACGTTGCAATCTGGATCATGTGTACGGCCTCTATCTGTAATCAGGTAAAGATGAATAGCACCAAGTTAAGCCTGATCACACCCCTATGGCCACGGAATCACACGTATAAAACACGGAATACAGGCGCTTCTTTCCGTGTCTTCCGCGTGATTCCGTGGCTATTTATCGGGCCTGGGCCTTAACCAGGTGCCATTCAGGTAAAGATTATATTTTCCTAGTATTATGGTCAAGTATTATCGGCGTCGCCAGTTTCCACGTGTGTCTGCCAGTACCCGGTCATTGTGCTCTCTCGCGGTCAGGAACCCGTAACTGGCCACTCGAAGCTTTGCTCAATCGGGGCGGGCGCGGCCTTCCCTGCCGGTTTGATCGACAATATGATTTTTCGCGCCTGGAAACCTGTTGGCAGACGGATAATTCCAGTCAGGTGCTGAAAATAGCGGAACTTGAAGACGAGATGGCCGGTTTCAGGCAGGGTGACATCAGACAAATTCAGTTTTCGGGCTTTGTCGCCATTTTTTCCGATGATTTCCCACTCGACCAGACCGGTCACGACATGCGCATTGGGCTTTAACTGGGTCAGCACGAGGTCGTAATGGAAATCGCCGGATTGCATGCCGGCGGTCAGTTCAAAGCGGTGAATGCGCAAACCCGATTTTGCATCACCAGGCGCGATTATCCCGCGGTAGAATCCGACCTCTTCCCGTGACGCCTGCAATTTTTCCTGCAGGGAAGCCAGTTGTTCCTGGATGTCCCGTGCCGCCTGCTGGTCGATCCGGCTGGAGCGCTCCAGAATGGCGTTGCGTTCCCGCAGGGTATCGCTTTCCCTGGCCAGGTCGCGGTACTGCCTTGCCAGAGCGCTATACCCGTTCCGCAGTGACCTCAGTTCTTCAACACCGTTGAGCTTGCCGAGATCATACAAGCGCCATTCCCCGTAACCCGCCAACCCGATCGCGGACAGCACGACAACCCGTCTCATGTACCTGCGCCACATATTTGTCCGACGAAAGATCGGCTGAGGGGACTATGGCGCGCTGTTCATGGCGGCGTGGTCACTGGTCACAAAGAGGCAAAATGCGGGCTAGGGCAACAGTGCCACACCCGACAAGCCGGACGCCTCGTCAAGACCGAACATGACGTTCATGTTCTGCACGGCCTGCCCGGCGGCACCCTTTACCAGGTTATCGATCACCGACAGAATCACGACCACGCCGCCCTGGCGCGGCCGATGTACGGCAATACGACAGTGATTGGCGCCGCGCACGCTGCGGGTCTCCGGATGGGAACCGAACGGCATCACATCAACAAACGGCTCATTGCCGTAGCGCGACTCATACAGTGCCTGCAGATCACGATCAGGATCACGCAGCCGTGCATAGAGCGTGGCGTGGATGCCGCGAATCATCGGCGCGAGATGCGGGACAAACGTCAACCCGACCGGCTGCCCGGCGGCCAGCTCCAGACCCTGGCGAATCTCCGGCAAGTGGCGGTGACCCGTTACGGCGTAGGCCTTCATGTTTTCACTAGCCTCACACAACAGGCTGCCCGTGGTCGCTTTTCTGCCCGCCCCGCTGACACCGGACTTCGCATCCGCAACCAGATGGTCGATATCGATCACTCCCTGCTCGACCAGCGGCAGGAAACCCAGTTGCACCGCGGTGGGATAACAGCCCGGATTCGCCACCAGGCGCGCCTCGCGAAGCGCCTCCCGGTTGATTTCGGTCAAGCCGTAGACGGCCTGCCCCAGGGGCCCGGGACAGGCATGCGGTATGCCATACCATTCCTCCCATTCCGCTGCGTTCTTCAAACGGAAATCAGCGGACAAATCGATGATGCGGGCACCGGCTTCGAGCAATTGCGGCGTCATCGTCATTGCCGTTCCGTTGGGTGTCGCGAAGAACACCACATCGCAGCCAGCCAATGCCTCGATATCCGGCTCTGTAAACCGGATATCGAGATGGCCGCGCAGATTCGGAAACAGGTCCGCCACCTCCCGACCCGCTTCGGAGCGGGAGGTGATTACGGACAACTCGACCTCAGGATGCCCGGCAAGCAGCCTCAATAATTCGACACCGGTATATCCGGTACCACCCACAATTCCTGTCTTTAGCGTCATAAGCGGTTTTTACAACAATCGGGCACTATAAGCAAAGCGCCCAGGAATCACGGCTGACAGGCAGCGCCGGTGCCCCCTCGCATTGTTTTTGTCGAAGAATTTCTCTGCGTCCTTCTCATCTCTGCGGTGAGAATGGGCTTTATGAGCGGACACTGCTCCATCACCGGTGAACCGGAAAGGCACAGTCATGACCTGACTAGCTGGAGAAACTCGGAACGCGTTCGATCATGGTCCCGAAACGAACCCAGCATCATGGAGGTCGTCAACATCGAATTCTGTTTCTCCACGCCACGCATCATCATGCAAAGATGCTGGGCCTCGATGATGACACCCACACCCGCCGGGTTGATCGCGTCCATCAGGGTATCGGCAATCTGCTTGGTAAGATTTTCCTGTATCTGCAGGCGCCTGGCGTACATATCAACAATGCGCGCAATCTTCGACAAGCCAATGACCTTTCCGGTGGGAATATAGGCAACGTGACATTTCCCGATAAACGGCAGCAGGTGGTGCTCGCACAGCGAGTACATTTCGATATCCTTTACCAGGATCATCTCCTCATTGTCCGATTCGAAAATGGCATTGTGGACCACGTCATCCAGGGTCTGGTGATACCCCCGCGTCAGGAACCGGAATGCCCTTGCCGCACGTCCAGGGGTATCAACCAGACCATCCCTTGACGGGTCTTCTCCAACCCCCCTGATAATTTCCTCGAACATCCGGCTCAGATCTGCGTCCATAATTACCCCCTCAATTTGCACTACCCGTTCAGAAGCTCCGGTTCAGTCGCCCAGCCCGCGCTGGCGGCAACGCGTGGCCTCAGGGGCGAACGCTTCCGGCAATACGGGCCCGCAACGCACGCATGAGAGACGCCCGGGCAGCCCGCCTGCTGATTGCCAGGGATGCAGGGAGTCGTCTGAATGCGGTCGATTTCAACCCTTGAGAATGGTTCCGAGTATACCGCGTGCGATCCGCCGACCAAGCGAACTTCCGAGGGATCTCACCACACTTTTCACCATGGCCTCCATGACCGACTGGCGGTTGCTGGCCCTGGCACGCGGTTCCGGCCGGCCTCTCCCGGCAGACGGGGCCCCTTCGGTCTTCCGTGTCGGTGCAATGACCTTATCCGCACGCTCCTTCAACACCTCGTAAGCCGACTGGCGGTCGATCGGTTGATTGTAGCGCGCACCAAGCTGACTGGTTCCTGTTATCGCCTCGCGTTCGGCGGGCGTAATCGGTCCCAGGCGCGAGGCCGGTGGCCGTATCAGCGTTCTTTCCACCACACCAGGGATACCCTTCCCCTCCAACGTGGACACCAGGGCCTCCCCGATACCCAATTCCATTATCACCCCGGCAGCGTCGAATTCCGGATTGGCGCGAAACGTCTCGGCCGCGGCGCGCACCGCCTTCTGGTCTCGCGGGGTGAAGGCGCGCAGGGCGTGCTGGATGCGATTACCGAGCTGCCCCAGCACGGTCTCGGGTATATCCAGCGGGTTCTGGGTGACGAAATACACACCCACCCCCTTGGAACGAATCAGCCTGACGACCTGCTCAACCTTTTCGACAAGTGCCCTGGGTACATCATCAAACAGCAGGTGCGCCTCATCGAAGAAAAACACCAGCCGCGGCTTTTCGGGATCACCGACCTCGGGAAGCACCTCGAACAGCTCGGAAAGCAGCCAGAGCAGAAACGTGGAGTAAAGCCCGGGGCTCTGCATCAGCTGGTCGGCCGCGAGGATATTGACAGTGCCATAACCCCGCGGATCCATGCGCATAAAGTCATGCAGATCCAGCGCGGGCTCTCCGAGAAACTCTTCGCCGCCCTGCTCTTCCAGTACCAGCAAGCGCCGCTGGATAGCGCCCAGGGAGGCACGGCTGATATTGCCGTACTCCAGCGTCAATTCCCGCGCATGCTCACCGGCAAACACCAGCAGGGCGCGCAGATCCTTGAGATCCAGCAGCAGCAAGCCCTGGTCATCGGCCATCTTGAATATGGCATAGAGCACACCCTCCTGCGTCTCGTTCAGACCCAGCAGGCGGGCAAACAGCAGCGGCCCCATCTCCGATACGGTTGCCCGCACCCGATGTCCCTGTTTGCCGAAGATGTCCCAGAGCTCGACGGGAAAGGACTCGAAGCGGTAATCCGTCAGACCGATTGCCGTGGCGCGTTCCAGCAGTCCGGCGTTCCCTGTGCCGGGCTGACTGATACCGGACAGGTCGCCTTTGACATCCGCCAGGAACACCGGCACCCCGCGACGCGAGAACTCCTCGGCAAGAATCTGCAGTGAGACCGTCTTGCCGGTGCCCGTGGCGCCGGCAATCAGGCCATGGCGGTTGGCCAACCGTGGAGACAAGTACACGGGCCGTGTCCCCTTGCCTATGAGTATGCCGGTATCTTCTGCCATATCGCCTCCGCGTGATGCGCGTGGACCACTCCGGACCCGCATCCGTAAAACCAGTGAAATATTGACTCGTTCAGGACGACTGAAAACTCACGGCAGTTACTTTAACACTATCGCCCTCCCGGTCAGTCGCATGAATGTGCAATTATCCAGTTAATTCATACCGTTCTCGATACCGGGGATTACCTGGATATTCAATTCAGCTCGCTGAAACAGCATCATATTTCATGCCTCGTCCTGATAGAATGATTGCAGCACGACATCGTTAATGATCCAGACAGGAGCCCCCGATTCATGGATATCACCCAAACCATCGCCCTGACCATGGGCGTGGCATGGGCCAGCGGCATCAATCTTTATGCGGCCATTGTCATGCTGGGTTACCTGGGCTCGACCGGAAACATCGATTTACCTCCCGATCTGCAAATACTGACCAACCCGGCGGTGATGCTCGCCGCGGGCGTGATGTACTGCATCGAATTCTTTGCGGACAAGGTGCCCGGTGTCGACACTGGCTGGGATATGATCCAGACGTTCATACGCATACCCGCGGGAGCGGTTCTTGCCGCGGGGGCCGTGGGTGATGTTGGCGCCGGAGCACATCTTGCGGCCGCTATCGCCGGTGGATCGCTGGCTGCCGGCAGCCACCTCGTCAAGGCCGGCGGCCGCGTCCTGATCAACACCTCCCCGGAACCCTTCACCAACTGGTTCGCCTCCGTCGGCGAGGATGTTGCTGTCATTGCGGGACTGTGGACGGCATTGCACCATCCAGTACTCTTCCTGGTGCTGCTGGGATTGTTTATCGCGCTCATGATCTGGTTGTTGCCCCGGATCTGGCGTGGCGTCAAAAAGATTTTTTCCTATCTCGGACGACTGGGGGGCAGGCGCACTGCCGAGGCGGATAAAAAACCGCCCGCCATCACCGATGCCAGGAAATGAGGTCCTGGACCCTTGTTATCGGCATTTGCGTCATGACGCTGGTAGCCGTGTCCGGTTACCTCTGGTGGAGATCTTCAGGACTGGAGGAAGTTCCGGACATCACGGTTGTGACGACCAGCGGCGAGAAACTCGCACTCGCGGGAATGCGCGGTAAACCGTTGCTGGTGACATTCTGGTCGACGACCTGCCCAACCTGCATCGAGGAGATGCCGCATCTCATCGATCTCTATCACGAATTCTCGCCGCAAGGACTGCGGATTATCGCCATTGCCAGCTACTACGATCCACCCAACCTGGTCCTTGCCCTGCAGAAGCGACGCGGCATACCCTATACCATCGCGCTTGACATCGATGCCCGGGCCGCGCGCGCTTTCGGTGACGCCGGCGTCACGCCAGCCACATTCCTGATTGCCCCGGATGGTCATGTCGTATACCGGAAGACCGGCAGAATCGATGTGCAAAAAGTTCGGCACGAAATCCTGACCATGCTGATGCCTGCCAGAATTTCGTGACCGGTATCGACAGTACGCACGGTGCACCCTGTGGTGAGAGACCCGAACATTATCAGCGTATATCCGTCTTTGTCCTGCTACCCGCCTGATTCCCCTCTAATAGCAGGGTATCAGGGCCGCCGTACCGAAATCGGGTAGAATATTCCCCCTAGCCGATGACTGGAGGTGTCTACAGATGGGTCACATCGTCAACTGCGTCGTACTGAAGCGAGAAGCCGAGGGGCTGGATACCCCTCCCCACCCCGGGGACCTGGGGGTGCGTATTTACGAGAATGTCTCCAGAGAGGGCTGGAACAAATGGCTGGAACGCCTGACCATGATCATCAATGAAAACGGCCTGAATACCGCCGACAGGGCCAGCATCGAGTTGATCGAGAAGCATATGATTGGCTTTCTTTTTAGCGAAGGGGATTATGGTTCGACTCCATCCGGATTTCGCCCGCCAAGCGCAAAGAAATAGGCTGGCCAACGCCCGCGGATGATGCGTACCGGGGGTGATCGTCCAGGCGACCGCTCTACCCCGGAGCGGGGCGCCTGACTCGTCAGGCGTCACGCCCGTCCTCCAGCACCATCACCGGCGCCACCACGATCTTCAGTTTCGCGTGCGCCTCCCGTAATGCCGCTTCCGCCTCGGCGGGTGTCGGGGCATGGGCGAAGATAAAACCCAGATAGCTTGCGCCTTCCGGCAACGGCACGAGTTCATAGCCCTCGCGGATGCTGATCAGGATATCGTCAATCCAGGGTACGGCGCGTGCCTGTGCAATACCCTCGATGCGCCGCAGGATGCCTGCCTCGGGAATGGGAATCATCAGCACCCCGGCGCCGCCTTCCTGCGGCAGGACCGGAAGCGGATTACCCACAGCATGCGAGATCACCAGGTCCTCCAGGGTCTGGCCGGTACCGAAGCGCAACAACCTGGCGCAGTCACCCCCTATCGTCCGCGAGGCGAGCTCGATGATGACGCCGTCACCCTGGCTGATGCGCACCTCGGCGTGTACCGGACCCTCACGCAGGCCAAGCGCCTGGCAGGCCTCCTCCACGCGCCGGCAGATCCGCGTGCTGGTCTCCGCGTCATGACGGGAGGGAGTTATGTAATAGGTCTCCTCGAAGAATGGGCCTTCCAGCGGGTCCGGTTTGTCGAATATCGCCAGCACGTTCAACCGCCCCCTGTGCAGCAGTCCCTCGATCGCGATTTCGGGACCGGAAACGAACGATTCAATCAGCAGATGGCTGGCGGCAAAACTGTCCCGCGTCTTTTCAGCGGCAAGAATCCGCCCGACGCGCAAGCACGCCGCCGCCAGTTCGTCGGCATCATCCACGCGAATAACGCCGCGACTGGCGGAAAGTGACAGCGGCTTGATGACGCACGGAAATTCCAGCCCGTCAAACGGGAACGGGATCGGCCGTTGCAGGTCGATGACCCGGAAACGGGGTACGGGGACCCCTGCGGCGGACAGCGCCTGTCGCGAAAGATCCTTGCGTCGGGAAAGCCGGGCGGCCTGCGGCGGGTTGTGCGGGAGGTTCAGCGCTTCCGCGACACGACTGCCCAGTTCCACGCTGGTATCGTCGGTAGCCACCACGCCCGTAAAGGGATTGGCTGCGCTGGCGGCCAGCAAGCGCTCGACCGCCGCCGGGTCTTCAAGATCGACATGCAGCCCTTCCGCGATCTCGCTGACCAGTGAAAATTTTCCCTCGGAGGCGACCAGGGCGGTTACACCCTGGCGCCGGGCCGCCTCGAGATAGGGGACGGTCCGGTAACTGTTTGGCGGAGCAACCAGAAGGAGACGTGCCGCCTCCTTTCGTCCGTGCCTCAGGCACAACCTCCACCCGCGGCGCCACAGGCGCCACAGGTGCCGGATCCCCCGGTCAGGGCAAAGGCATTATTGAAGACAAAGCTGGCGCCCGTCGGACGTTCGACATAGTCGATTTCCACACCCCGCAGGAAGTTGAGCGCCACGGCGTCGACAAAGAGGTTGAAGCCGTTTTCGTTGCGCACATAGTCAAACTCCGTGCGCGTGTCGGTGAAGGTCATGCCATACCCCATGCCCCCGCAACCACCTCCCGATACGAAAACACGAATGGCCTGCAGCTCGGCATCATCAACCTGACTGAACAGTTCGGACATTTTTTCACGGGCGGCCGGGGTCAGGTTGAGATCAGTGGCGGCCAGTGTCATATCCAATTGGGTAGTCGCTTGTGTCATGTCAATCCTCGTGATCAATTATATGCATCAAAAATACCAGCGTATTGGACATAATATAAACCGTATCTCGTCCCTGTGCCAGACGCGAGGTATCGCAACGCCCCCCTGCCCGGCCGTTTCTCTACCATCGCGCAGACGAAATTTAAGCAGGAATAACAATCAACTGTGAGTGAGCTATCGGGACTGTAAAATTAATATATAAATGTATGGTGCCTGGTTAAGCCTAATTACACCCCAATGGCCACGGAATCACACGGAAGACACGGAAAGAAGAGCCTGTATTCCGTGTTTTTCCGTGGCTATTTATCGGGCTTGGGCCATAACCAAGTGCCATTCATATCAAATTATTAATACTAATTGTTGTCAAAGGAAATACCCGTCAATTACCGGGCCGCACCAGCCCGCCCAGCCCGCCCTGAACAAGCACGCTGTTGTAGAGCGCCCTGATCGCGCGCGGATCCTCCATTGTCCAGACCTGCTCGAGCAGATCCTGCGCCTCGGCGCGGGTAAAACTGCGGATCACCCATTTAACGCGCGGCAGACTGCTGACCGACATGCTCAGGCTGTCCACGCCCAGACCCAGCAGCGCGAGTACGGCGGCCGGATCACCGGCCATTTCGCCGCAGACACTGACCGGTTTGCCCAGCTTGTGCGCCGCATCCACCACCTGCCTGATTGCCCCGAGCACGGCCGGATGCAACGACTGGTAAAGCCCCGCGACGCGCGAATTGTTGCGGTCCACCGCCAGCAGGTACTGGGTAAGGTCATTGGTGCCTATGGAGAAGAAATCCACACGCCGTGCCATTGCCGGCACCTGGTAAACGGCTGACGGCACCTCGATCATGACACCGATAGGCGGGCGGCGCACCGCCATCCCTTCCTCGATCAGCTCACCCATCGCCTGTGAAATGAAGGTCATGGCGATATCGATCTCGGTAACCGTCGACACCATGGGCAGCAGGATGGTGAGGTTGTCCAGGCCGACACTGGCGCGCAGCATGGCGCGCAACTGGGTCAGAAAAATTTCCGGATGATCCAGCGAGATGCGGATACCGCGCCAGCCGAGGAACGGGTTATCTTCCTTGACGGGAAAGTAGGACAGCAGCTTGTCGCCGCCGACGTCAAGCGTGCGCAGCGTCACCGGTCGCGGGGCGAAGGCCTCCAGCGCCTTGCGGTAGATGCGCAACTGCTCCTCCTCGCCGGGGAATTGATCACGGATCAAAAACGGGATCTCGGTCCGGTACAAACCGACGCCGTCGCTCTCACTGTGCATGGACGATTCGATGTCCGAGAACACCAGGCCGGTATTCAGATAGAGCGGTACGGACACGCCATCCGGTGTAACCGACGGGAGACCGGCCATATCCTTCAGGCCGCTCATCAACTCGGTCTCCTCGGCCTGCAGACGCAGATATTCATTACGCAGCAGTTCCGAGGGACGCACGAAAACCTCGCCCCGGTAACCATCCGTAATCAGGGTCTGCCCCTCCAGACGGGCTACCGGCAGGTCCTCGACACCCATCACGGCGGGTATGCCGAGGGACTGCGCGAGAATGGCGACATGCGATGAACTGGAACCGCGGGTCGAAACGATACCCGCAAGGTGCTCGATGGGAACCTCAGCCAGATGTCCGGCGCTGATCTCCATGCCAACCAGCACCGTCGAGGAATAGACCGGTCGGGCCGCGGGCCTGTCACTCTGGATATGGGTAACGATCCTGCGGCCCAGGTCCCGGATATCGCTGGCACGCTCCCGCAGATAGGCATCATCCATGGTCTCGAAGACCTGTACGTGATCCGCGATGGTCTGGCGCAGGGCGCCTGGCGCCCAGTTGCCCTCCCGGATGCGTTCCACGGTCTTGCCGACCAGACTGTCACTTTCCAGCATGAGCAGCAGGGCATCGAACAGCGCAAGATCCTCCGCCGGCAGCGAACCGGACAGGCGGTTGGAATAATCCCGCAGGTCATCACGGACGGCGGCTACGGCTTGATGGAAACTCTCGACCTCGGCATCGATGTCAACGGCCTTGCGATCCGGGATGGCATCGAGGCTCTGCGGTGGATACACCACCATGGCCTGGCCGATGGCCAAACCCGGCGCACCCGGCAAACCCCGCAGTGTCAGCGAGACTTCGCCCCGATCCTCCAGCAGTCGGGAAACCTCACCGCTGGCTCCCGCATGGGTGATGGCCCCGGCCAGTTGCGCCGCCAGGGTGACCAGGAAGGCCTCCTCCTCTTCACCGAATTTGCGGTATTCCCGCTGGCGGACCACCAGGACCCCAAGCACCTTGCGGTACTGGATGATCGGCACGCCGAGAAACCCGTGGTAGGGCTGTTCACCCGTTTCGACGATGAACAGATACTGTGGATGGCTGGTGGCATCCTCCAGATTGACCGGCTCCTCACGGTCAGCCACCATGCCGATCAGGCCCTTGCCCCTGTCGATGCGCACCTTGCCTATGGCGCCCTTGCGCAGGCCCTCGGTGGCCATCAGGACGTACTGGTTGTACTCCTCATCCAGCAGGTAGACGGAAGCGACATCGACACCCACATTGACGTAGACGCGCTGGACAATGATCTCCAGCGCCTTCTGCAGGTCGGGGGCCGCGTTGACTTCCTGGATGATGCGCCGGAGGATATCCAGCATAGGTACGGCTCCCCTGGGGATCAGTTACCGGCAACAGTGTCTTTCACGACACTGGAGACCTTTTACCTCATGCCTGCCTACTTTGACACGTGGTTGTCGCCGGGTAAACCTGGGACCCCTTCGGGAAACAGCAGCGGCGCCAGTTCTCTCAGCGCCCTTCTGTAGACATTGCGCTTGAAGGCAACGACCTCGTTCAGCGGATGCCAGTAATCCACCCAGCACCAGTGATCGAACTCGGGTTTGTCTGTGTTATGCAGGCAAACCTCGGTGTCATCACCCAGAAGACGCAGCATAAACCAGACCTGCTTCTGCCCGATGCAGACCGGGCGACAGGACCGGCGGATATACCGGGGAGGCAGACGATAACGCAGCCAGCCGCGCGTCGCGCCCATCACTTCGACATGCTTCTCCAGCAGCCCCACTTCCTCGGCCAGTTCCCGGTACATGGCCTCACACGGTGTTTCATCCGTGCGGATGCCTCCCTGCGGAAACTGCCAGGCGTCCTGACCCGCGCGCCGCGCCCATAGCACCTGTCCATCACGATTGGACAAAATAATGCCAACGTTCGGCCTGAATCCATCAAAATCAATCACTTGATAAATCCATCACGCAGTTTGTCAAGATAACTCATTGTCCCATAGCTACCCCGCACGGGCAAATGCCGGATGCCGCCCCGCGCTCCGGCTGTGATACCTTTCCTCTCCCACGCCTGATACATGACAAGGTTTTTCACACAAGAGGGAACACCGGTGAGTCTTGCGCTTTTCGATCTGGACAACACCCTGCTCGGTGGAGACAGCGATTACCTGTGGGGCTGTTTTCTCGCCGAGCAGGGTGTCCTGGATCGGGATCTCCACGAGCGGCAGAACCGGCGTTTCTACGATCAGTACAAGACGGGCAAGCTGGATATCCGGGAATTTCTGCGCTTTCAGCTGCAGCCGCTGAGCGAACACGACATGGACACACTCAACCGCTGGCGCGCCCTTTTTCTGGAAGACAAGATCCTGCCGATCGTACTTCCCAGGGCACAGGCATTGGTCGACGAGCACCGCCGCAAGGGCGATCTTCCCGTGATCATCACCGCCACCAATCGCTTCATCACCGAACCGATCGCCGGACTCTATGGCGTGGAAGAGCTGCTCGCCACCGAGCCTGAAGTGATCGAGGGCCGCTTTACGGGCGGCATTACCGGCATTCCCTGCTATCAGCAAGGCAAGGTCGAGAGGCTGACGGGATGGCTGGTGAAACACGCACAAACGCTGCAGGACAGCTGGTTCTACAGCGACTCCCATAACGACCTGCCATTGCTGAGCAAGGTAACCCATCCGGTAGCCGTCGATCCCGACGAAATCCTGCGCGAGCATGCCGCGGAACAAGGTTGGCCCATCATCAGCCTGAGGGCCTAGCCCGCATACCCGATGTGTTCCAAACGTACCTGTCTGCTTTTCGCCCTGCTGATCCTGTTGAGCATCGCCAGTCTGCTGTTCAGCATGGTCAGCGGCAGCATGGATCTCGGCTGGCAGGGGCTGCTCTCGGCCATGCACGGCGATGGACGGGATCTCGCCTCCCGCGTGTTGTTCGACCTGCGCTGGCCGCGCACCGCGGCGGCCTTTGTCACCGGCGCCCTGCTGGCCCTGGCGGGCGGACTGATGCAGGTGCTGTTGCGCAACCCCCTGGCAGACCCCTATGTGCTCGGCGTCTCGGGTGGCGCGGCGACGGCGGCGCTGCTGACGCTGTTGCTGGGCATGGGCGGCATCTGGCTGCAGGGGGCAGCCTTCGCCGGTGCACTCCTGTCCATGCTGCTCGTCTTCGGCCTGTCCCACGGACACGGCAGCTGGACCGTCAACCGCCTGCTCCTCACCGGCGTCGTCGTGGCTGCCGGCTGGGGGGCCGCCATCGGTTTTCTGCTCGCGCTGAGCCCTGAACAGAACCTGCGCGGCATGCTGTTCTGGCTGATGGGAGACCTCTCCAACGCCTCCATCCCCATGGGCGGTCTTGTGGTCCTCCTGGCTGGTCTGCTGGTGGCCGTGGCCAGCGGTCGCTCCCTCAATCTGCTCGCACACGGTGAACTGTCCGCCGCAGCGCTCGGGGTTTCGATCCAGCCCCTGCGGCGTCTTGTTTATGTCCTGGCGTCTCTGCTTACCGCGGCGGCGGTCACCATGGCGGGCAGCATAGGCTTCGTCGGCCTGATCGTCCCGCACATGCTGCGCCTGCAGGGCGTGCGCGATCACCGGCTGCTGCTGCCCGCGGCGGCGCTGCTTGGAGGTTGCCTGCTGGTCATCGCCGATACCCTGGCGCGCACCCTGCTCGCCCCGCGTCAGTTGCCGGTAGGCATCCTGACGGCGCTGGTCGGGGTGCCGGTGTTTCTCTACCTGCTCTATCAGAGCCGTGAACGCTACGACCGTGGCGAATAAACCTGCATGAGCCGCCTCGAGTCAGAGCAGCTTGCAATCCGCATCGGCAAGGTCGACGTCTGCCGTCACCTCGATCTGCGCGTCAATCCCGGTGAGTGCTGGGGCATGCTCGGTCGCAACGGCGCGGGCAAGACCACCCTGCTGCATACACTGGCGGGATTGCGCCGTCCCGATGCGGGCGCGGTGCGGCTGGACGGAACCCCCCTGCCCGCGCTCACCCGGCGTGTCATCGCCCGGCATGTCGGCGTACTGCTGCAGGAACATCACGACGCCTTCCCGGCCACTGTCATGGAGACCGCACTGACCGGACGGCATCCCTATCTCGGGCCCCTGCAGTGGGAGAGCGAGGCGGACTACGACGCCGCCCGCGGGGCGCTGCACGCCGTGGGCCTGGACGGGATGGAATCCCGCGACGTCGCGACCCTCTCGGGGGGGAACGGCGCCGACTTGGCATTGCCACGCTGCTGACCCAGGATCCGGAGGTGCTTCTGCTGGACGAACCGACCAGCCATATGGATATCCACCACCAGATCCGCATCCTGGACCTGCTGCGGCGCCGCGCGTCCGCCGAAAAAAAATCCCTGCTCCTGGTCATGCATGACCCCAATCTCGCCCTGCGCTATTGCGATCATTTCCTGTTGCTGTTCGGTCAGGGCGAAACCCTGCGGGGCACGGCCGGAGAGGTGCTGACCCGGCAGAATCTGGAACGCCTCTATCAACACCCCTTGCACGCCCTGCAAGGTCCCCATGGCACCGTCTGGTTACCGCTTGACAGTCCCCGGGACTGACAGTAAATTCCTCGCCACTTAGCTTCAGGTGTCCCGAGGACAGTCGTCCGAGGGATGAAACGGGAAGCCGGTGCGTCAACCATACCTGACAATGCCGGCGCTGCCCCCGCAACGGTAAGCGAGACAAGGTGAATCGGCACACCACTGCGCACGGCGCGGGAAGGTGATTCACCCGGGTCCACCACCCGCTCGCAAGCCCGGAGACCGGCCTGACGCCATGCAGGTGTATTGCGGCGGGCAATACTGACAGCGCGACCTCTTGCTCACTGTCATTCTCCCTTTGCAATGCAAGCCGGCGGCACGGGTGTGTGCCGCGTACCGGGAGAATGGAATGAAGCCCCACCACGCCGTCCTGTTGCCTGCCATGCTGGCCGTGATGCCGTCATATGGCCAGACACCCATCGACGAACAATCCGAAAACGTCCTGGTAACGGCAACGCGCCTCGATGATGACAACAGCAAGGCGCTCGGACATGTCTCGGTCATCAGCGCCGCGGACATCAGGAACAGCACCGCACGGACATTGCCCGAACTGCTGGCGAGGGAGTCCGGGGTCATCACCCGCAGTCTCTACGGCAACAACGGTACGGGCGCTACCGTCGATATACGCGGTTTCGGCGCGGCCTCCACCCCGAACACGCTGATACTGCTCGATGGCCGGCGTCTCAATGACATCGACCTCTCCGCGGTGGACTACGGCGCCATACCGCTCGAGAGCATCGAACGCATCGAGATCATGCGCAACGGCGGTTCGGTGCTCTACGGCGATGGCGCCTCGGGCGGCACCATCAACATCATCACCCGGCAACCGGCGGCAAGCGGCAGCTCCGCCCGCCTGGAGGGTGGCGGCGGCAGCCTGGATACCCGGCAGCTCGACGCCCGCCTTAGCCACAACACGGGACCCGTGGCGCTCTCCCTGGGGGTGCATGGCGTCAGCAGTGACGGCTATCGCGACAACAACACTCTCGATGAGCGCAACCTGCAATCGGACGTCCGCTATACCCGCGCTGACGGCGAGGCCTATCTGAAATTCTCCCTGGACGACCAGAACCTCGGCCTGCCCGGCCCGCGCCATGTCGATCCCCTCGCCGGAGTGGATCAACTCAAGAACGACCGCAAGGGCACCAGTACGCCGAATGATTACGCGGATCTGCGGGGCTATAACACCACGCTGGGATTTACGCAGCTGTGGGAAAACGGCGCGGAGGCCGTCGTCGACGCCGGTTACCGCGAGAAAAACCAGAAGGCGTTCTTCGATGACTACGACTTCGGCGGCGCCTACGCGAATTACCTCGACTCGAAGCTGAAGACGTGGTCCTTCACGCCGCGCGTCGTCATTCCCCATGAACTGTTCAACACAGGTGCGCAGACCACCGCCGGCATCGATTACTACGACAGCCGCTATGACTCCGACCGTTCGCTGAACCCGGACACCCGCAACCAGCCGATACACCGGATCGGTATCGAGCAAAGATCCGGCGCGGTGTATCTGGACACCACGCTGAAAGCAGCAACGGACCTCAGCGTCAACCTGGGCGGCCGGCTGCAATGGGTGCGTGTAGAGGCGAACGACCGGGTCGATACCACCGCGCCCGGCGGCGACTATGCGAGCCAGGCGCCGGATCTCGACCAGACGACACGGGTCGAGATGTTCGAGGCCGGCGTGGAGAAACAGCTCGACCCGCAGACGGCCGTCTATATCAAGGCCAGCCGCAGCGCGCGCGTGGCCACGGTGGACGAGCTGTTCCAGATCGACCCGACCACCTACCTGCAGGTTTTCTCGGATCTCAAACCCCAGACCGGCAATGGCCTCGATATCGGAACCCGCTACCAGCAGGGCAGGCTGTCATGGCAGGCCAACGCCTACTACATGCGCCTGAACAACGAGATCCACTACGACCCCGCGACGTTTTCCAACATCAACCTGGACCCCACACAACGTTATGGCCTCGAATTGAGTGGCCGCGCGGCGCTCGGCGCACGTCTCGACCTGCAGGCCAGCTACACCTGGATGCGCTCGGAATTCCGTGACGGCCCGTATCAGGGCAACACCGTTCCGCTGGTACCGCGCAACACGGCAAACGCGACGGCGACCTGGAGATGGTCGCCGGCAACTCGCTGCTCGGTTTCCGTCAGTTACGTCGGCGACAAGTATTTCGACAACGACCAGGCCAATGACTTCGGGAAGAAGATACCGTCCTATACCACCGTGGACCTGCTCGCCAGCCATCGCTACCTGGACTACCGCTTTGCCGCGAAGGTCGGCAACCTGTTCGCAGAAAAGGCCTATGACTACGGCGTCAGCAGCCCAACCACGCCCGGCGTCTACAACGCCTACCCGCTGCCGGAGCGCACCCTCCTGTTCACGGTCTCGAGGGAATTCGGCACATGAATGCACCGGGCAAGCGCATCGCCTGGCTACTCGCCCTGTCCGCGGCAGCCCATGCCGCCGTATTGCTGGTGGGCAACCGCCACGAGACCCGCATCGGCCAGCAAGGAGAGGAGGTCCGCGTTACGATGACCTACCACGCGAACCCCGCCGTTCCCGCATCCCCGGCAGCCCGTTCCGCCGGCCTGTCCCACGCCGGTCAGGAACAGCCGCGGAGAACGGGGCCGCCGTCTGCCAGGCAGGCGGTCAGGCGGCATCGCGCAAAGCCGCCGCATGAACATGAAGCCGCGGCTGCCAGGCCAGTGCCGGCACGAAAGACGGGGGACGCACCGGATCCGGAGCAGGCGGCATCCGCCGATCGTGGGACCGCCCGGCAGAGCCCCGGGGAACAACTCCGGAAAAGTCTGATGCATCTGGTCTACAGCCGTTTCAAGTACCCTGTCCTGGCGCGCCGCAAGGGCTGGCAGGGTATCGTCAAACTCGAGGTACGCATCGAGTCGGACGGGCGGATCTCCCGGCTGCGCGTGGAGCAGACCTCCGGCTACCCGGTGCTCGACCGTGCGGCGCTGCAGGCGCTGCGGCTCGCCAGCGTACCGGATGCGGAACAATGGATGAAGGGGCAGGCTATCGATATCATCATCCCGGTGGAATACCGCCTGGTGGGGGGCTGAATGGGAAACCGACTGACGAAGATCTGCACACACACGGGTGACAACGGCACCACCGGCCTGGGCGACGGTTCGCGCACCGGCAAGGACGACCCGCGCATCGAGGCCATCGGCAGCATCGACGAACTCAACAGCCTGCTGGGCCTGCTGCTGAGCCACGGGCTCCCGGCGGACATGCAGGAACGGCTCTCACGGGTACAGCATTGCCTGTTCGATCTGGGCGGCGAACTCTGCCTGCCGGGTCAACCGGCCCGCGTCATGCTCGGCGCCGAACAGGCCGCGGAACTGGAAACCGCCCTGGACGAACTGAACGCGGCGCTTCCCCCGCTCAAGGAGTTCATCCTGCCCGGCGGCAGCCCCGACGCGGCGCTCTGCCATCTCGCCCGCACGGTCTGCCGCCGCGCCGAACGCCGCCTGGTCAGCCTGGACAGAACCGGGCCCGTCAATCCGGCGGCCATCATGTATCTCAACCGCCTCTCCGACCTGCTGTTCGTCATGGCGCGCCACCTGAACCGGCTGGCGGATAAACCGGATGTGTACTGGCAGCATGAACGGCGTTAAGAACGACATTAAGATGAGCAGTGAGAGGTGAGAGGTGAGAGTGAGCAAAACCCAAATGGCCACGGAATCACACGGAAAACAAATTCAACAAAGTAATGAAGTTATAAGTGAGCGGTGAGCAATCCCAGTACGCATGACGCACGCCATGAAAAAAATATTGAATAATTCCGTGTGATTCCGTGGCCATTACTGGTTTTTGCCTCTTACTTCTTACTTCTTACTTCTTACTTCGCCATTTTCCGTGGATTCCGTGGATTCCGTGGCCATTACGGGTTTTTGCTTCTCACTTCTCACTGCTTCCCGCGCTGTTCGCGCACCGTCTCCAGCAGACGGCAAAGTTGCCCTGCGCCCTCCAGCAGACGGGGGGTGTCACGCACCAGCAGCTCACGCGGTATCGAGTACAGGTGCTGATGCCGCACCGCCGCCAGCTCGGGCCAGCGGTGCCACGCCGCAAGCTGTTCCCCACTGGCATCCCCCGCGACGATAACGTCGGGATTCGCCGCCAGCACCGCTTCGCGGTCGATCTGCGGAGCCAGCGCCGGCAGGTCGGCGAACACATTGCGTCCCCCGCACAACCGGATCACGTCACTGATGATATGCCGCCCGTTGACCGTCATGAGCGGATGCTCCCAGGTTTCGTAAAAGACGGTGACCACATCACCACCGGAATAGCGTCGCCGCAGGGCCTGCAAACGATCCGTGAAGGCGCGGGCCTGGATGCGCGCCTCGGCCTGCCGGCCTGTCAACTGTCCGAACCTTTTCAGGCTGGTGGCGATGTCCTCCATGCGACGCGGCTCCGAGAAGAACACCGGCAGGCCGAGCTGTTGCAGGTGCCGTGTCTGGCCGGCGGGGTTCCCGCTCTTCCAGGCGATCACCAGGTCCGGCTGCAGCGCCAGGATGGCCTCGAGATCCAGTCCGCCCCCGCCGCCGACGCGCGGTATCGCACGGGCCGCGTCGGGGTAGTCACTGTATTCGGACGTCCCGACCACGGTGGCGCCCGCGCCCACCGCAAACAGGAGTTCCGTGATATGCGGCGCCAGGCTGACGATCCGCTGCGCCGGGCGCTGCAGGGTGATCTCCTGCCCGGCGTCATCGATGACGTGTATTTCAGACCACGCGCTACCATACAACAGCAACCACGCCAGGAGGACGGCGCCGAGCCGTGCAGACCTGGCGTTGAGGATTCCCGTCCCCGATCGCGGGCGGCATGCCCGGACGCGTGCACCATGGCTCATTGCGTCTTATTCATCACAAACATGAGTTCACCCGTCATCCCCTCGGGGCCGGTGAAACAGGCGGCAAGGCGCTGAACGCCGCGGCGTCCCTGTCATTTCAATATATATTCCCCGCGATCATGGCCCGGCGGCGCGCCCCGGTTCACGGCCATCGACCGCAAGGGTCTTCTATCCTGGTCCCGCCGACGATGCCATGGTCACATCAGGCCATGCCCGACCAGGTAGAACTGGCGGTCCCTGTCGGTGCGGATCCGGCTGAGTCCGGCATTGGCGACATGGATGCGATACATCCTTTCCGGGGGCACCTCCAGGACATAGGCCATAACGGCGCGGATCACGCCCGCGTGGGCCACGACCAGCACGGACTGCCCGGCAAAGCGTTCCAGAAGATCGACGAAACCGGACTGGACTCGACCGGTGAATTCCGCCAGTGGCTCTGCACCGGGAGGGCGGCTGTTGACCGGATCCCGGAGAAACCGGGCCACTTGCCCGGGAACGAGCGTCTCCAGTTCGATGCGGGTCCGCCCTTCCCACTCACCAAAGCCGACTTCCCTGAAACGCGGCTCCTCATGCACGGGCAGATGCAGTCGTTCGCCGAGCGCCTGGGCGAAACTGTTGCAGCGCAGCATCGGTGAGGTCACGATCTGCTGCCAGCCCGGTCCTCCCGCCACCGCCCGCCACATCTGCCGCCAGCCTTTCTCGCTCAAGGCGTCGTCTCTCTGGCCACGGTAGCGCGTCCCTCCGACCGGTTCGCCGTGCCGCAGCAGGTCAATCTGTGTTTCTTCAGTCAGCACGCTGTCCAACATGCCTCCCCTTCAGGAATGCGTGACCACGAGCCGCTCACGCAAGGCCGGCCAATTGAATACCGCACCCGGGTCGCTCTTGCGTCCCGGCGCGATATCGTTGTGCCCGCAGATCCGGTCGGCCGAGACCCCGGGGAATGTCCGTGCCAGCACCTGGATAATCGCCGCCAGCTGTTCATACTGCCGACTCGTATAGGGCTCGTCATCGATTCCTTCCAGCTCTATCCCGATGGAATAGTCATTACAACAGTTGCGACCCTGATAACAGGACTCACCCGCATGCCAGGCACGTTTCCGGAAAGGAACGTACTGCACCACCCCGCCATCACGCCTGACCAACAGGTGACTGGAAACCCGCAAGTGCGCAATCCCGGCAAAATATGGATGGGCATCCGGATCCAGCCTGTTGGTAAACAGTTCATCGATACCGTCACCACCGTACTCCCCCGGCGGCAGGCTGATGCCGTGTATGACGATCAGGGAGATGTCGTTCTCGTCCGGACGCTCGTCACAATTGGGTGAAGGTACCTGACGGGTGTCAAGCAACAGGTTCCCGGTTGCATCGATCCTCATGGCGCCTCCTGCGGCGGCGACTGCAGTGCCGCATCGAGCGCCTGGCGGACATGCTCCACGCGCGCCTCGGCCTGGAATTCACAATGAAACTGCCCGTTCAGAAAAAGAAACAGCGCGGGCAGGTGGTAAAGCCCGAACTCGTGCGCGAGGGCCATGTCCCGCTGGACATCGACCTGGTAGAGGCTGATGTTGTCATGCAGGCGCGCATAATCGGCGAGCAACTGTTTCCAGTGCCGGCAGGCCGCGCATCCGGGCGCGTGGAACAACACCAGCGCCGGGCCCCGCACACGTCCGATGCGGTCATGAAAATCAAACTGGTCCAGTGTCGCGACGGTACCCATGGCACAGGGAGTATAACGCACGGGCGGCATCGCCCGGTTGCACGGCAAAATGCCGGAATTCATGGCGCCGGATGATATTATCCCCGTAACGGGATGTTCGGCTACAATAGCCTGTGTTCGCCAATTCAACGGGTAAATGAAAACGATGCGCACGAAAAAACTGCTGGCCCTCGCCTGTTTGGCCTGCCTGCTGACCGGTCAAGCCATGGCCGAGACGAACTACATCAGTGACCAGCTCGAGGTCACCCTGCGCAGCGGCAAATCCACCAGTCACAGCATCATTCGCATGCTGCGCAGCGGCACCCCGGTCGAGGTGCTGGACCAGGACAAGGATTCCGGTTACAGCCTGGTACGCGCCCAGGGCAAGGAGGGCTGGGTGCTCACCCGCTACCTGATGACAAGACCGGTTGCCCGTGATCAACTGGCCGAGGCCCAGAAAAAACTGGCGGAACTCGAGCTTGCGAACCGCAAGATGACAACGGCCATGCAGGCCCTCACCCAGGAAAAAGGCAGCATCGAAAAGGATCGCAACGGCATGGAAGAAAATTACCGGAAAACCAGCCAGGAACTCGCCGAGATCAAGCGGACGGCTTCCAGCGCCCTGGCCATCGACAGCGAGAACAAGGACCTCAAGAGCCGCCTGGTGGCGCTGGAACGAAACCTGCAAACCTTGCAGCAGGAGAACGAAAGCCTCAAGGACCGCACGGCCCGTGACTGGTTCATGGTCGGCGCCGGCGTCGTCCTGCTCGGCATTCTCGCGGGCCTGATTATCCCGCGCATACGCTGGCGCAAGAAATCCAGCTGGGATACGTTCTAGCCTGATCACACCCCTATGGCCACGGAATCACACGGAAAAACATGGAATACAGGCTCTTTTTTCCGTGTCTTCCGTGTGCTTCCGTGGCTATTTATCGGGCTTGGTCTTTAACCAAGCGCCATTCATTCTTGTAATGTAGGGTGGGTTAGCGCTTTTTGCGTAACCCACCGGGCGTTGCGCAGCAACACAACATCTTTTTTATTGTGTGCCTTACGGCACATCCGGTGGATTACGGCACACACGGCGTGCCTCATCCACCCTACATCGAGGGGGAACCGCTTAAGTAAGCGCCATTCACCGCAGAGACACAAAGTTCGCAAAGAAAGCTATTAACAAGAACAATCAAAGCGCTTTACGTCTTTGTGGTAAGTTCAAGTCTTTATGGATGGATAACAAGTATTTTCTCTGCGTCCTTCGCGTCTCGGCGGTGAGACTCTATTAGCACATACACCGGCCGGTCATTCGTCCGTGACGCAGCCCTCCGAGGCGTTCTTCACCAGCCGAATGTACTTGTACAGCGTGCCGCGCGTCGCCTTGTAGGGCGGCATGGTCCACTGCCCGCGACGCTGCTTTATTTCCGCATCGTCGATGGCGACGGATAGCCTGCGGGTTTCCGCATCGATGGAGATCATGTCACCGTCCCGGACCAGTGCGATGGGCCCACCCTCCTGGGCCTCGGGCACGATGTGGCCGATAATGAACCCGTGCGATCCGCCGGAGAAGCGGCCATCCGTGAGCAACGCCACATCCTTCCCAAGCCCCGCGCCCATGATTGCGGACGTCGGGGTCAGCATCTCCGGCATCCCCGGGCCGCCTTTCGGCCCCTCGTAGCGGATGACCACCACATCGCCCTTGCGTATGCGATTTTCCTCCAGAGCACGCAGCATCTCCTCCTCACTGTCGAACACCCGGGCCGGACCGCTGAACTGCAACCCCTCCTTGCCGGTGATCTTGGCCACCGCGCCGCCAGGGGCAAGATTCCCCTTGAGGATCTGGATATGGCCGGTTTTCTTGATTGGCTTGTCGACCGTGTGAAAGACGTCCTGTCCCGCGGCAAGTCCGGGCAGATCGCTGAGATTTTCGGCCACCGTACGGCCGGTTACGGTCATGCAGTCGCCCTCGATCAGGCCGTATTCCAGCAGGTATTTCATGACCGCCGGGGTTCCGCCAACGAGATGCAGATCCTCCATCACGTAGCGGCCGCTGGGTTTGAGATCAGCGAGGAACGGCACCCTGTCGCTGACACGCTGGAAATCGTCGATATCCAGCGCGACATCCACGGCGCGCGCCATGGCCAGCAGGTGCAGGACGGCATTGGTCGAACCGCCCAGCGCGATGACCATTGCCATGGCGTTCTCGAAGGCAGTGCGCGTCATGATGTCCCGCGGCTTGATGTCTTTCTCCAGGAGGTTGCGAATCGCGGCCCCGGACCGGAAGCATTCATCGAGCTTCAACGGATCGACCGCGGGAGTCGAGGAACTGTAGGGTAGCGACATGCCCATCGCCTCGATGGCCGATGCCATGGTATTGGCGGTATACATGCCGCCACAGGCGCCGGCGCCGGGGCAGGCGTGCTGCACGATTTCCCGCCGCGTCTCTTCGGTGATCTTGCCGGCGAGATATTCACCGTAACTCTGGAAGGCCGACACGATATCCAGGGTCATCTCCCGGTAATGACCGGGCCTGATGGTACCGCCGTAGACCATGAGCGAGGGGCGGTTCAACCGCCCCATGGCCATCAGGCAGCCGGGCATGTTCTTGTCGCAGCCCGGCAGGGAAATATTGGCGTCATACCACTGGGCGCCCATCACCGTCTCGATGGAGTCGGCGATCAGATCGCGCGACTGCAGCGAGTAACTCATGCCTTCCGTCCCCATCGATATCCCGTCGCTCACACCGATGGTATTGAAACGCATGCCGACCAGACCGGCGGCCTGCACGCCTTCGCGCACCCGCTGCGCAAGATCGTTGAGGTGCATGTTGCAGGTGTTGCCCTCGTACCAGACGCTGGAGATACCGACCTGCGCCTTGTCCATATCCTCGCTCCCCAGCCCCACACCATGCAGCATGGCCTGGGAGGCGCCCTGTGATTTGGGCTGGGTGATGCGGGAACTGTAGCGGTTAAGTTTGTACGCCATTGTTTTCTCCAGCAGGCAACGCCCGGACCGGTAAGGCAACCCTGAGGGTGGCCGACGGCATCGGATCAGGCGGCAATTGTACCGATCACCCCGCCCTTTTCAAAAAAATATGCCATGACCGTCGTCAATCATGTCAGGCAGCCGGACAAGATTACACCGGTCCTGTTGTACTGCAACAACAGTCAGCGCAGCGGGTTGGCGAGACGCCTGCAGCTTCCAGCCGATGCACAACAGGGGTTCCCGGACACGCCTGTATGACTGCGGACCCGCGGGCCGGGAGGACTGTCCGGCCGCCGGTTGCCCTGCCCGTGAGACGGGCCAGGCCACCGCTTTCGTAAAGATTGTCCCGAGGATGCCGAACCTCTGTCTGAGGCCACAACGTCAGCGCCGGACAACACGGGAAATGAACGTTACCGCGGCCCGGGATCGAACAGGACAACGCCACAGATCATGAAAAACAGGCACCGCTTGCCCGGCAATCCGCGATTGCTGTCGTTACTCGCCCTGATGTTCCTGCTGGTATTTGCCTCATTTCCCCGGGAGACACTTCGCGCCGCCGGCAATCCCGGCACGGTGCAGACAATCACCGGCGACGGGGCTTTCGTCAATGGCGCGGATATGCCCGCGCAGGCACTGACCTCGGGCCCCGGGGCGTCGTCTGTCGGGCACGGGATATCGGACAATGCGCTGCAGGTGTCTGAGTCGAACCGCGATTTTGAACAGATGACGCTGCCGATCATAACCATTGCCTGTTTCGTCATATTTTTCTGTCTGTTGCTGGCAAAGTCACTCCCCGAATACCTGTCCCTTAGAAACCAGCGGTTACGCTATCTGTCGTCACATGACAAACTGACCGGGCTTATCAACCACGACGAATTCGCAACCCGGGTCGACCGGGCCATCAGCCATGCCCAGACGCAGTCGGTCACCCACGCATTGCTGCATATCGACGTCGACTTTTTCAACTCCGTCAACACCGCCTTTGGACAGAACGCCGGTGACGAGTTCCTGCAGGAACTTGCCCAATTGCTCCTCAGTTCGGTGCGAAACCGGGACACGCTCAGCCGTCTCGGGGGAGATGAATTCGGAATGCTGCTGGAAAACTGCCCGTTGGAAAAGGCCATCGAGATTGCCGGAAAACTCGTCGAGACCGTGGGTTCATTCCATTTCACCAGAGGCGGGAAAACCCTCAAACAGGGAGTCAGTATCGGCCTGGTGCCGATAGACCGGGACAGCAAGGACAGTGCAACGGTAATGAGCGCGGCGGATTCCGCCTGTTATCTGGCCAAGGAGGCGGGACGCGGTCAGGTGCAGATCGCCCAGCTTGGCAACCGGAAGCTGCACATACGTCAAGGGCAGAGGCAATGGTTGTCCCGCCTCACGAAGGCATTGAGCGACAACCGTCTCAGGCTCTATTTCCAGCCGATCGTCCCCTGCACCGGAACGGGGCATCATGACAAACACGTGGAAATCCTGTTGCGTATGATTGATGACGATGGCTCGATCATCACGCCGGGTGAATTTCTCCCGACGGCGGAAAAATTCGGTCTGGCCCGGAATCTGGACCACTGGGTCATCGAGCACGCCATGGCCTGGCTGGCCGGGGAGTCCCGCCGCAGCCACTGGCCGATCAGGATCTCCATCAACCTGTCCGCCCACTCGATAGACAGCCAGGACACGGTGAACCACATCATCGAGCAGGCCAGGGTGAACGCCGTCGACCCGGCGCAGGTATGTTTCGAGCTCACGGAATCGGCGGTCAACGCCAACCTCACCGTCGCCACGGGCTTCATGCTGACCCTGCGTGGGCACGGTTTCAGGTTCTCGCTGGATGACTTCGGCAACGGTTTGTCCTGTTTCACCTACCTTAAGAAGATGCCGGTGGATTACCTGAAAATCGACGGCGCATTTGTCCGTGACTTCATGTTTGATCCCCTGGACCGGGCCCTGGTCAGGGTGATCAACGAACTGGGACACCTGCTGGGCAAGGAGACGATCGCCAAGCACGTGGAGTCTCTGGATGTCGTCGATGAATTGCGGAAGCTGGGCGTCGATCACATACAGGGCTATGCCCATTCCCACCCCCAGTCCCTCGAAGACTTTGCCCATATCATGGGGCCACGTCTGGTGGTCGTCCCTTCCGACTCCAGCCGACAGGGTACTGCCTGACGGCACGGGGGACCGCCGTCCTGTGTCCCGGCCGGCATTTGAATCCCGCGAAAAACCCGACATCATTGCGGCTCAGAAACGGCGGGGCACCGATGTCCGTTCACGGCCTGATCTGTGCATTCGCGGGTATGACTGTCCAGGGATTGAGTCAAAACAATTGTAGCCGGAGCGCTGGCTTGCTATAAACACTCGCTACGGAACGACAGGCCATGAGCGCGACAGACCGGCAGAAATACTTCATCGAGGGCTTCCGCCAATCGGCACCGTATATCCATGCGCACCGCGGGCGGACCTTCGTGCTTGCCTTTGGCGGCGAGGCGGTCGCGGACACCCGCTTCTCCGAACTGGTGCACGACATCGCGCTGCTGCACGGTTTGGGTATAAAACTGGTGCTGGTGCATGGCGCGCGTCCCCAGATCGAGTCCCGGCTCAGGAGCCGCGGAGCGAAACTCGAATACGCCAGGGGCCTGCGGATTACCGACGATGCCGCCCTTGCCTGCGTCAAGGATGCGGTGGGCAGCGTACGCGTCGAGATCGAGGCGCTGCTGTCCATGGGCCTGGCCAACACCCCCATGTCAGGAGTGCGCCTGCGCACGAGTTCGGGAAATTTTGTCACGGCGCGTCCGCTGGGCATCCGCGAGGGCATCGACTACTGCCATACCGGCGAAGTGCGGCGAGTCGACGGCGCCGCCATACGCCAGCACCTCGACGACCAGGAAATCGTCCTGCTCTCGCCGCTGGGGTATTCACCGACCGGCGAGGTATTCAACCTCAGCGCGGAGGAGGTCGCTACCGCAGCGGCGGGCGAATTGCAGGCCGACAAGCTGATCCTGATGACGGAGGGTCCCGAGCTGAGGACCGGCCGGCGCCAGCAGATATCGCAGCTGTCCCTCACCGAGGCAACGACACTGTTGAACTCCGGCAGGCGGCTTGCCGAAGATACGCTCCGGCATTTGATCCACGCCCAGCACGCGTGTCGCCACGGTGTCAGCCGCGTGCACCTCGTCAGTCGCCGCAGGGAGGGCGCCTTGCTGCTCGAGCTGTTCACCCGCGACGGCAGCGGCACGCTGATCACGGCCGAGACCTATGAGGGGCTGCGTTCGGCGACCATCGACGATGTCGGCGGCATACTCGGATTGATCAAGCCGCTGGAAGACGAGGGCATTCTGGTGAGACGCTCCCGGGAGCTGCTGGAGATGGAAATCCCCCATTTTCTCGTCATAGAACGCGACGGCGCCATCATCGCCTGCGCGGCGCTGTATCCGGCCGGGGAAGGAGAGACCGCGGAACTTGCCTGTCTCGCGGTTCACGACGACTACCGCAATCACGGCCGGGGAGATGCGCTGTTGAGAGCGCTCGAGGACAGGGCGATGCGCAGCGGGATCGACAGGCTGTTTGTGCTGACGACACGGACTGCGCACTGGTTCCGCGAACGCGGCTTCCTGCCCGCCGGTATCGCGCAGCTGCCGACGCACAAGCAAGGTCTCTACAACTACCAGCGCAATTCCCGCGTCTATGTAAAAACACTTGCAGAGACGAGGGACGACCGGTAAACAGAAAGCGGGCAGGTAAGCCGCAAACGCACCGGAATTACAGATTCACACAGGAAAACCGATAGTAGATACTCATGGACCGTATCGTCGAGGAGCAGCATCCTGTTTGACGCGGTAGACATTTCCCGTGTGAATTCGGACCATTATCAGGGGGCACCGCGGGTGATATTGATACGCGCTGTCAATGATCGTGAAATCCGGTAACAACATCACATTCCCTGTGCATGGACACGGTACAGTATAGACAGCGGATGGGAGAAAGACTGGAATGGCCAAGATCACCAAGCACCCGAATTCCAGGCGGGTACTCAGGATAATCCAGATTACCGATACCCACCTCTTTGCAGACAGCCACGGTTGCCTGCTGGGGCTCAACACGGAACAGTCACTGGCATCAGTCATTGCCCGTGTCCGCGCCCGGCATATGCCGGCCGACCTCATCCTGGCAACGGGCGACCTGGTGCATGATGGCACGCCGGCCGCCTACCGGCGCATCTTTTCCCACCTGGGGAGTTTCGGCATCCCGGTCTATTGCCTGCCGGGAAATCATGATGAATCCATGAACCTGCGGGACACCATGGAAAGCGGATTGCTCCGCTACACCGACCACGTCCACCACGGGAACTGGCATTTCATCTTCCTCGATTCGACCATCCCCGGGAAGGAAGGTGGACATCTTGAACCGGCTGCCCTGCAAACACTGGAAAGCCACCTGAGTTCATCACCGGATACCCACACCCTGGTCTGCCTGCATCACCAGCCGGTCATGATGGGAAGCCGCTGGCTTGACAGCATGGCGGTGGACAATGCCGATGAGTTCTTTGCCATCATCGACCGGCACCCGCAGGTGCGCGGCATACTCTGGGGGCACGTCCATCAGCAATTCGATCGTACCCGCAAGGGTGTAAGGCTGATGGCATCGCCATCCACCTGTATCCAGTTCTTACCGGGGAGCGCCGCGTTCGCCGTCGATGAAGCGGCGCCCGGCTACCGCTGGCTGTCCCTGTTCGAGGACGGACGAATCGAGACCGGCGTGGAACGCCTCAACGAGGTCCCCGGCGCCGTCGATCTCGCCTCTGCCGGCTATTAACGCGGGGATGGTACTTGCCTGATTATTCATCCGAAAATAAATAATTCACCGCAAAGACGCAAAGTGTTTTCTTGTTTTCATTGAAGAATTTCTCTGCGTCCTTTGCGTCTTTGCGGTGAAAGCGGTATTTATGGATGGAACCCAGCAAGTGCCATTCAGCTTTGACTGTATTTACTGTATTAGCTGGTTCAGGTCGAAAATGGGCAGCAGGATCGCCAGGACAATCACCAGCACGACACTGCCCATGAACAGAATCAGCAACGGCTCGAACAGACCAAGCAGTGCAGCGATCAACGTTTCGATCTCGCGTTCCTGATTGAGGGCCGCACGCTCGAGCATGTCATCCAGCTTGCCGCTGGCCTCGCCGCTGGCGATGAGTTGTATCGTCATGGGGGGGAAGTATCGGCTTCTTTCCAGCGCCGCGGCGATGCCGGCCCCTTCGCGGACACGGGCGGTGGCCTCGGTGACGGCCTCCCGCATGGGGATATTCGACATCACCTGCGCCGATATGCGCATCGCTTCGAGCACCGGCACGCCGCTGGCGGTGAGAATACTGAAGGTACGTGCGAAACGTCCCGTATTGAGACCGCGCTCCAGTCGTGAGACAAGGGGAATGACAAGGATTAGCTTGTGGAAGCGGCGGCGTATGCCTTCATTACGCAGCAGGTAGGAAATACCGGCGATCACCAGCACCAGCAGCACCAGCAGCACCAGGCCGTTGTTGCGCAGAAAATCACTGAGGGCGATCAGCCCCCGCGTGAGTGGCGGAAGTTCCTGTCCTATATTCTGAAATACCTGCACGACCTGGGGCACGACGTAGGTCATCAGGCCGCCCACGACGAGGATCGCGACCACGGTCAACAGGACCGGGTAAAACACGGCCAGCTGGATCTTCTGGCGCAACTGCTGGCGGCTCTCGGTGTAATCGGCCAGACGTTCGAGCACGCGGTCCAGGTGGCCGGACTGTTCACCGGCCTCGACGGTTGTCCGGTACAACTCCGGATAGATATGCGGGAAATCCGACAGGCCCACCGCCAGTGAATGGCCTTCCATGACGCGCGAGCGCACCGCCAGCACCATGCTCTTCAGGCGTCCCTTGTCCGCCTGCTGTGAGACCGCCCGCAGGCATTCCTCCAGCGGCAGGCCGGCGCGCACCAGCGTCGCAAGCTGGCGCGTGATGAGGGCCAGTTCGGTTGCGCTTATGCCCCTGCGCAGGAAGGCGAAACGCTTGCGCTCCTTCGCCTCGCGCTGGGCCACTTCCTCCACGGTGAGCGGGATCCAGCCCTGCTCGCGCAACTGCTGGCGGATCTGCCGCGCCGCATCGCCCTCGAGGACCCCCCGTTTCTCCCGCCCGCGGGCATCCAGCGCCGTGTATTCGAATGCACCCATGGCTCAATGACGAATCGGCTTGTTCATGACAGTGGCAAGGTACCACATGCTATTTAGTGTCCACCCATTAATAGTATCCATCCATAAACACGGTTTCACCGCAAAGACGCAAAGGACGCAGAGAATTCTTTAATGAAAACAAAAAAACACTTTGCGTTCTTTGCGCCTTTGCGGTGAGTTTATTTCTTTATGGATGGCCTCTGGAAAAGAATTCAATAGCTAACAGGATAAGGCTGTCTATCAGTCGCCGCGGGTCACGCGCAATACTTCTTCAATCGAGGTGACTCCTTTCAGCACCTTGTCCCAGCCGTCCTGGCGGATCCCGGGAGAGTCCTCGCGCGCCTTGCGCTCGAGTTCATACTCACCCAGCCCGTCATGGATCATGGCGCGTATGGCGTCATCGATTCCGACCAGCTCATAGATGCCGGTTCTGCCACGATACCCCAGCTGATTGCACAGACCGCAGCCGACCGCACGATACAGCGTCGGCGGGTCCTCGGTGGAAACACCCATGGCTTCGCAATCCGCGTGACCGGCCCGGTAAGACTGCTTGCAGTCTTCGCACAGCACCCGCACCAGTCGCTGGGCCAGGACACCGATAAGGCTGGATGACAGCAGAAAGGGTTCGACACCCATGTCGCGCAGTCGCGTCATCGCACCCACGGCGCTGTTGGTATGCAGGGTGGAGAAGACCAGGTGACCCGTCAGGCTTGCCTGTACGGCGATTTCCGCCGTCTCCAGATCACGGATCTCACCGACCATGACCACGTCGGGGTCCTGTCGCAGGATGGCGCGCAACCCGCGCGCGAAGGTCAGTTCCACCTTGATGTTTACCTGGGTCTGACCGATGCCATCCAGGTAGTATTCGATAGGATCCTCGACGGTCATGATGTTGCGGCGCTTGTTGTTCAGACGTTCCAGCGCCGCATACAGGGTGGTGGTCTTGCCGGAACCGGTGGGACCGGTCACCAGGATGATCCCGTGCGGCTTGTTGATCAGGCCGTCCATGACTTCGCGGGTATGGGAAGCCATCCCCAGATGCTCCAGGTCGAGGCGTCCCGCCCGCTTGTCGAGCAGGCGTAACACCACGCGTTCGCCGTTACCGGAAGGCAAGGTCGATACGCGTACGTCGACGGCCCGGCCGGCGACCCTCAGCGAGATCCGGCCATCCTGTGGCAGGCGCTTTTCCGCGATATCGAGTCGCGCCATGACCTTGATGCGCGATACCAGCAAGGGCGCCAGCACGCGCTGCGGCTCGAGCACCTCGCGCAGGACGCCATCGACGCGGAAGCGCACGACCAGGCGATTCTCGAAGGGTTCGATATGGATGTCCGAGGCGTTTTCCTTTACGGCCTCGGTCAGCAGGGCATTGATGAGACGAATGATCGGCGCATCATCCTCGCTTTCCAGCAAGTCCTCCGGTTCCGGAAGCTGCTGGGCGATACTGAACAGGTCCACCCCCTCGCCAAGATCCCCCATCATCTGCATGGCCTCGCTGGAATCCTGTTCATAAGCGCCGGCCAGCAGATTCTTGAAGTGCTCGTCGTCAACCAGCCGCAGGCTGAGAGGTTGTTGCATGAAGCGGCGCAGTTCAGCCAGCGCCTGCGAGTCCGTATCGGCCCGGTGCATTACGATGGCCTTGCCGTTTTCACTACTGGCAACCAGCACGCCATGGCGTTTTGCAAACAGAAAAGACGGTCGACGCAGGGCCGTCTCGCTTTCGTCCGACATTGCCTCGTCGATCACCTGCATACCTCAGCTCACTGATACCACCAGGGGAGAGAGTTTGACTCGTGCTTTGTTTCCTTTTTCGGTTCCGATTCCTGCGGCGGCTCGAGCGGCGGCTGGCCGAGAGCCTTGGTATCGCCCCACTTCGGCAATAACGGGGCTCGTTCTTCCGGCAGGAGATTGACGCCGTCCTTGCCTTCCTTCAGTTGCAATGCCCGGAAATAGTTGTATTTGCTGCTGGTGCTCGCCTCTGCTACGGCCGAGTCGCGAAGTATCACCGGATGGATAAAGACCATCAGGTTGGTCTTGTTCACCTTCCCTCCCTTGGACCTGAACAGGGCGCCGATGAGGGGGAGGTCACCAAGCAGCGGGACTTTCTGGACCGATTGGTCCGTCTGCTTCTGAATGAGACCGCCCAGCACCACCACGTTGCCGTCACCCACCATCACCGCCGTCTTGATGGAGCGCTTGTTGGTGATGATATCCGAGGCGCCGGCCACGCTCGGGGCGATGCTGGAGACCTCCTGCTCGATGTTCAGTTTAAGGGCATCGCCTTCGTTGATCTGGGGTTTGATCTTGAGCGTCAACCCCACATCCTCGCGCTGGATGGTCTGGAAAGGATTGGTGGCATTGTTCCCCGCGCCGGTGCTGGTGTAGGAGCCGGTGACGAACGGAACGTTCTGGCCAATGATGATCTCGGCCTCCTCGTTATCGAGGGTAACCAGTGTGGGAGTCGAGAGGATGTTGGTGTTGCTATCGGACGCCAGCATGTTGATGACGGCCAGATAGTTGAAGTTGCTGTCTTTCTGGACCTTGCCGCCACCGAGAAGCACATTGCCGGCGGGGGTCGGGAGGGTGCCACCATTCGCCACATCGACGGCCGAATTGATGACATCCGCGATGTTGTTACCCGTATTGGTGAAATTAATGAGGCCGACCGGGCTCACGCCACTGCCGCTGTTCAGGCCGCTGAACACCCACTGTACGCCCAGCTCGCGGGCCGTGTTCATGGAGACCTCGGCGATGATCGCGTCGACCAGCACTTCGGCACGGCGCACGTCGAGTTCGCTGATGACGCGCTTGAGGGTACGCATGATATCCGGCGGCGCGGTGATAACCAGCGCATTGGTGGCCTCGTCGGCCTGGATATCGAACTCACTCTGTGGCGCGCTCACCTTGCCCTGGGCGCTCCCCACGACCTTCTTGCCCACCCCCGTCAGCACCTGGACCAGGTCCTTGGCTTCGGCGTAATTGAGATACACCACGCTGGTGTTGCCGCCGGTATCAAGCGGGGTATCCAGGTGCGTAATGATGACGCGAAGCCGCAGCCGGTCGGCACGGTCGCCGCCCAGCAGTACGCTGTTGGTGCGCTCGTCGGCGACCAGAACCGCCCCCCCCTGCGCGCCCCTTGGCCCCTTTCCCGCGCCGCCAGGAGCGGCCCGGTCCAGACTGTTGATCACACGCACCACTTCCTTCGCCGAGGCATGCTGCAACGGAATAACCTCGACGGCGCTGTCGCTGACCTGGTCGATGCGGCGGATGATACTGACCAGCCGCTTCACATTGGCGGCGCGATCGGAAATGACCAGCACATTGGTTGTGGGGTAGGCCGCCAGATGGCCTTGTTGCGGCACCAGCGGACGCAGGATCGGCACCAGTTGAGCCGCGGCGACATTCTTGACCTCCACCACGCGGGTCACCATTTCGTCCCCCCGCCCGGTATTCGCGTCACTGACGGTTGGAATGCTGTCCTGTTTGGCATTGACATCCGGCACGATCTTTATGATCGCGCCGCTGGGAATCGCGGCAAACCCGTGCACCTTGAGGATCGAGAGGAAGACCTGGTAGACCTCGTCGCTGTCCATCGGCCGGGTCGAGATGACCGTGACCTTTCCCTTCACCCGGGGATCCACAACGAAGTTTTTGTGCGTCACTTCGGCAACCGTCGTGATCAGGGCACCGATGTCGGCATCCTTCAGATTCAGGGTGACCGTTTCCGCTGCAACCGACTGCACGTGGGCAAACCACGCCGCCACGAACAGCAGGAGGTATCTTGTCGTTTTCATGGTGGGCATGTAACCATCCGGCCGGTCGTCAGAGATGAAAATTCCTCATAATTATCGGTAGGTTATACTTTCTTCCGGTAAAATACCAGCTATTCGGGGACTCGAAAGGAAAGGTTCTCCTGCCGCTCCCCCCGCAACACCGTCATGGTAACGGCGTCGCCACTCTGGACGCTCCTCAACGCCCGCATGCCGCTGGCCAGATTGTCCAGGTTTATGCCATTGATCTGGGTCACGACATCACCGGCCAGAAGCCCCATCTGCTGAAACAGTTCCGGTTCCCGGCCCGGCCGCAGTATATATCCAATCATCTTGCCCTTATCATCCTTTTTCGGGATGGCGCGCACCAGACCAAAGAGGGACTTTGGATTCCGCTTCAGGGCCTGACGGAGTGATTGCAGCCGTGCTGTGGTGCTGTAATCCATGTTGGTACTGGAGTATCGGCCGGCGGTGGCGGCACTGTTGCTGACACCCCCTCCCGATGCCGCATCCTCTCGTGGCAGACGCAACGTTTCATAACGACCGCCACGCTGCAGGATCACCCTGTCGGTCTGAATCTCGCTGAGCTCGGCGTTGCCGGGAAGCATATCCCCCACCGCGTACATCTCCTCGTCGCCGCGCTCATCGGCGATGATGGCACGCGCAAGGGCGGGATCGGCGGAGGAAAACGTGCCGTGCAATTGCAGTTTCAGTCGGGTATCGGGGGCATCGACGGGCACGGCCTTCTTGACAGGCTCCGCTTCGGTCGCGACCCGACCAAAGAGGTGCCAGTTCGGCAGCTGGCGCACCAGCTCATCCTGCTGACTGGCCTGTGGTGTGACCACGACGGATTCAGGCATTGCGGTTTCAGCCGGTTCGGGCTTCGCCAGCAGGCTCCAGGTCATCGTCGCGAGCAGCCAGGCGATCCATACCACCAGGAGGAGATTCAACAGCCTGATGGCGCGCCGCGTCCAGTCACTCTGCATCAAGCGCAGCAGGTCAGTCGACTGTAGTGTTAGCGCCTTCATGACCAAATATCCTGACTGCCGGCTTCAGCCGGTTGACGGTGACCCGTGTCGCGCATGTCGCTCGCGTTTTCTCCTGGAGTCCTTGTTTCCCGGCTTGTGTCGCGTCTTGCCCCGATGGTCCTGCCCGCCCTCGCGTCTGATCTTCACCGGGGGGCTGAGCTTCACAAGGCATTCCTCGGGCACCGGCTCCACCGGGATCTTGTGACCAATATACTCCTCGATGTCGGGCAGTGAATAGACAAACTCCTCACAGGCGAAACTGACGGCATCGCCATCCTTGCCGACGCGCGCGGTACGCCCGATACGATGGACATAGTCCTCGGCATCCTGCGGCAGGTCATAATTGAAGACGTGGCTGACATCGGGAATGTGCAGCCCGCGGGAGGCAACATCCGTGGCGATCATTATCGGCAATTCACCTGCCAGAAATTGCTTCATCAGGCGCTGGCGCTTTTTCTGGGGGACGTCACCCGAAAGGACGGCGGACCGGAACCCGTTGCCTTCCAATGTGGCCCAGATGCGCTCCGCGCCGCGCTTGGTATTGACGAACACCATGCTGCGGGTGGGATCGACATGCTTCAGTATACCAACCAGCAGCTGAAGCTTTTCCTCTTTCGGGACGTGGTACAGCACCTGCCGCACGCGTTCGGCCGTGACCCGCTCCGGCTCGATATCGACCAGCACCGGGTTGTTCATGTGTTCGTAGGAAAGTTCATTGACCCGGTGCGACAGCGTCGCGGAAAACAGCATACCCAGCCGCTTCTCCGGGGGCGGGCAACGGCGCAGCAGGTAGCGTATATCCTTGATGAACCCCAGGTCGAACATGCGGTCCGCCTCATCCAGCACGAGCGCGGCGATTTTATTCAGGTCGTAAACATGCTGTTTGAAATAATCGATCAGGCGGCCGGGCGTTCCGATGAGGATGTCCACACCGGCGGCAATGGTCTCGCGCTGGATGTCATAATCGGTGCCGCCATAGGCGAGACCCAGCTTAAAACCCGTATATCGGCCCAGCACCACCGCATCGGCATGGATCTGGATGGCCAGTTCGCGGGTCGGCGCAAGCACCAGCGCCCGCGGCTGGGACGGTTTACGCTTGTCGTCCGCCGGATGGGTCAACAGGTGGTTATACACCGCGATCAGGAATGCGGCCGTCTTCCCGGTACCCGTCTGCGCCTGTCCGGCGACATCCCGGCCCAGCAACGCTATCGGCAGGGTCTCCGCCTGAATCGGTGTGCATTTTGAAAACCCCGCCTCTTCAATGCCTTGCATCAGCAAGGCGGGAATATCGAGGGCGGAGAAGGCGATGTCTGTCAGATGGGTCTCACTCATGACCGCCTAGGATACCGTAATTTATTGTTCCCCGGGCTTGTAAAATGATATTAAATAGGCTCAAATGCGCTACAACTTGGCAAGTTGCTTCATCGACCCGGATACACACGTCACAAGTACTGGTTCAGGAGTCTGCCGGACTTGAGTAATTGTAGCGCAGTAGATCAGTCCCAACTCCGACAGGCTCCTGGCAGTGCTAACCGACGGCGCCCCTGATATACCCGAATCCTTATCTTGACCGGCAACATTCCATCTGACAAGCAAACAGCGGACGCGTCAATACACGCGGCATGGCAGTGAATGATCAGGTTGCATTTCATACAGCAGGAGACACTGAACCGTGAGTGAACACATCATCTATGTGACAGACGATAGCTTTGAAACCGAGGTCCTCAACTCCTCCGATCCCGTCCTGGTCGACTACTGGGCGGAATGGTGCGGCCCCTGCAAGATGATCGCGCCGATACTCGACGAGATCGCCAGTGAATATACCGGCAGGATCAAGGTGGCCAAGCTCAATATCGACGACAACCCGCAGACCCCGCCGAGGTACGGCATACGCGGCATACCGACGCTGATGCTGTTCAAGAACGGCAGCGTCGAGGCCACCAAGGTGGGCGCGCTGTCCAAATCACAATTGACGGCATTCATCGACAGCAATATCTGAATCACGCACAGGGGGTAGACGTTTAACGCGGCACATGCTAGCGTAACGAAAAACCAAAACCATCTTCGTTCCGGATTCCGCGCTCTACCGGTACGGCACCTCCCGATCATCAATTTTATTTTCCCCGGCCCTACGGCCGTATTCATGCATTCTGACTGTAAATCACGCATCCAGGGCATTTTATGAATCTTTCCGAACTCAAGCTGAAACCGGCCAGCGAAATCATTGGTATCGCCCAGGAAATGGGCATCGAGGGAATGGCCCGGTCCCGCAAGCAGGACATCATCTTCGCCATCCTCAAATCCCACGCCAAAAAGGGCGAGGACATCTTCGGCAACGGCGTACTGGAAATCCTCCAGGACGGCTTTGGTTTCCTTCGTTCGGAGGACAGTTCCTATCTCGCCGGCCCGGATGACATCTACGTCTCGCCAAGCCAGATACGCCGCTTCAGCCTGCGCACCGGAGATACCGTCGACGGCAAGATACGCCCGCCCAAGGACAGCGAACGTTACTTTGCACTGCTCAAGGTCAACGAGATCAACTACGAGAAGCCGGAAAACGCCAGAAACAAGGTCGCCTTCGAGAACCTGACGCCGCTGCACCCCAACGAGCGCATGACGCTGGAACGCGGCAACGGCAGCACCGAGGACATCACGGCGCGCGTCATCGACATGGTCGCGCCGCTCGGCAAGGGCCAGCGCGGGCTGATCGTCTCACCGCCCAAGGCCGGCAAGACCATGCTGCTGCAGAACGTGGCGCAGTCGATCTCCTTCAACCACCCGGAATGCTACCTGATCGTCCTGCTCATCGACGAGCGCCCCGAGGAGGTCACCGAGATGGAGCGTTCGGTCCAGGGGGAAGTCATCTCCAGCACCTTCGACGAACCGGCCAGCCGCCATGTCCAGGTGGCCGAGATGGTCATCGAAAAGGCGCGGCGCCTGGTCGAGCACAAGCGCGACGTGGTCATCCTGCTGGATTCGATCACCCGCCTGGCGCGCGCCTACAACACCGTGGTGCCCTCCTCCGGCAAGGTGCTCACCGGCGGCGTGGACGCCAATGCACTGCAACGCCCCAAGCGCTTCTTCGGCGCGGCCCGCAACATCGAGGAAGGCGGCAGCCTGACCATACTCGCCACGGCGCTGATCGACACCGGCTCGCGCATGGACGATGTCATCTACGAGGAATTCAAGGGCACCGGCAACCAGGAGATCCATCTCGACCGCAAGATCGCCGAGAAGCGCATCTACCCGTCCATCAACATCAACCGTTCCGGCACCCGCCGCGAGGAACTGCTCACCGACGCGGCCGAACTGCAGAAGATGTGGATCCTGCGCAAGCTCCTGCACCCCATGGACGAACTGGCCGCCATGGAATTCCTGCTCGACAAGCTCAAGGCCACCAAGAACAACGCCCAGTTCTTCGAGTCGATGAAACGGTAGGAGGAGTTAAAGGTCAGAAGTGAGAAGTGAAAAGTGAAAAGAAAAACCATGATGGCCACGGAATCCACGGAAGAACACGGAATTATTTTAAAATCTTTACCAACATTCCACCGTCCGTACAGGAATACCGAAAAGCCTCCTCATTCCTCGCTTTTTTTCTTTTTTTACTTTGTTGAATTTATTTTTCCGTGTCTTCCGTGGATTCCGTGGCCATAAGGTTTTTTCACTTTTTTACTTTTCCGTGTATTTCCGTGGCAATTCAGGTTTTCTTTTCACTTCATCACCTCTCACTTTTCACCTTATCACGCTCCAAGATTCCGCAGCCGCGCGATGCGCCGCTCCAGCGGCGGGTGGGTGGCCATCAGGCTGCTGGCCTGCTCGGAGAAATTCCGGAACGGATTCACGATGAACATGTGCTGGGTGGCGCGATTGGCGCCCGGGAACGGCCTGGCGTTGAGCGATAGCTTCTCCAGCGCGGCGATCAGTCCTTCCGGATGGCGCGTCAGGCGCACACTGGTGGCATCGGCGAGAAACTCCCGCTGCCGGGAAACCGCCATCTGCACGAGACGGGAAAATAGCGGCGCGAGGGCAGCGAACACCAGCAGAATCAGAACAACCACCACCGCGCCACCGCCGCCGCGGTTGCCTGAACTTCTCGAGCGACCGGAAAAACGCAGGGAACGCAGCGCGCCGTCACTGACGAGTGCAATCAGCCCGACCAGGACGCCGACCGCGGTGGCGTAGCGGATATCCCAGTTCACGATGTGCCCCATCTCGTGCCCGATGACCCCCTGCAGTTCCTCGCGGTTGAGGGTATCCAGCAGCCCGCGTGTCACCCCGATCGAGGCGCGCGCCGGAGTCATCCCGGTCGCGAAGGCATTCAGCGCGTCCGTTTCGATGACATAGACACGCGGCTTGCGGATGCCGGCCGCGATGGCCATTTCCTCCACCACATTGTGAAGCTGCGGCTCCTCATCAACGGTCACCGGGTCCGACCCGGTCATGCGCAGGACGAGCCGGTCACCGGCGCGCATCGAGATCCACGACCAGAGCGCGCCGATGAAGAACAGGACGAGTGCCGTCCAGACGCCCCAGCGGCTGATAACCCAGACGGTCCGACTCTCCGGCGGGAGGTATCCCGTCAGGGTCTGCAGACTCCAGCCCAGCAGGTAACCCAGCACGACCAGAATCAGCAACAGCACCAGCACCAACCGCCGGGTCGCCCGCTGATTGGCGCGCGCGGCCGCAACGAAATCGGTCCGCAGCAGGACCTTTTTGCGCAGTCTCGGCTTTTCCCGCCAGTCACCGATCAGCGGCGCGCCACACTGGCGACAGGTGCGCGCATTCAAGCGGTTTGCGGTACCGCATTCCGGACAGGCCCTGGTGGCTGGGGATTCCATCAAATGGCTTTAATCACCGGAGACGTTAAAGGTGCAATGTGAAACGTTGCATTTTGATAGCCACGGAATCACACGGAATCACACGGAAAAGTAAAAAAACCCACTCGGGCGCGAGTACATGGATAAACGTGATGGCCAAGGGATCTTCAAACGATTACGGAAAACAATTACCGTCACTCGCAGTGATGCGCCATACGCATCCCGAATGGAATTCTGAATTCCTTCCGTGTATTTCCATGTGATTCCGTGGCCATTCAGGTTTTCTTCTCACCCCTCACCTCTCACTCTTCACTCTCCACTTCTAACTTCTCACCTGCCGTTATCAGCGCAGGTCGACCTTGGGCACCGCGGTCTCCGTCTCGGGCACCTCGAAATAGGTCGCCTCGCGGAAACCGAACATGCCGGCGACGACATTGGAGGGGAAGGACTGAACGCCATTGTTGAATGCCATGACGCTGTCGTTGTAGAACTGGCGGGAAAAGGAAATCTTGTTCTCGGTGGCGCTCAGTTCCTCCATCAGGCGCGCGACATTCTCGTTCGCCTTGAGATCCGGGTAGTTTTCCATCAGGGCGAACAGCTTGCCCAGCGCCCCGCCCAGTACGCCCTCGGCGGCGATCGCCTCTTCAGGGTTGTGCGCGCTTACGGCCTGGTTGCGCGCCTGGATCACCTTCTGGAGGGTCTCCTGCTCGTAGGACATATAGTCCTTGACGACCTCAACCAGGTTGGGGATCAGGTCGTGACGGCGCTTCAGCTGCACATCGATCTGCCGCCAGGCGTTCTTGACCTGGTTGTTAAGCCCCACCAGTCGGTTGTAGAACACGATCCCCAACACGGGGACACCGAGGATGATCGCCACCAGCACCCAGCCGAATATTTCCATCGTTAGTCTCCTTTGCTACACCAGGTCATGGCCACTGAATCCCGGATGAGTAATACGTGAGAAGTAAGAAGTGAAAAGGTGAAAAGAAAATTTGAATGGCCACGGAATCCACGGAAGAACACGGAATTATTTTAAAACATTTACCAACATTCCACCGTGGACACAGGAATACCGAAAGGCTTCTTCACCCCTCGCTTTTTACTTTTTTGCTTTGTTGTATTTATTTTTCCGTGTCTTCCGTGGATTCCGTGGCCATTATGTTTTTCCTCACTTCTCACTGCTCACCTCATTACTTCTCACCTTTCACTTCTCACTTCTCATCTATCTCCCGCGCAACCGCCCGATACCCGATGTCCGTGCGGTAATACATCCCGGGCCACCGGATCCCGCCGATACAGCGGTAGGCTTGCTGTTGGGCCCCGGCGACCGTCTCGCCCAGTGCGCAGACGCACAACACGCGCCCGCCGGCGGTCACGACCTGTCCGTCCATCTCCTGCGTGCCGGCGTGAAAGACCTTGCAGTGCTTATCGTCAGGCGCCGCGATACCTTCAATGACATCACCCTTGCGGTAGTCATCCGGGTAGCCGCCGGCGGCCAGCACCACCCCGATCGAGGCGCGCTCGTCCCATACCGCCCCCACGTCATCGAGCCTGCCCTCCAGCGCTGCCAGGCACAGTTCCACCAGGTCGGACCGGAGACGCAGCATGATTGGCTGGGTTTCCGGATCGCCGAACCGCACGTTGAATTCCAGCACTTTAGGCGTACCGTCCGCAGCGATCATGAGCCCGGCGTACAGGAACCCGGTGAAGGGGTGGCCCTCCCCGGCCATGCCACGCACCGTGGGCCGGATCACCTCGTCCATGATGCGCCGGTGAATCTCCGGGGTGACCACCGGCGCCGGTGAATAGGCGCCCATGCCGCCGGTGTTGGGACCGGTATCCCCGTCATCACGTGCCTTGTGGTCCTGCGAGGTCGCGAGCGGCAATATGTGTGCACCGTCCGCCATGACGATGAAGCTGGCCTCTTCCCCCTCCAGGAATTCCTCGATGACGACCCGGTGACCGGCGCTGCCGTAGACGTTGCCGCGCAGCATGTCCTCCACTGCCGCGATGGCCTGTGCCTCGGTGCGGGCGAGGATGACGCCCTTCCCGGCCGCCAGGCCGTCGGCCTTGACCACCAGGGGTGCGCCGTGCGCATGAATATATTCGACCGCCGCGGGGACATCGGTGAACACCGCATAGTGCGCTGTCGGTATCCGGTGGCGCGCCAGAAAGTCCTTGCTGAACGACTTGGATCCCTCCAGTTGCGCCGCGGCCCGCGTCGGTCCGAAGCAGCGCAGACCCGCCGCCGTGAAGCGATCCACCACGCCGGCGACCAGCGGCACCTCGGGCCCGACGATCGTCAGGCCGATGGCATTCTCTTTGGCAAAGGTCACCAGCGCCTCGATATCGCCGGCATCAACGGCGACATTCCTGACACCGGGTTCATGAGCGGTACCGGCATTACCCGGCGCCACGAACACCGTCTCCGCCCGCGGCGACTGCGCCGCCTTCCACGCCAGGGCATGTTCACGACCACCACCGCCAATGATCAGAATGTTCATTGCTCTATTTTATGTCCATGGAAAATTGAGAAGTGAGAAAAAACTTAATGGCCACGGAACCCACGGAAATCACGGAAAAATAAATTCAACAAAGTGAAAAAGAAAAGATCGGGGAGTGAAGAAGCCTTTCGATATTCCTGTGCGCAAGGTGGAATGTTGGTAAGGATTTTAAAATAATTCCGTGTTTTCCGTGGATTCCGTGGCCATAAGGAATTTTTACTTTTCCGTGTGATTCCGTGGCCATTATTATCTCCTTCTCACTCTTCACCCCTCACTTCTTACTTCTCACTTCTTACTTCTCACTTCTCACTTTCCTTGGCCAGAATCAATGCCGGAAATGCCGCATGCCCGTGAACACCATCGCCATGCCGTGTTCGTCGGCAGCGGCGATGACCTCGTCATCGCGCACGGAGCCACCCGGCTGGATGACCGCGACGATGCCGGCCCCGGCCGCCTGGTCGATGCCGTCGCGGAAGGGGAAGAAGGCATCCGAGGCCATCACCGAGCCGCGCACCTCAAGGCCCTCGTCCTGTGCCTTGAGCGCGGCGATCCTGGCGCTGTAGACCCGGCTCATCTGGCCGGCGCCGACGCCAATGGTCATGCCGTCCCTGCAGTAGACGATGGCATTGGACTTGACGAACTTGCCGACGCGCCAGGCAAACAACAGGTCCCGCGTTTCCTCCGCTGTGGGCGCACGCCGGGTCACGACCTTGAGATCACCTGCGCTCACCCGGCCCAGATCGCGGTCCTGCACCAGCAGGCCGCCGTTGACGCGCTTGAAATCCAGCCCGTCAACCGGTTCGCCATCCCAGAGGCCGCACTCCAGGACACGCACGTTCTTCTTCGCGGCCAGGACCGGCAATGCGTCCGCATCGACCGCCGGCGCGATGATCACCTCGACGAACTGCCGCTCGATGATCTCCCGGGCGGTGGCCGCATCAAGCGGCCGGTTGAAGGCGATGATACCGCCAAACGCCGAGGTGGGGTCCGTCCGGAAGGCCCGCTCATAGGCCTCGTGCAGGGTGTCGCCAAGCGCCACGCCGCAGGGGTTGGCGTGCTTGACGATCACGCAGGCCGGTCCCTCGGTGAAGGACTTGACGCACTCCAGGGCCGCATCGGTGTCCGCCACGTTGTTATAGGACAATTCCTTGCCCTGCAACTGGCGCGCGGTCGCCACCGAGACCTCGGCTGGCGCCGGCTCGACATAGAAGGCCGCCCGCTGGTGCGGGTTCTCGCCGTAGCGCATCGTCTGGGTCCGGCGGAACTGGAAATTCAGGGTGCGCGGGAAGGGGTCACGCTCCCCGGCGGGGTTAATGCCGCCCAGGTAATTCGCGATGGCCCCGTCATAGCGGGCCGTGTGTTCGAAGGCCTTGACCGCGAGTGCAAATCGGGTGGCATCCGGCACGCCGCCGCCCTGTTGGTGCAGCTCCGCCAGCACCGGCCGATAGTCGGCGCTGTCGACGAGCACGGTGACGGCGGCATGGTTCTTGGCCGCGGCGCGCAGCAGGGTGGGCCCACCGATATCGATGTTCTCGATCGCCATCGCCAGGTCGCAGTCCATACGCGCCACGGTCTGCTCGAAGGGATACAGGTTGACCACGACCATGTCGATCGGCGCAATATCGTTATTCGCCATGACCTCCTCGTCGAGCCCGCGGCGGGCAAGGATACCGCCATGCACCTTAGGGTGCAGCGTCTTGACGCGCCCGTCCATCATCTCCGGGAAACCGGTGTAGTCGGAGACCTCGACCACAGGGATACCGGCATCCGCGAGCAGGCGCGCCGTTCCGCCGGTGGACAGGATCTCGATGCCCAGCGCAGCAAGCCCCTGCGCGAATTCGCTGACGCCGGTCTTGTCTGAAACGCTGATCAGCGCTCTGTGGATCTTGTTCATAAGGTATAACCCGGAATTTGATATTTATGCTGCAGGAACAACGTTCGAACAAAACTGTAAAAAAACAATCTCACCGCAAAGGCGCAAAGAACGCAAAGCCGATTAATTGTGTTTGCCATTGAATTACTTTGCGAGCTTTGCGTCTTTGCGGTGATTAATGATGTTACAGACGGCCAGCCGGGTAAATTCCCGCTCCGGTCAGGAGTTCATGTAACTACAGTTCCAGCTCGTAAAGCTTGAGCTTCTTGCGCAGGGTGGCGCGGGTGATGCCCAGCATTTCCGCGGCCTGTGACTGGTTCCCCTCCACATGCTGCATGACGACGTTCAGCAACGCCGGCTCGACCTCTCCCAGGACCATGTGATAAAGGTCATTGACATGGTGCCCGTTGAGATCATCCAGGTAGAGTTCGAGGGCGGATTGTACGCTGCGGCGGATCGGCTGCTTGCGCCGCTCGTGTCTTGCCGCCGTCGTCATTATGCGGCCAGCGCCTTCTGTTCGGTCAGTATGGCGAAATAGTCCCTGATATGGCAAAGCTGCTCCTCGGCCGATTCGGCCTGATTGATATACCGGCGGAAACTGTTTCCGCCGGGTTGCCCCCGGGTGTACCAGGCGATGTGCTTACGAGCGACCCGTACCCCGATATATTCCCCGTAAAACCCGTAGAGGTTGTTGATATGCCCGGTGAGGATGCGCCCGATTTCGGCTGGCGCCGGCACGGGCAGCACCTCACCCGTTGACATGAAATGCGTGATCTCGCGAAATACCCACGGCCGGCCCTGCGCGGCGCGCCCGATCATAAGGGCGTCGGCCCCGGTATAACGCAGCACCTCGACGGCCCTCTGCGGCGAGCTGATGTCCCCGTTGGCGATCACCGGAATCGACACCGCGGACTTGATCGCGCGCACCGTCTCATGCTCGGCCTCGCCCCGGTATCCACAGGCCCGGGTGCGCCCGTGCACGGCCAGCGCCTGAACGCCGGCCTGTTCGGCGAGGGCGGCGATGCGCAGAGCATTGCGGTGCGCCGGATCCGTGCCGGTGCGGATCTTCAGCGTCACCGGGACATCGACGGCCGCGACGACGGCGTCGAGGATGCGACCGACCAGCGCCTCGTCCTGCAACAGGGCGGAACCCGCCATAGCGTTGCAGACCTTCTTTGCCGGGCACCCCATGTTGATGTCGATGATCTGTGCGCCATGCGCGACGTTGAAACGGGCGGCGTCCGCCATCATGAGCGGATCGGCCCCGGCGATCTGCACGGAAACAGGTTCGTCTTCACCGGCATGGTCTATGCGGCGCCGCGTCTTCTCACTGCCCCACAGGAGCGCGTTTGAGGAAACCATCTCCGACACGGCGAGGCCGGCCCCCAGCGAACGGCATAGCTGCCGGAACGGCCGATCGGTGACGCCTGCCATGGGGGCAAGGATCATGTTACTGGCGAGCGTGTAAGGTCCTAGTCGCACCGGATTTGTGTCTGTTCTTGAGTATTCCGGGAGTGAAGGACGAAGAATAATACTCGCAACCCGGGCCCGGATAAAGTGGTGAAAATCACCGCACGGAAGGGTCTGAAAATCAGAGAAAATCGAACTGGAAGGAAACCGCCTCCTCGCCCGGGTCCTCGATTTCCAGCACGATCGGCACCGGCTTGTCGGGCGGCATGCCCGCCTTGACGTCGACCTGCTTACCGAGGTATTCGGCGGGTTTGAAACGCCGCGCGGCGATCGGCGTGCCGGTTGAATTCGAAAATGTCACCGCAAGAATCGGATACGGCTGGGTAAAACCGGCGTGATTGACCAGAGTGGCGTTGATCAGCAGCGCCCCTGCGACCTGCGGGTGTTTCCGGACATCGCGGTTGATCAGTTCGATGCGGGAGAGGTCGACCTGCAGGGGCAGAGTGCAATGCAGCAGGGAGCAGAGACCTTCCAGACCGGGACGCAAGTCATTGTCCGCCGCCAGTTCGGCGCGATTGAAATACAACCACTGCAGGGCGAACAGCAGCAGCAGAGCACCGATGAGCACGCCATAGCCGGCATTGCGCGAGAAATTCGATTTCTTCCCCCACGCACCGGCGTGCGCCGACTCCATCAGGACGGCGGCATCCTTATCAAAAGCGTACCCGTCATCCTCATCCCTATCGGCGCCGCCCTGCCCCACCTGCCACCCATCCATTACATACGGGTCGATATAGGGGTCTGATTTCGGCGCGTGGTAATCGGCCTGTGCCGCCTGCGCCGTCTCCAGCTCCTCGTAGACGAAATCATACCCACGAAAAACCTGCCCGCACTCCCCGCAACGCACACGCCCATCCGCCGCCAGCAGCTGCTCGGCCTTGATGGAGAATACCGTCGAACATGTCGGGCAGAAAGTGTACATGGCGGCTAGTCTACACTTTCACTATATGAAAGGTAAAAAGTGAGAGGTAAGAAGTGAAAAGAAAAACTGTAATGGCCACGGAATCCACGGAAGAACACGGAATTATTTTAAAATCTTTACCAACATCCCACCGTCCGCACAGGAATACCGAAAGGCTTCTGCACTCCTTGCTTTTTTCTTTTTTACTTTGTTGAATTTATTTTTCCGTGTCTTCCGTGGATTCCGTGGCCATTATTCTTTTCACCTCTCAGGCCGTTTGATCCCCTCCAGCAGCACCCACCCGTCCCGTTTAACCGGTTCGCGAAAATCGAACCAGCGCCGGTACGCCGCCATGACATCGCCGGCCTGCTCGCCGAGAATTCCGGTCAGGACGATACGCCCCCCCATGCTCACCTGACTGGCCAGGGTTTCCGCCAGTTCGATCAACGGATTGGCGAGGATATTGGCGATCACCAGACTGGCAGGCCGCGCATCCAGCGCCCCGGGGAACATCACGCTCAATCCCTCACCCACCCCGTTGCGCCTGGCATTTTCCCGCGTCGCCTGCAAGGCCTGCGGATCGATATCCACGGCGCGCACCCGACGTGCGCCCAGCTTGCCGGCCGCGATGGCGAGTATTCCCGACCCGCAGCCATAATCGATGACTTCCAGCTCCACCGGCGAATTCGCATCCAGCCATTCCAGGCATAACGCCGTCGTGGCATGGGTCCCGGTGCCGAAAGCGAGCCCGGGATCCATACGAACGACGACGGCATCGGCCCCGGCGGGAGACTCATCGCTGGGAACCACCCACAGTCGCGCACCGAATCGCATGGCATGGAAGCTATCCCGCCAGGTGCTGGACCAGTCGCGGTCTTCCAGCTGCTCGATCCGCACCTCGATCTCCGCGTCATGCAGCGCCGCGCGCAGGCGCCGCTCGATATGGCTTGTATCGCAGTCCTGCGAAAACAGCGCCACCACACGGGTAACCGACCACACCGGATGCTCCCCCAACCCCGGCTCCAGGATCGGCTCATCCGCAGCGTCTTCATACGTCACCGACAACGCCCCGGCATCGATCAGCGTTTCAGTGGCAACCTCCACGCCATCACCGGACACTTCAACGAATATTTGCAACCAGGCCATGGGAGGAGTGAGAAGTGAGGAGTAAGAGGTGAGAGGTGAAAAGAGAAATGGCCACGGAATCCACTGAAGAACACGGAAAGATTAGAAAATTCTCACATAGGATGCGCCATACGCACCGGGAATACCGAAAGGCTTCTTCACCTCTCACCTCTCACGTTTTACTTTTTTTACTTTGTTGATTTTTTCCGTGTCTTCCGTGGATTCCGTGGCCATTAAGGTTTTTTTACTTCTTACTCCTCACCCCTCACTTTTCACTTTCAAAGCCCCAGCTTCTTTTCCAGGTAATGAATATCGGTGCCACCCTGCATGAAGGCATGGTCCGTGACGATATCGAGCTGCAGCGGTACGTTGGACTTGATCCCGTCGATGACGATCTCGTTGAGCGCCACGCGCATGCGGGCGAGCGCCGATTGACGGGTCTCGCCATAGGCGATCAGCTTGCCGATCATGGAATCGTAGTACGGCGGCACCCGGTAGCCGTTGTAGATATGGGTGTCCATGCGGATGCCGGGTCCGCCCGGGGCATGGTACATCTCGATCCGGCCAGGTGACGGCATGAAGTTCTTCGGATCCTCGGCATTGATGCGGCATTCAATCGCGTGACCGCGGAACCGGATGTCCTCCTGGCGGAAGGAGATCCCTTCTCCGGCGGCGATGCGCAACTGCTCCTTGACGATATCTACACCGGTGATCATCTCCGTGACCGGGTGCTCCACCTGGATGCGCGTGTTCATCTCGATGAAGTAGAACTCGCCGTCCTGGTAGAGAAACTCGAACGTCCCGGCCCCGCGGTAACGCAGGCGTTTGCAGGCCTCGACACAACGCTGACCCATCTCCTGACGCTGTTCCCCGGTAATCCCCGGCGCCGGCGACTCCTCGATCACCTTCTGATGACGGCGCTGCATGGAGCAGTCGCGTTCCCCCAGATGGATGGCATCGCCCTCCCCGTCACCCAGCACCTGGAACTCGATGTGCCGTGGCCGGTCGAGGTATTTCTCCATGTAGACCACGTCGTTGCTGAAGGCATTCTTGGCCTCGGTGCGGGTCAGTGAAATCGCGGCCAGCAGCGCGGCCTCGGCGTGTACCACCCGCATGCCGCGCCCGCCGCCGCCGCCTGCCGCCTTGATGATGATCGGATAACCGATCTTGCGCGCCATGGCGAGATTGGCCTTGTCATCCTCCCCCAGCGGTCCGTCCGACCCCGGCACGCAAGGCACACCGGCGGTCTGCATGGCGCGGATCGCGGCCACCTTGTCGCCCATGGTGCGGATCGTTTCCGGTCGCGGGCCGATAAAGACAAAGCCGCTGCGTTCACACTGTTCGGCAAAATCGTCGTTCTCGGCCAGAAACCCGTAACCGGGATGGATGGCGTCCGCGTCGGTCACTTCAGCGGCGCTGATGATTGCGGGGATATTGAGGTAACTGGCGCTGGAAGGCGCCGGGCCGATGCAAACGCTCTCGTCGGCCAGCAGCACATGCTTCAGGTCGCGATCGGCCACGGAATAAACCGCCACCGTGCTGATTCCGAGTTCCTGGCACGCCCGCAGGATCCGCAGGGCGATCTCGCCCCGGTTAGCGATGACAACTTTTTCCAGCATCAGCTGATTACAAACAGTTCCTGGCCGAACTCGACCGGCTGGCCGTTGTCGACCATCCGGGAGGCGATCTTGCCCGACTTGTCGGCCTCGATCTGGTTGAGCATCTTCATGGCCTCGATGATACAGAGGGTGTCACCGACGTTGACGTGCTGGCCCACCTCGACAAACGGCTTGGTACCGGGCGACGGGGATTCGTAGAACGTCCCGACCATCGGGGAGGTGACCACATGGCCCAGAGGCTCAGGTTTTTCGACCGTCTGCGCGGGATCCTGACCGGTCGCGGGTACAGGGGCAGCGGACGGCGCGGCCGCGTACATCCCCGGCGCATACGCCGGCATGAAGGCAGGCGCCTGCGGGGCCTCCCCCTTGCGGCTGATCCGGACCGACTCCTCCCCCTCGTGGATCTCGATCTCCGTGATGTTGGATTCCTCCAGCAGCTCGATCAGCTTCTTGACTTTGCGTATGTCCATTTCAAAACCTGTTCAATGTAGGGTGCGCCACACGCACCATTGAAGCCCCAGCCCCTCACGCCTCACTTTTCACTTTATTACTTCTTACCTTCCAACTTTTTCGTGTGCTTCGATGTTCAGGGATGAACAAGTGTCGCGGGAGGCAGGAAGCCGGGAGCGATCCGTGGCCATCAAAGATGCTCTCAACCCCGCTCCTGCAGATGCCGCACCGCCGCCCGCAAGGCCAGTTCATACCCGATCGCCCCCAGCCCTGAGATCACCCCCAGAGCCACATCCGAGAAATAGGAGTTTTTGCGGAAATCCTCGCGGGCATGGATATTCGACAAGTGGACCTCGATGAAGGGAATCCCGACTGCCTGCAGGGCATCCCTCAATCCAACACTGGTATGGGTGAAGGCTGCCGGGTTAATGATGATAACGTCGGTGCCTTCCTTCGCAGCGGCATGGATTCTCTCAATCAACTCATGCTCGGCGTTGCTTTGGAAGCTTGCCAGTTCCGCGTCATACCGGTCCGCCACTTCAACAAGCCGCTTTATGATGTCCCCAAGCGTCGTGACGCCATAATGCCCTGGCTCACGCGTTCCCAGGAGATTCAGATTGGGGCCATTGAGTACAAGAATGTGATAAACGGCCATTTATTGACTTTTGCCTGCAGAATTGACATCAAATCATATCAACTTGTCGCAGTATTCTATCAACCGCTATTTTAAAAGTCGGTAATTATGCACTATCCGGTGCAATTGTCCATATAATGGAATCAAGTGATTGGATCATGGGATTTTGTAACAAATGATGGTGTGGCAGTGAAAACCATCAATAGAACTATCAATACAAAGAAGAATAACTACATTCTTATATTCTTACTTAATATAAATTATATCTACCCCTGAAATTAGTCACAGAACGCGCCAAGTGATCCCACGCGTCCAAGGCCTCACCGGGGTCAATAAAGTGTCCAAGCGCTTCCTTAATGAATCATCGAGCCCTGCCACCAAGGTTTCCTTGAGAGCATCTAACGCCATACCTCCAGACATCCTTGACACCTTGTCAACTTGCCTCTCTAACATGGGCATGTCTATTATCACTTGTACATCCAGCGGCAACGAGTATTATTATGCTCCGAGTCTGGGTAATCAGCTCTGGGGCACTAAATCAAGAGCATACAATACCTAACAACTCAATATCAGACCCTTCGGAGGACGGAACAAATGAAAAATACAGGTTTTCTAGCGGCAGTCGCAGGCGCCCTGGCCTGCGCATCTATTGGGGTGCAGGCCAGTATGTCTAGTGCCTCTACGTTGGCATTTGATGCGGGAACCGGGCCGGACAGTTACTTTGAGATGAATTCCTTAAAGACCCCTCTTAATTCGTTTAATGGGATAGTCTTGGGTACCACTCAACCGGCCAGTGGCAGTCATAGCGGGAATATTAATGGTTCAGAATCGCCAAACATCGATGACGCATGGTATTTCTTCTTTAACACTGGAATGTCGCAAACCACATCCAATGTCACAATCAAAAGCGATGATGGGAATGGCAATGTAGAACTTGACTTCTCGGGCTGGAATGTCACCTGGAATGGAATACCCAGTATCCCCATGGGTTCGGGAGCCTATGCAGGCAATCCGGAGGGCACTGCCATCGTGACCTGTGGCAACACCTGCGAAAATGGCGATACTTATGTACTTGACTACTCGGCCACCGTTCCTGTTGGTGATGCGTCAGGTTTCGGAGGAGTTCCCTACGCCCTCCATTTACAAGGCACCATCACAGCAGCCCCTGTAACCGGCCAATTGCCAGCTAACGCCGTACTCAGTTTTGATGAAGCGAGCAGCAACTTTGGATTGGTGACTGATGCAGGTCCCCCTCCTGTCTTCACATATGTTCCTGAAGGTTCGCTTAACGGTATCGTCCTGGGTACAACTCAACCGGCCAGTGGCAGCCATACCGGTGACCCTGATGGTTCAGAGTCACCTAACATCGATAAAACATGGGCATTTTTCAGTAACACTGGAATGTCCCAAACAACAGAGACGCCCGTTACCGTCGTAAACCAGGATGATCCAAAAAATGTACTCCTTGACTTCGCTGGCTGGGGTGTGACCTGGAATGGAATTGCAAATATCCCGCTGGGTTCTGGCGCGTGGAATGGGAATCCAGAGGGCCAGGCCGTCATGCACTGTGCCAATACCTGTGCAGAGGGCGATACCTATACGCTTGACTACTCAGCCACGATTCCTGATGGCGATCCCTCGGGATTCGGCAATATTCCTTATAGCCTCCATCTAGAAGGCACTATCGGCGTCCCTGTAACCGGCCAATTGCCAGCTAACGCCGTACTCAGTTTTGATGAAGCGAGCAGCAACTTTGGATTGGTGACTGATGCAGGTCCCCCTCCTGTCTTCACATATGTTCCTGAAGGTTCGCTTAACGGTATCGTCCTGGGTACAACTCAACCGGCCAGTGGCAGCCATACCGGTGACCCTGATGGTTCAGAGTCACCTAACATCGATAAAACATGGGCATTTTTCAGTAACACTGGAATGTCCCAAACAACAGAGACGCCTGTTACCGTCGTAAACCAGGATGATTCAAAAAATGTACTCCTTGACTTCGCTGGCTGGGGTGTGACCTGGAATGGAATTGCAAATATCCCGCTGGGTTCTGGCGCGTGGAATGGGAATCCAGAGGGCCAGGCCGTCATACACTGTGCCAATACCTGTGCAGCGGGCGACACCTATACGCTTGACTACTCAGCCACAATTCCTGATGGCGATCCCTCGGGATTCGGCAATGTTCCTTATAGCCTCCATCTAGAAGGCACTATCGGCGTGGCTGGTGGTGGTGGTGGTGGTGGTGGCCACAGCAGCGGCAACGGGTGCACCATGTCAAGCAACAACTCGCCGAATCAGGGTGAATGGTGGTTGCTCGCCGGTTTTATCGGATGGCTAGGATGGAACCAGCGTAAACGTAAATTGCATTAAGACAACACCGCGGTTCCTTGAAATCCACGGCGTAGCCAGCACTGGTTACGCCGTTTTTTTATGTGGATACGTCCCTATAACTCGCAACAAACCCTGAAGCACCAAAACAGTATTTGTTACGGTAAGGTCTCACACGGATGTTTCATATACCGACCGGAGATGCCTGATACTGAGTGTAAAGGCAAAGGATATACCTGTGGAACAATGCGCCCAACGCCGATAATATAAGTAACCAAAAGCAGGTAAAAAACCACTTAATCAGTAGGGCATCACAGTGAAACTTACATCTCAGCCGTCACGCGCACCTTCCATGAAGCGGCCGTTGCCATGCACCATCTGATGCCGGACACTACCCTGGCACTTGCACGACCAGGCGACTCACTATCCGATCCTTAGGAGGAGAAAGAAATGAAAAAAACAGGTTTAATCGTGGCGGTCACCGGCGCCTTTACCCTTGCATCTGGCTGGAGTAATCGCCTCCGACTGGCCTACGAACCTGAGCCCGGACATCATCCCGGTGCTGTTTTTCGATGCCGGGGTTCCCGGGAGTCCAAGCGTTCCACCGGCATCCGGTTCCTACTTTTCCATGGCAGTGTCACCGACTGTCAGTATTTATGTACCGCTGAACCCCGGACCCTCGGCCGGCGTGGTGATCGGACATGACCAGCCGGCCACCGGATCGCATACGGGCGCTCCCACGGGTGACGAGCAAACAGGCATCGACGCGCCCTGGTCTTTCTTCACCAATACCGGTTTTGATTTGACCCAGAACGGCGGCATTACCGGCAACCCGGACGGTACACTGGAATTCAAAACCCGGTGGTATGTGAGCATGGAACGGGGTTCCGGCGATCAATCTCGGCGGGAGCAGCCGACTTCCCGGAAGACCTTGGCTATGCGTCGATTACCTGTACACCCGCACCCTGCGCCGATCAATCGACATTTGCCTTTGATCCTCCTTTCGCCGCTCACGTGGAGGATCTTCCTGGACAACCGCCTTCCGGTTTCAACGGCGTGCCCTATACGCTGTATATGGACGGTGTGGTGCGTTTTCTCGACGCCACCCTGAAAACCAGCGATGGCACGTTGACCACGGCGGACAGATTGAGCTATCGAACAGCTTGCCGAGAAAAATATTCCGCTCGATAGCGGTGTCGATCTACAGTGTGTCGGTGACTGCTTTGACTATACGGTCAGCACGGTAACCACCCCCAGCGTTTCTATCGTGATACCCCTGGCGGGCGGCGTTCCAAACAAACCTGCCTGGCGCATCTTCTCGAATAACAATTGGGTCAGCTTCGATACGACTCAGGGGGACACCATTGAGTCCGCCCCCTTCCCGGCAGACGGCCAGACATGCCCGGAACCGGGCAGTCTGGACTACGGGCCGCTGACCACCGGTAATTACTGTGTCCAGTTGACCATCATGGACAATGGCCCCAATGACACGGACCCTGCATTAGGCACCGTCAGTGATCCCGGGGGAATGGGCGGTGGCGGCACGGGCGGCGGCGGCACGGCATTCGCCGACACGCGCACAACCAACAGCGGAGGTTGCACCCTGTCCAGCAACACGGCGCCCAATCGTGGGCAATGGTGGTTGCCAGCCGGTTTCATTGCCTGGCTCGGCTGGCGCCGCCGCAAGCGGACTTGTCGATAAATAACCCCCCGGCAGGAACGCCGGTTCCCCGGATGTACTCGCTTACGCGCACGGCGAGCGCAGCGCGTTGAAATCCACGGCGTAACCAGTACTGGTTACGCCGTTTTTCATGCGGATACGAGTACGGTGCGCAAGCGCCCGGTCGCACTCCCGCAACATTTGCGGCAGGGTTGCCTGCCGCCACGGGAGCGGCATTGTCTGTTTAGCCACCTGCATGTTCTTAATGATAAACACCGCTTTCAATCTTGACAAAACGCGACCGGCTATACACTATCCTGTTATCCTAAGATTCGAGTGATTCAGGAGTTTTTTGGGCAGATGCATCCCGCTCTCCGTTATTGACCTCGACGCTATCAGGGTAGCAGGGCTTGCCTGGGGGAAGAATTATTCACACATAAAAGCCTGACATTATCTCCTCATCCCGGTCCTCTCCCGGAAGGGGGAGGTGACGTTATGGTAGAAAATCACTAATGGTAGATAAGTTCATAACACACAACAAACCCTGAAAAATCATTTGTTACGACAAGGTCTGAAGAACCTGCCTGACAGCAACGGATCCTGGAGAACGGCGCCTTGATTTCGACTAGCAGGAATCTCCATGGCGGGAAATAAACATCTGGCCTGCTACCAGCCCAGAACATCAGCTAACGGTCTCATGTGTAGTCTGCCTGGCGAACAATGAATGAATAAGTCCCTGAATATCCGGAGGAGTACTTTGATGAACCGATTCTACAAATGGCTGCCGATGATGATGATCACGGTAGCACTTGCCTTACCGACCGCAAGCCATGCTACCAACGGCATGTTCCTGATTGGCCAGGGCACCAAGTCCCGAGGGGCAGGTGGCGTGGCGATCGCCATGCCGCAGGATGCCGTCGCCGGCGCCGTCAATCCGGCAAGCATCGGTTTTGTCGGTACCCGTTTTGACGTCGGTATGGATGTCTTCATGCCCAAGGCCTCCGCCGAACTCGGTGGGTTGAAGGTAAACAGCAGCGCGGATCTCTATGCGTTTCCTGCCATGGCGGCGACTTACAAGTTTAACCGGAAACTGTCCTTCGGGTTCTCCGCCATACCCGCCGGTGGTGGTGGCAGCCGTTACAACACCAACCTGTACAACAATCTGACGGGGGCCAACACCGACCAGACGCTGGGCATAAACCTCGCCATCATGCAGATAGCGCCGACGGTTTCGTATGCGTTTGCCAAAAATAACACCATTGGTTTCTCGCCTGTCTTCAGCGTCCAGCAGTTCCGCGCCTTTGGCCTCGATTATTTTTCCAATTTTACCAGTACCGGTCTGTATACCGACACGCTGACCAATAATGGCAACGCCTATGCGTATGGCGCGGGAGCCCGCTTCGGCTGGATGGGCAAATTTTTTGACAAAAAACTGTCCCTCGGTGCGGTCTATACCTCCAAAATCCATATGACGAAATTCAATAAATACGAAGACCTGTTCGCGAATCATGGAGAGCTCGATACACCGGCGAATTTTGGCGTCGGCATTGCCTACAAACTCATGCCGAAACTTACCGTGGGCTTTGATATCACCCGCACCCTCTATTCGGATGTTGCCGCCATCGGCAACAAGACCGTGAACGTAAGCGGCTCTCCCTTCCCCAAGAGTCAGGAGAAAAATTCACTGGGGCAGCCCGATGGGCTGGGTTTCGAATGGCGCGATCAGACCGTCTTCAAGATCGGTGCGCTCTATGACTACAACAGTCAGTGGACCTTTCGCGCCGGCTGGAACTATGGCAAGAGCCCGATGCGCGAAATCACAAACGGTGGTAATCCCAACCTTTCCGGCGCCAGAGGCCCGTTGTTGTTCGGCGTTGTGGCGCCCGCGGTGGTCCAGAATCATCTGACCCTGGGAACGACCTACAGTCCCAGCAAACAGGTGGAGTGGAGCTTCTCCTACGTACATGCCTTCCAGCATAAGGAAGAAGGCCCCACGCTGATTGGTGATACCGCAACATTGAAAATGTACCAGAATGCATACGGGGTAAGTTTCGGATACAAGCTCTGATGGGTATTCCCTGGACATTACTGCGGCATGTCTCTGCTATTGAGTGGGGTACCCGTAAGTACATGAACATGAAACTGCTTGAGGAAATGGGAAAAGACGCCGTCTACCCCGGCGGCATGAGGAATGACCGGAGCCAATCGCCCCCTGAAGCAAAGCGCGAAACAATATTGACACTACACTGCAGGAAGCTATACCGTACCCTTCAACAGTGTAAAATTCATTAACCTGCCGCTAAATCGCCCACAGATTTCACCGATGAGCCCTTTTTTAAGACGACACGGCTCTCTCGCCACATCATCGCTTACTCGAATGGCACTTACTTAAGCTTCTTCGGGCGTCCATATAGCTGAATTTCCTCCCTGGCGATAGGACGCGGTTTGGTGAGTAGCGGGAAGGGTTTTGGTCTTCGTTTGACGGCTCTTGGCTCGAGGCGTCCCGGACGATTTCCGACGTGCTGCTGTGCAATCAGGATGAATAGTCCGGCAAGTTTATCGTCGTCGGTCCCGGTCACGCTCTGCCGCCAGGCAATCCAGATTTGCAGGGTGTGTTTGAAGCTCTGCTGACGCGGTAACACCTCGGCCAATATGGCCGACTGAGCCATCAGCAGTCGGATCAGGTTGTAGGCCAACAGATAGACCCAGATCTCCTTCTGCACCATCACCGATGTGCGGCAACTCAACCGCTCCATACCCAAGGTGGTCTTGATGTTGCGCAGATCCAGGTGGAAACAGCCGTTCCCGATGCTCGGGCAGCAGCAGCGTTTCCACTGGCTCCAGCAGTTCCGGGCCGGTAAGCAGATTGAAAAAGACGTAGGAATCGCTGTTGGCAGCATGGCGACAAACACGTTGCTGTTGATGCAGACAGGCGCGTTGATTAGGATGCATACAGGCTGGTCCCTCAGGTGATGGGTGTTGGTCTGGCGACTTACAGCTTATCACTCGGACCAGCCTTTTTTTATCCACTACATCAGCTGCTTATTCCTTAAGTAAGTGCCATTCATCGCTTACTCCATTGACTGATAAAGAAACGATACTATCTGCCAGAGCAGAACAACTAAGGTTGTCTGGTATCCACCTTGGGAATATCCGGGATTCAAATGATGGCTAAGTCACCTATTGTATTATTGATTGCGATTTTGACATTCCTCTCGCTACAGGTCTCTTGGGCTGATGAGGGAACTTCTACTAATAACACCTACAAAATTCAACCCGGAGACGTCCTCGATATCTCCGTCTGGGAAGAGGACAACCTTCAAAAGCAGGTGCTGGTCCGACCGGATGGCGGGATGTCCTTTCCGCTGGTTGGAAACATCCAGGCAGCCGGAAAATCGGTCACTGAACTGCAGGATCGAATTACCGAGAAGCTGAAAAAATATATCCCGGACCCGTCCGTGACGGTGTCCACCCTGAAGCTGGATGGCAACAAGGTTTACGTGATTGGCAAGGTGGCCAGGCCGGGAGAATTCCAGGTCAACCGCTATGTCGATGTCGTGCAGGCGCTGAGCATGGCCGGAGGCATGACGCCCTATGCCTCCGACAACAAGATCACCGTGTTGCGTCGGGAGAACGGGAAGCAGAGATCGATCCCGTTCCGTTATGGGGATATCGAGAAGGGTGAGGATCTGGGGCAGAATATCATCCTGCAGAGCGGGGATGTGGTGGTGGTTCCTTGATGAAGTGAGAAGTGAGAAGTGAGAAGTGAAAGGTAAAGAGTGAAGAGTGAAGAGTGAAGAGTGAAAATCTTAATGGCCACGGAAGCACACGGAAATACACGGAAAGATTAATAACTATAAAACCTTCACTTCAAATACCCCCCAGAGACCAGGCGGAGAGGCGTCATCTCGATATAGCCGAATTACCCTGTCATGATGAATCGCCCCTGACCTGGCACATCGGACTGGAACTCCCGGGGAATACCAAGGCATTGTTTCTTATTCCATATAATGGCCTCTGACCAGCACCCATCCAGCCATGCGCCGACTTAACATTCCAGGTCTGGCTCTGACCTTGCTGGCGGGGGTGTCGTTGCCGGTTCATGCGGCGGAATGGTCGGTGGAGCCGACGGTTTCCCTGCGCTCAGGCTACAACGACAACATCCGGTTGACCACGGCCAGTCATGACTCGGTGTGGGAGGCGGACGTCACGCCGGCGGTGAAGTTCGGGGTGTCGAGGGAAAACCAGGGGTTATTCGGCAATGCGGATGTCTCGGTCCGGCGCTTCTATGGGGGCAGCGGTGAGAACAGCAGCAGCCTGCTGAACCGCGAGGATTACCACTTCAAGGTCAACGGCTATCAAAAGACCGAACGCAATAATTTCGGGGCTAATATCGATCTCACCCGGGACAGCACCCTGGACTCGGAGCTGACCCAGACCGGCCAGGTGATCCCGAACCGCGCCACCCGCATGAGCACCGTCCTGAATCCCAGCTGGACGAGATCGCTCAATGAAAAAACCAGGCTGGATCTGGACTACCGGTTCAACCGGGTCAAGTATTCCGATGAGGTCGGCCAGAGCAATCTGGTCAACTATGACTACAATACCGTCTCCGCCTCACTGCTTCGCCAATTCACGCTGCTCACCCAGGGGACCCTGTCCACATCATTCAGTCGCTATTTACCGGAAACCAACCTGAATTCCGATACCTATTCGATCCAGCTCGGCCTCACCAGGCAGCACACCGAGACCCTGTCGACTTCCTGGCTGGCGGGCTGGCGTGAGACAAGATCCGATACCTCGACACCTACAGGCGTTTGCTTCATGATCGGCAGTTTTCCGGATTGTCCTTTTGGTGGCGTACAGACGGGTACTGACAAAGATGAGGTCAAAAACAACGGTTCCGTGTACGCGGCTAGCATTACCAAGACACTGGAAAGAGGCAATCTGGGCGCCTCCCTGTCACAAATCGCCACGCCGAGCGGCACGGGAGGACTCCTTGATACTACGCGTCTGACCCTGACCGGGGAGCACCGCTTTACGGAGACCCTGCGATCGAACCTGATGGTCGAGTACTACAAGCAGGATACCATCGTCAATTCATCGGGAACCTCGCAGACCAAACCCAGGAATTTTTTCAGAATCCGGCCCACGATTACCTGGCATTGGCAGCGGGAGTGGCTGCTGACGGGTGAATACCAGTATTCCGCCAGTGATAACGCCAATTCCAGCACGGCCACGCAGAATGCGGTTTATTTGACGCTCACCTATCGACCGACAAAGACATTTACTTCACGTTAACCTGTTATTTTATTGGTATTTTTGCATAGCGCTGGATACCTCGCACCCGACCTGAGGCTGAACGAGACCCGCATGACCGAACTTGCACTGGAACAGACGCTGGATTTCGGAGACTACCTCGAGGCCTTCCGGCGCCGGCGGGGCATGATCATCCTGGTGGCCGGGATCGTTTTCCTCCTGGGACTCATCACCGCCTTTGTCTGGCCGCCCACCTATTCCTCATCCGCCACGATCCTGATCGAAGAGCAGGAAATCCCGTCTCAACTGGTCCAGTCCACCGTCACCAGTTATGCCTCGGAACGCATCCAGGTTATCAGCCAGCGCGTCATGACCCGCACCAATCTGCAGAAGATCATTGATCAATACGGTCTGTACAAGCACAAGCGCAAGTATGAAACGACGGAAGAGGTGCTTGAAGACATGCGCGATGATATCAAGCTGAACATGATCAATGCGAACGTGATGGACCCGCGCACCGGCCGCCCCACGGCGGCCACCATCGCCTTCACCCTCGGCTTTGAGGGTAAAAATCCCCAACTGGTGCAGAAAGTCGCCAATGAACTCACGACGCTCTATTTGAATGAGAACCTGAGAACCCGCACCGAGAAGGCGGAGGAAACCACGTCGTTCCTGACGAAAGAGTCCAAACGCCTGAACGCGGAAATCTCCCGCCTCGAAGCCGCCCTGGCGGATTTCAAGGAAAAACATGTAAACGAGTTGCCCGAGCTGAGGGACCTGAACACGCAGGTCCTCCAGCGCACGGAAACCGAGATCAGCGATACCCATACCCAGCTACGCTCACTGGAGGATCGGAAAACCTATCTGGAAGGTCAATTGGCCATCCTCGATCCCTATGGGTCGGGCGATATCCAGAGTCCGGCCGCCAGACTGGCGCAATTGCGCACGGAATATATCAGTTATGCCAGCCGCTATTCGCCCAGCCATCCGGATGTCATCAGCCGGAAGCGGGAAATCAAGGCGCTGGAGAAGGAAACCGGCATCACCGAAACGTCAACGGAGAAACGCGCGCGGCTGGATGCGCTGCGCAAGGAACTGGTCATCGCGGAGAAGTCCTACACGGACGAACATCCGGACGTGAAAAGCCTGAAACGTCAGATCGCGGCGATTGAAGCCGAACTGCGGAATCCGGAAGCCACGCGCGCGCCGAAATCCGCGCCGGCAACCCCGGACAATCCCGCCTATATCACCCTGCAGTCACAGCTGGAGGCCACCAACAGCGATATCAAGGCCTATAAAGCCAAGCTGACGAAACTCAACGACAAGGTAAACGAATATGAGCAACGTCTGCAACAGACACCGCAGGTGGAACGTGAATACCGGGGACTCCTGCGCAATCTCGACAATTCGACCAAGCGCTACCAGGAAATCAAGGACAAGCAGATGTCGGCGGAAATCGCCCAGTCCATGGAAAAGGAGCGCAAGGGCGAGAAATTCTCCCTGATCGATCCGCCGGTCCTGCCGGAAAAGCCCGTCAGCCCGAACCGCCCGGCCATCATTTTCCTGTCGCTGGTCCTGGCGCTGGGCGCCGGCGTCGGGTCTGCCGCCATAGCGGAGAGCATGGATTCCGCCGTCAGGGGCGCCAAGGGAGTGATCGCCATCCTGAATACGGCGCCGCTGGCAGTCATCCCCTACCTCGCCAGCAGCGCGGACATCAGCCGCCGGAAGCGACGGCAATGGCTCATCATTGCCGGGATAATCACCGGTATCGTTGTCATCCTGCTGTTGATCAATTTTCTCTACTCCCCGCTGGATGTGCTTTTGTTCCGGGGGATGAGGAAGATGGATGCGATCGTGGGGGGGTAGGGTATTCTCGTGAACCGACAATGATGCAGTATTCCAGACATAAAACCGGGATGGCCACGGAATCCACGGAAGAACACGGAAAAATATTCAAAAATTCGCTCCACACGTATGGTTTTATTACAGGTCCCATATAGAGTTAAGTATTGTTGATCCGAGCAACGCTTCAATCTGGGTTTAAGCATATTCATCTTTTCGTGTTCTTCCGTGGATTCCGTGGCCATTTGAGATTTTCTTTCATTTCGCGAACAGCGCGTGACTGCCAATGGCAGGTAAGATATAAACAAATAGAACAGATTCACAGGAACCACTGATAATGGAACGCATCAAACAGGCACTGGAAATGGCGCGTCAGGAGCGCTCAATCAGGCAAGGCGGCTCACCCTTCCAGGCCACAGCTTCAGGAACCGGGACCGGCGATACCCCTTCCGCCCAGACCCAATTCATCACCCTGGATGATGCCGTGTTGAGAGAAAACCGTATCGTCACCGGCCTCGCACCGAGCGCATTCACCGAGGCCTACAGTATCCTGCGCACGCAGGTCCTGCAGCGCTTCAAGGAAAACCACTGGAATGTGCTGGCCGTCACCAGCCCGGGCGGCGGGGAAGGCAAGACGCTCACGGCCATCAATCTGGCGATCAGCATTTCGCGTGAGGTCGACTACACGGTGCTGCTGGTCGATGCCAACCTGCGTCACCCCTGGATGCTGGAGCATCTCGGTCTTTCCCGACGCAAGGGCCTGAGCGACTACCTCACCGGGGACGCCCCGCTGCCGGAACTGCTGATACAAACGAACCGGGTCGAGCACCTGGTGCTGTTGCCGGCCGGCCAACCGCTGGCCAATTCGGCGGAGATGCTGAATTCGCCAAAGATGGCGGAGCTGGTCAGGGAAATGAAATCCCGCTATCACAGCCGCATCATCATCTTCGATCTCCCGCCGGTCCTGACCTCGGCGGATGCGCTGGCCTTCGCACCCTACGTGGATGCCGCCCTGCTGGTGATCGAGGAAGGGCTCACGCAGAAACAGGACGTCGAACGCGCCGTCGAGCTCCTCGGCAACACCAACATCGTGGGCACGGTACTCAACAAGGCCGAACCCGGGATTGCCTGAACGTAACACGTCTCCATGTACAGGTCTTTCTATCACCTCAGGGAAAAGCCCTTCACGCTGCTGCCCGACCCCGGGTTCCTCTATCTGAGCGGCAAACACCGCATGGCGCTCACCCTGCTGGAGTACGGCCTGATGAATCAGGCCGGCTTTACGGTCATCAGCGGGGACATCGGCACCGGCAAGACCACGTTGATACGCCACCTGCTCGACCACATGGACCGGGAACACACCGTGGGACTGATCACCAACACCCACCGTTCCTTCGGCGAACTGCTGCAGTGGATCCTGCTGGCCTACAACCTCGAACACGCCAACCTCGGCAAGGCCGAGATGTACCGGCGCTTCGTCGATTTCGTCATCGACGAATACGCCCATAACCGGCGCGTGGTGCTGATCGTGGATGAGGCCCAGAACATGGCCGTCGACACGCTGGAAGAGCTGCGCATGCTGTCCAACGTCAACGCCGACAAGGACCAGGCGCTGCAGGTCATTCTGGTGGGGCAGCGTGAATTGCGGGATACCCTGCGCCGCCCTGACCTGGTCCAGTTCGCCCAGCGCATCTCGGTGGATTACCATCTCGAACCCTTGTCGGAGGAGGAAACGCAGGGCTATATCCGTCACCGCGTGGAAATCGCGGGAGGCGATCCGCAGCTGTTCGACGAGGCCGCCTGCCGGGCCGTCCATCGCTACACCAACGGAGTACCCCGCCTCATCAATCTCCTCTGCGACACCATACTCGTCTACGGCTATGCCGAGCAGCAGAAACGGATCGCCACTGCCCTGGTCACCGACGTGGCCCGCGACAAGCAGCGCGGCGGGATCTTCCCGACATTCCATCCCGCCGAAGCTGAAGAGCCTGCCGACATCCCGTCGAATCCGGCGACGAAAGCCACCGGCGCCGGCGCGGGCGATGGACCCCCGGACGCCAGCACACAAGAGTGGTCGCAACCGGCGACGAAAGCCACCGATACCGACGCGACAACAGCAGCTCTTCGGGAGCCCCCTACCCCGGATGTCAAGGCACCAGCGTCGATCCCGCCTCCCACGGAAACGGTGAGCGCCGGCGATGTTCGCACCATGGGGACTGACCGGGACTTCGAAGCAGCAAAAACGGCGCCGGAAACCCGCGAACCGTCCTGGCCCGCGAGCTATCCCGGACCGGACATATCAAAAAAAAAAGAATCCTACTGGTAACCGCATCCTCAGGGGCCGCATTGCCCGGCTGCTGGTCCGGTCGGAGAGAAAACTATGGGTATGAGATATCCCCTGCGCCGGTATTGAGGAACGCTTAACATGAACAGACCCGCTATCCTGGTTATCGGCGGCGCCGGTTATATCGGCTCACACATGGTGCTTGACCTGATACGCGCCGGTTACCCCGTCATCACGCTGGACAACCTTTCCCGCGGGCACCGCGATTCGATCGCCGGCGGTGACTTCGTGGAGGGTGACCTCGGCAACCCCGCCGATCTCGACAGGGTCTTCACCCGCTACCCCGTCAAGACGGTCATGCACTTTGCCGCCTGGTCGCTGGTCGGGGAATCGGTGGAAAAACCGCTGGCGTACTGGCGCAACAACGTCGCCAACACCCTCACCCTGCTCGAGTCGATGCAGCGGCACGGGATCCGGCATTTCATCTTTTCCTCCACCGCCGCGGTCTACGGCGAACCACGGCAGACCCCAATCACCGAGACACATACCTGTACACCCACCAACCCGTATGGCGCGACCAAGCTCGCGGTGGAGCGCCTGCTTGCCGATGTCAGCGCGGCCTCCGGTCCGAGCTTCAGCATCCTGCGCTATTTCAACGCCGCGGGAGCGGACGCCGGCGGGACCATCGGAGAACGCCACCAGCCCGAAACCCACCTGATCCCACTGGTGCTCCAGGTGGCCACCGGCGAGCGCGAGGCGATCAGCATCTTCGGCGAGGATTACCCCACACCGGACGGCACCTGCCTGCGCGACTATGTCCATGTCTCCGACCTCACCCGGGCGCATCTGCTGGCGCTGGAAGCGCTGCTGGGGGGCAGCGGCAATACGACCTATAACCTGGGCAACAGCACCGGGTATTCCGTCAGGCAGGTCATCGATACCGCGCGGGAGATCACCGGCCACCCGATCCCGGTCCTGGTCGCGGAACGCCGTGCCGGCGATCCGGCCATCCTCATCGCCGACTCGAGCCGGATTCGCAGCGAACTGGGATGGAAGCCGCGCTACGAGCGCCTCGATGAAATAATCCGCACCGCCTGGGACTGGCACCGGAAAGAAGTGAGTAGTGAGAAGTGAGAAGTAATAGGTAAGAGGAAGGGTGTCTGGTTAAGACTGATTACCCCCCTCTATGGCGAATGGCGCTTACTTAAGGGATATCGTCATTAAAAAAATAAATGGCCACGGAAGCACACGGAAAAACACGGAATATTCACGGATAAATTCTGTGTCTTCCGTGGATTCCGTGGATTCCGTGGCCATTTATCGGGCTTTGGCCTTAACCAAGTGCCATTCATAGGTGAGGGGTAAGATGCAATTCAATTGCCATGGGGCTATTCGTAGCGTGTTTACAGCAATCCCGGAAAGACCATGATAGATAATCTGCGTAACTACTTCCTGCCGGCCGCCATTGTCTGGGCGATCGTGATTTTCTGCCTGTCACAGATCCCCGGCGTGGATGTTCCACGGTTGGTCTTCAACACGGACAAGCTTGTCCATGCCATCGTTTACGGCATACTCGGTTTTTTCACGCTGGGCTCCATGAAGAGCACGGTGGAGGGCTACCGCCTGTTCCAGATCGTACTTGCCGTCGTCCTGGTGGTTATCTACGGGGGACTGGATGAATTTCACCAGCATTTTATCCCCGGCCGGACAGCGGATATCCACGACCTTATGGCCGATGCGGTGGGAGGGATGATCGGCGTGGGCTTATTGTACTATTTCATCAATTTACGCCTTAGAAAACCCGAATGAGCACCGGAAAGAAAATGGGGACAGACCCGAATGGCGCTTACTTAAGCCGTAATGTAGGGTGGGTTAGCGTTTTTTGCGTAACCCACCAAGCGTTGCGTAGCAACACTACGCACTCTTTTAATGCGTGCCTATCGGCACAGCTTGGTGGGTTACGGCACAAACGACGTGCCTAACCCACCCTACATCGATGGCATACCAGCCTAAGCAAGTGCCATTCGGGTCTGTCCCCATTTTCTTTTTTCAGAGATAGCCGGACCAGTCGCGGCTTTCGTCGCCGAACACCAGGAAATGGGGATTCAGCAGGGAATCCTTGGTGTTGTAGCGCAACGGTTGCATGTCCGTATCGGTGACATGACCGCCCGCCTGCTCGACCACGCATTGCGCCGCGGCGGTATCCCACTCGGAGGTGAGCCCCAGCCGCGGATAGATGTCGGCGATTCCCTCCGCGACGAGGCACAGTTTCAGTGAACTGCCCATGCCGACCATCTCATGCTCACCCAGATTTTCCAGGAAACGGTTGAGTGAATCGCCGCGATGTGAACGGCTGCCCACGACCATCACCGGACCTTCCGAAAGCTTGCGCACACTGATCGGCCGCGCGCCCCGTCCGGGCTCCTCCTTGTAGGCCCCCTGGCCGCGACAGGCGAAATAACACACGCCGCTGACCGGAACCTGCACCACGCCCACCACCGGCACGCCGCCCTCGATCAGTGCGATATTGACGGTGAATTCGCCGTTGCGCTTGATGAACTCCCGTGTGCCATCCAGCGGATCGACCAGCCAGTAGCGCTGCCAGAGTGAGCGCTGGGCATAGGGCAGTTGCGAGGATTCCTCCGACAGGACTGGCAGCCCCGGAGTCAGCTCCTCCAGACCGGCGATAATGGCGTTGTGCGAGGCCAGGTCCGCCTCGGTCAGCGGGGAACGGTCCGCCTTTTCCTCGACCGCGAACTCGCTGTCGTAGATCGCAAGTATCTTCTGAGCCGCCTCCCGCGCAAGTCGGGTAACGGGTTCAAGCAGGGCGCACGGGTCTACGCTGATTTCGTTTGGATTCATTTTTCTTTCCTCTTTGTGCCGTTACTGCGTCGGGGAACAAATGGGATTCGACACGCACCGGACCAGCACCGACTACACTTAAATCTTAAAAGCTCCTCTATGGCCACGGAATCACACGGAAATACACGGAAATATTTTCAAGGAAGGTATAACCAGATCTGTCATCCCCGTGAAAGCGGGAGCCATTACCTCACTAATGCTGTACGACCTGAATTCCCGCTTTCGCCGGAATGACTTTTTCAGATGTTGCCTGACAAAAATCTTCCGTGTATTTCCGTGTGATTCCGTGGCCAATGATGTTTTTACCGGTGAAAGCGGATGCTGACAGCTGTTTTGTACGCCGCAGGCTAACTTGTCCGCCTTCTGCCGGAAGCACCCGCCCGGTTGATACTCTGCTAACATTGCTTGCCGCACAACGCATGTTACACAGATTATGATCCCATGGCACGAAATCGACAGTGTGTTTCTCGATATGGACGGCACTCTGCTCGACCTGCACTTCGACAATCATTTCTGGCGCGAACTCGTGCCCGCACGCTATGCGCAGGCCAACCGGCTGGATCTCGACACAGCGAAATCGCGGCTCTACGCCAGGTTCCGTGACAAGGAAGGCACCATGGAATGGTACTGCGTGGAATACTGGAGTCGTGAGCTTGGTCTGGACATCGTCGCACTCAAGGAGGAAATCGACCACCTGATTGCGGTTCACGGCCACGTCCTCGAATTTCTCGACGGTGTGCGCAGCGCAGGCAAGCGCACCGTACTGGTCACCAATGCGCATTCAAAAAGCCTGGCCCTGAAGATGGCGCGCACCGGCCTGCACAACCATTTTGACGCCATGGTCTGTGCGCACGATTTCGGCTACCCGAAGGAGGATCTGCGCTTCTGGGGGGAACTCGGCCAGCGTGAACCTTTCAACCCGGAATCGACCCTGTTTGTTGATGACAGCCTTCCGGTACTGCGCACGGCGCGCCGCTATGGTATCCGCCACCTGCTGGCGGTACGCCGTCCGGACAGCCGCTCCCCGCCCAGGGAAATCAGCGAATTCCCCGCGATCGACGGCTTCGATGAGATCATGCCCTAAAGAAACCCCCATGACGTGGAAGCCCGTGAGCGCGGCATAATTCACGATGCATCCTGGTCCATTTTAAAGCAATTTCTTTATGGCCACGGAATCCACGGAAAACACGGAAAAAAATAATTAAAATAAAAACCGCGGGTGTATTTGATGCCATTTTGAAAATTGACTGCCAGGGTAGTCCTTCAGGCTGACGTGTCACATCCCTGTATGACAGGATGCGTGTACAGTTTTTGCACATTTAGTGTTTTCACGATTTATTTTTCCGTGTTTTCCGTGGATTCCGTGGCCATTAGCCATTATTCGCAGTTGAACACTTAGTGCAGCGCCACAAACTCTAGCTGTCGCGGCTCGTCACGTACTGGCCCCAGGTCTTGAAGCGCTTGCGGACATAGCGGAGCAGGGAGTCGTAGCCGTCAAAGAAGATCTCGAATCCCTTCTCGGCCGGCTCGTCGTACTCGCAGTAATCATTGGTATATTCGCGGCAGATACGGGGTCTGTCGTCGTAGATGCCGCAACGCCCGTCATGCTGCAGATGCGTGCAGGGATTGTTCACCAGCAGAAACCAGCCGTCCTCGTCCTTGTAGGCCTGCACGTCCTTGTGTGACAACTGCCACAACATATGATCGAAGTCGCGCATCGAACGCGGGGTGGCGAGTTGCTCGGTGATATAGGTACAGCACTTCGAATTGGTGCAGAAGCCGCACTTGTTTTCCGGCGTGATTCGGATATCGATGGGTATGTGCTTTTCCATGGCGCCAGCATATCAAAATAAAGTGAGAGGTGAGAAGTAATAGGTGAGAGGTGAAGAGTGAGGGGTGATAGGGGATACAGATTCGATGGCCACGGAATCCACGGAAGAACACGGAAAAAATAAAAATAATTCCTCTGTTTGGTTCATTTCCATACATCCGGGCCGGCATGGGCAAGCGCGAAGACAGGATTCCTATATATGATTTTCACTTCCCACGCCCTGGTATTATTGTCTCGTATTGATTTTTTCCGTGTGTTTCCGTGGCCATTGAATAGCCTTCTCACTACTCACTTCTTACCTCTCACCTATTACTTCTCACTTCTCACTTAATTCCTTCTCACTTTCCCCAATCATCCGCGGCAAATTCGAATCGATCGAACTCCGGGCTGTCGGAAACATTGCGTCCGGCGCGGGCGCGCACCTCCCTGCCGGAGCTGTTGATCAGCAGGCGTCGGCCCGCTTCATAGAAGCCCTTTGCCATGATCAGGGTTGCCGCCACACCCTCCTCCTCGCTGGCCGGCATAAACAGGGCGCAGATCTCCTCTGCCTCATCGTCTGCCGGTGTATGGCAGTAAACCGGTCCACCGCTGCCGTGCAGTTTCTGAACGCCAAGTTCCATACCTGCCTCCCGGTGGATCTGAACCGAGCGGGCAATGGCCAGCCGCAGGCGACGACCGTCCTCGACGATGCCCAGCAAGTCACCCACACGTACGTCACCGGCGCAGCCTTCCTCCCAGACCAGCCGCAGGCCGTTGTTGCTGGTGTCGACGATGCGGCAGGGAGAGGGTCTGACCGCGGCGTCGACACCCGCGTCTTCCACGGCCTTCCTTCCCGCCGTGAGTGCCTCCCGCAGGAAGCTATGGATGGCATTCAGCCCCGCAATCAGGCGGGTACCGCGACTGTCCGGGTGGCGCGGTTCACGATTCTGCCTCGCAATCGCATCGTCCGGCTGCAGCAGCCGCAGCAGCACAGCCTCCGGACTCTGCCTGCGCACCTTGGCCGGCGTGAGTTCCAGCTGCTCCCGGATAGCGCGCAGCGCCTCACGCGCATCCAGCAAATAAGGTTCCCGCGCAGCCGCCGCCTGCTGTCCCGGCCGTGTACAGGGCCAGGGAGGGGCATCGCTTCCAAGATCGATCTGGTACAGTCCGCCAGGATCGTCCGACCAGTGACTGCCCTGGGTGATGCAGCACTTCCCGGCATGCTGCCTCAGGATGCCATAGAGCAGGCCCACCTCGCCCTCCGCCAGCCGGGACGGGTCGGTCAGCGAAAGCAGCAGGATGGCATGGTAACTGTCGGCGATCCCGGGCGATTGTCCGGCGCCCTGATCGGCGGCGGTCACCGCCAGCAGACCGAAGTAGCGCGCATAACGATAAAGCTGGTGCAACTCGGCAAACAGCGCTTCCGGCACGGAACGATAGTAGCGATAGCTGTCGAGTAACGCATACCCCAGTTGATCCATGGCGCGGCTGATCGCCAGACCGAACAGATCAGGGGGCGGCTGGCGAACGGCGGGTTCATACAGCGCTCTGATGATGATCTTGTAGCCACCGGCCATGGCCAGCAGCAACTGTTCGATGCTGCTCGTGACGTTTTCCCGTTGTGACTTGCCCAGATTGAGCTGCCGGATGTACAACGGATCCACGGTGACATACAGGCGTTCGACCGTGTGGCGGAAAACCTCCAGTAACGGGTAACGCGTTTCAGGCTCCAGCTGCTGCTGATTCAGGGAATCGAGTGCGCCTTGCACAAGGCGCACCGTCTTGGCCACGTCCATCAAGGGCAGGTTGGTCAGCCATTCGCGCAGGCGTTCGACATCACGCTCCACCGTCGGATCGTTGTAATGATGCTGTTCGGGTGTACTGAGTGACCAGGAATCCATCGGGATTATTTTAAACGCTTACTGGAAGATCCTGTATGACAGCCGGTGCGGATGTTCACGGGCATACCCGAAAGACGCAAGCGCCAGCTCTTGCGTCGAAAACCCCGGTATTTTAGGCGCGCCATATAGAAATACTGTTTTCTCAAAGCGGCTTGCCGTGACAGACACCACATATGTTTGACTCTACAGAAAAATTTGTGGGTAGAACTACCCACTCCCCCTCTCCCTCCGGGAGAGGGTTGGGGTGAGGGGGCTTCAATCCAGGTTGATCCCCTCTCCCTGTCCCTCTCCCTCCGGGAGAGGGGACCCTTTGTTTTCGGGTCGTCCATGCCCCACCGCTGCCGCGGGCATCACAGCCGGCCGGTGTCGCTGATCAGGTAGGCGCCCCCCGGACGGGTCTGTCCGAAGGCCTTCAGTCCGTCGACGATATCCGGTGAGACCGACGGCCCCGGGGTCACCAGCAGGTTCAGCTTGTAGACACCTTCCGGACTCAGGGAAAGCTCACCCGCCAGCGCGGTTTCACCGGAGCCGCTGATATGGCTGATCAGGGTATCTCCGTCGCTCTGCAATGTCGCCTCGACATGGCCCAGCGGCAACGCCACCGGCTCGATGATTTGCGCGTCGGCCCAATCCATGTGGCCCGACACTTCCCGGGGAAAGCCATTGGCGAGATCCGCGGTGTCGATCCGCAGCGTCACGACCCCGGACGTCTGCACCGGGAGGGATGAAAACCGGGTGATCAACGAATCGGGCTGCAGCTCCGCCCGCAGGTCATGCAGATAAAGGTGTCCGCCGAGCCCCATCCCCATGACGCCCTTGCCACTGAACACAGGATCCTTCAGGGTAACCCGGTATTCCACTCGCGCGAGCAGCAGCGGCAACGGCCGCAGGGACCAGGTAACGGGACCCATGGCAAGCCCCTGAATCGAGACCCGTCGCGCCGCGCCGGAGAGCAGGGTCCCGCTCACGGACTGCAGATCCAGACCATTGATATGGTGCTTCAGCCATTCAGCCGTACGGTCTGCCGGCAGGGTGATCAGCACGAACAGCAGGTAGGCGGCGGCCCCGACCAGCGCAAGACGCCAGTGAACCTTCAAGGCTGTGGGGCCTGCAGACTCAGTCGTGCATTGACCCGCCCGGCCGTCGCGGTTCGCTCTATGCTGGCGCTGTCGACATCGACGCCGTAGCTTGACGACATCACCCTCAGCCAGCCGATAACGGAATCGAACGGGGCGCCTTCCAGCCAGACGCGCACCCCGGTGCTGCCATCCGGCTCCACCCGTTTCAGTGCATCCCCCAGACCGGCCGTGCGGGCCGATCCATCGGTAACCGACAGCAGGGACCGCCCCGCCATACCCTGCGCGGCGGGATTGGCCCCTTTCAGCTGCCTGACCTTGACCGCGGTTTCCTGCATCCACTGCAGGGTGGCGCGCCGCTGTTCCACGCCGTCCCGCAGCTTGTCGTAGCTGGAATAAAACGGATGCAGCAGCACGACATAGAAAAGCAGCACGGCGAGCACGCCGGCGGCGGCGTAGACCATGAGTCGTTCGCGCGGATCAAGACTGGCCAGCCATGCCTTCATGCTTCACTCCCCTGGATCCGCAGCCGGCTCTTCACACGCTGTCCGGCGTCTGCGGCGGCGGACTGGATCTCAACCGTGAGGCCGTGTGCGGTCAATGACTGCTTCAACTTGTCGACCACCTGCAGATTGAGGGCCGTCAGGTCCACATCCAGCCGGCCGGCGCGATAACTGGCACCGGCAATCTCGATGTCCTTTGCCGTGCGCAGCACATCGGCGGAACGTGCCAGCAGCGACAGGAAGCGTGTGCTCTTTCCTGCCCGACGCTGCAGCTTCTCGAGCTGCTGCTGCATCTGTACCCGCGGGTCGACAACCCGTTTGGTTCCGGGGAAGGATTCCAGGAAGACGGCCTGCATGCTGGAATTCAGGTCATCCCGTTCGCTGCTCAGACGAAAATAGTCAACGCCCTTGACGATGTTGCCGAGCAGAATGCCCGCCAGCAGAAGCGCGGCGGTTGCACGCAACGGCCGCCAGATCCTGCCCCACTCCTGGTTGCGGCTGTACGTGCCCTGCAGCAGATCCAGCGGGGAATCGCCCAATCCCTGCGCGAGCAGCATGAGCGCGGAACCCTCGTAACGCGTGATGACCGCCTCGTCCGCACACCCGCCGAGGTCCGGCAGGGCGCGCCCTACCGGCATCCGTATGGAAACGGAGCGTTCCGGCGTGTCCTGGGGCGGGGGCAGTCTGTCCAGCATCAGGCCGAGATTCTCCGCCTCCACGGCGAAGCCGGTAAACGCGCCGGTTCGCACCAGCGCTACGTCTCCGTCGATCACCCCGCAGACCGCCTCCCCGTCGCACGGCACCGCCAGAAGCTCCGGCACGAGCAGACTCACATCCAGGCCGGCATTCCGGCAGGCACCCTGGATGGCGTCCATGCGTCGTGTCGCAATGACGGCAACCGGGTAGCCACCTCCCGGCAGCGCGGGACCGAGCGCAAAGTGCAGGTTCTCGACATCCTCGATGAGCTGGTCTTCCAGGGCATAGGGGACGGCGCGCAGCAGTTTCTGCCGGTTACGCCCCGGGATGACCACCTGCGTCAGCAGGCAATCGATGCCAGGGGCGAGCACCACCACGCGCAGGCCGTCGGCTTCAGCGGCGGCGCCGGCCAGATCGCCGCTGCGCACCTGCCCGACCGGTTGGCCGGTGGCGTCCAGCGACAGCCATTCACAGCCCTCGTCCCCGTCCTGGCCAATCCTTATCAGCAGCGTATTACGCATCAGCGGCGCCCCCTCGTTACAAGCCCACCCATCCTACCAAAAAACGCTTTCGGATCAATCATTCGTAGAATCCGCCTTGAGGCCCTCCGGGCTTTGCTGGAGCGGGACGGGCGTCCGGACGCGATAGAGCGCCCGGGTCTTGCCCTTATCGCGCAACAGTACACTCTCGAGGTGCGCCTGCGCCTGACCCACGATGACATCGGTGCGCACCAGGAAGTACTGACTCTTGACGTCGACCGGCGCGGTCACTTTGCGCCCGGCGAGGACTTCATTCGCCATGAATGCCTGGACCGTCGGATATCCCTTGTCCCCGCGGCCGGCAATCAGCGCATCGACATCGCTTGGGGTCAGATCCTTATTCAGCGCCAGCAACACGACCGGTGGCGCGGTATTGACATTGATGTGTGTGTACTGCGGCAGCGCGGTCACGTAGGGTTCAAGCAGCTGTACGGCATTCTGATCGAACCCCTTGACCAGTCGCAGCTCACTGGTGCTGACCATGGGACGGTTGGCCGTGCGGTAGGGCACCGGACCGAGCAGGTAATTCTCATCTTCGGCACCGTCCGGAAACCTGACATTGATATCGGCATCGAGCCAGTCGAGCAGGGCGTTCGCCAGGGCGGGTTCCAGGTTCAGGATCTGCAGCAGCTGCTGGAAATAGGCCAGATCCGGCTCGCTCACCTTGCCGTTCTGACCGATCAGGTTATTGATGTTGAAGCGCCCCTGCAGATCCTCAATCCTGCCGCTGACCTGCCCGCCTTCCACGGCGAGAGGGGGCAATGCCGTCGCCCAGTCCTCATTGAGCGAATCGTAGTCGCTTTGACGTTCATCACGCCGCAGGATGACCCGCGCCCAGGACTCCGCGGCCAGGGCGTAGGCGTAGGCCTGCTCCCCGTGCAGCAGGTTCGCGGTAAGCCGTACATCGATGTGCTGGCGGGTGGCCATGGTCACCGCGATCACCGTAACCAGGCTCACCACCAGCAGGGCGGTAATCAGGGCGACGCCGCGCTGCCGCCACCCGGTCAACCCCTGTGCCTGTCTACGGTGCATGCGGCTCATCCCGGCAACTGAAACAACCAGACCAGAGAGCCGAATCGCACGTGTTCCAGCGTGATTTCTATCGCCCTGGGAAAATCCGTCGGGTTCACGCCCGGAGTACCGCCGGTCTGGGGCGGGGGCCATTGCTCCTGCCAGTTGCCGGCTTGATCGAGATAGCGGACCTGCATGCTCTTGATATCACTGACCAGGGGCTGCTGCACCGGGGCGCTGTCCTGGGCGCGGTCCAGCACCATCCAGGCGTAGCGCATCAACTGCTGGTCCTGCAGCGAGTAACCCACCCGTTGCAGGGTGCTGCGCTGGCGGTTGGCGGGATTGTCCCAGCCCCCCCGGGTAAACTGAAACAGCGTGCTTCCAATCAGCGCCGGCTGCGAATCACCGTACTCGTCCCGAATCGGGCGCGGCACCATCTGTTCGATGTCCCGCTGCATGATCAGGTAGGTTTTCTGCAAGGCCGCCAGGCTCTCGGCATTTTCCCCGGTCCGGGCCTGCGTGGTCAGCACGGTTTCCAGCCCCCCGTAGGCCATCACCGCGATCAGGCTGAAGATGGCCAGCGACACCAGCAGTTCCAGCAGGGTAAACCCCCGGGGTTCTTTCCGGCGGTTTTGCGTCATTGTTCTGGCCGGCGGAGAAACCCGCTCAAAACCGCGAGCGGCTGGCTGTCTTCCGCATCGATCGGGCGTACCGCGACATCCAGCCGACGCAGGTCTTCCTCGTCGGTCTGGGACACCGTCCCCACCCAGTGCCATTTCCGGCCACCCATTTCGGCGTCCCCCTTGAGTTCACCCACGTCTGGCCAGGCATCCTTGACTTGTTGTTCGACCAGCACGTTACGCGCCACCCAGGTGGCCAGTGTCCGGTCACGCAGATACGCCTGGTTACTGGTGTAGCCGCCGACTGCCTTGATCACCGCGGCCAGAGCCACGGCCAGCACGGCCAGCGCGACCAGGATTTCCAGCAGGGTAAACCCCCGGATACGCTGCCTCAAAACGTCTTCTCCGCTTCCCAGTCCAGTTTGCCCAGCATCGTGGCCGTGAGGTGGTAGCGTACCGGGCTCTGGTCCACCTCGAAGGTGGCCGAGAACGGGGTCATTTCGCCGCTGGAAAGGATGTAGACCTGCGGAGTCAACTTGTCTTCGGACATTTTATCCTGCTGCTCCGGCCCCTTGCCCTGTTTGCCCAGACCCGGCGGATCCCCTTCCACCTCGATGCGCACGCTGATTCCCTTTGGCAATGTGTAGGGCTTGAGCAGATCATCGTCCTGCAGCTCCCGCCAGCCGTCGGCCTGCAGGACCATGAAGCTGTAGCCCGTCAAGGTAAAATGAATGGCAAGCTCCTCACCACGGATCACGGCCTCGTTATTGGCCATGTCGATGAGCGTTGCCAGGCGGCGGGTTTCCCGTTCCATCGCCGCGGCCTGATCGTGCCTGCCCACGGACAGCACGGCAAAGGTGGATATGATCCCGATGAGAACCAGGACCACCATGAGTTCCAGCAGGGTAAACCCGCGGCAAGACCGTCCGCCCCTTCCTGGTTGGTAACCAGGAACTGATACCGGCACAGGAAGACAGGCATGGCGCACGAGACAGGGGGATGGCAGCAATCTCATGCGCTGCCCACGACAAACCCACGCCGGGAAGTTGCGTATGGCAAATCTCACGGCTTTGCCGGTACCCGGTCGTACCGATCGCTCTATTTCAGTTCCCAGTTGCCTATATCATCCTCACTGGGCTGCTGGTCCGGTCCCAGTGAATAGATATCGATCGACCCATGCGCCCCCGGACTGAGGTATTGGTAGGGCTGTTTCCAGGGGTCTATCGGCAGACGGTCCACATAGCCGCCCTCCTTCCAGTTCGGCGGTTCGGGGGATGACGGTTTCTTGACCAGGGCCTCGAGACCCTGATCGGTCGTGGGGTAGACGTAATTGTCCAGCTTGTAGAGATTCAACGCGGCCTCCAGGGCGCGGATATCCTGGCGCGCCTTGGTCAGGCGCGCCTGTTCCGGACGATCCATCACCTTCGGTACCAGTATCGCCGCCAGTATCCCGAGGATGACCACCACCACCATCACCTCGATCAAGGTAAACCCTTTTTGAGCAAGAGATTTCTTCATAGGACGTGACTTCACTCCAGTTGGCCCATGTGCGCACCGCACATATTACATTGAGGGAGAATATACGCTAATTCCGGGTCCATTTTCAGGTCCGGGACCGATTGGCACTTACTTAGGCTGGTATGCCATCGATGTAGGGTGGGTTAGGCACGTCGTTTGTGCCGTAACCCACCAAGCTGTGCCGATAGGCACGCATTAAAAGAGTGCGTAGTGTTGCTACGCAACGCTTGGTGGGTCACGCAAAAAGCGCTTACCCACCCTACATTTCTACATTACGGCTTAAGTAAGCGCCATTCGGGTCTGTCCCCTTTATTGGTCCACGGAAGCACACGGAAAAACACGGAATATTCACAGATAAATTCTGTGTCTTCCGTGGATTCCATGGCCATTTGGCACGATTTGGACTTAAGGAGCGTCCATCCATAAAGAATTAAATTCACCGCAAAGGCACACGACTCCAGGGATGCAGGAGCCAGGGCAACGCATGGAGCAGTTACCGAAAGAACGCAAAGTCGTTGTGTGTTTTCATTAAAGAATTTCTTTGCGTCCTTCGCGTCTTTGCGGTGAAAGCCGTGTTTATGGACGGCTACTAAGTAAGTGCCATTCAACCCGTGGCCATTGATTTTCTAAACATGCGTCTCCCTGCTTTCAGGAGCATCAGCGGGCGTCAGAAGATTACGCACCTTGAGTGCATAGAGGTGGCGTTCGGCGTCCACCAGGTGCTGTCCCCAGTGCCGGCGGTAGGTTGATTGCCAGACCTGGCTGGCGCGTTGTGGCCAGGCCTCATCCAGCAGGTCAAGCCCGTATTGCAGATCGAAATAGATATCCGCCAGGTCATCCGCCAGGCTGCCGGACATGTGTACCTTGTCAGGGGACTCGTCAAATTCGAGCCAGTAGCGGTCGCGCTCACCCAGCGCCTGCTTTAGACGGGTGTAGACCTCGAAACGTTCATCCAGGTTCACCCCGGGACCCAGGGTCGCGTCGTGAGCTTCGGCATTTAACGCCATCACTGCCGAATGCAATCGGGGCAGGACCCTGTATAAATCGGCAAGCCAGCGCCCATTGGTGTACTGGTGGTTTTCGATCAATGCACAGTAAGCCTCCGCGGCGCCCGCCATTTCAATCAGTTTTTCAGAAATGGTCAGCATCAGGCATGCTCACGCGATCTTAAAGTAAGTTCATATCACCTCGAAAAATCGCTGGAACCGGTGTCAGCGCCAGGCGGTCAGACCCGGCAGTGTCAGGATGCGGAGGATCACCGGCCCGGACATACTGCGCCCGCGAATTTTTCGAGGCACCTCCCGGTCGACCAGTCGTGTCGTGCCCATCACCGGGATACGGGTAATACTGAGTCTAGTAAAAAAACCACGCTCCGCTAGGAGTCTGTCGGACTTGGGATTGATCTACTGCGCTGGAGGGAGATCGGCTCATAGTTCCCCGATTCCTCGTTGCATAGAACCACTATGCGCCTCGAAATCGTGAATCTCTGTGCTCGCTCTCCCACCATGCTCGCTACGATCACCCAAGTCCGACAGACTCCTGGAATTCAGATTTCGACCATCTCGAAGTCTTCCTTGGCCGCACCGCATTCCGGACATACCCAGTTCGGCGGGATGTCATCCCACCGGGTCCCGGCCGGGAACCCTTCCTCCGGGAGACCGTCGGCCTCACTGTAGACGAATCCGCATACGACACACATATAGCTTTTGAAATCATCCATTACAAACAACCTCGTCAGAATTCATACCTGGTGCCCCCCCATAAACGCCGTATTCACCGCAGAGACGCACGACTGCACGGATGCAGGAGTTAGAGCAACGCATGGAGCAGTTGCCGAAAGGGCGCAGAGAAATTCGTTAATGAAAAGGATATCCCCGAAGTCAGCGCCCTACTGGTTGCCGCGCATTGTATACCCTCATCGGCGTCGTAAAAACATCACTCCGGTGGTGCTAGAATAGCGCCCATACCCGGTTCCGAACGGACGCCACGCCCCACGGACAGCTCACTTTTAACTTTTCACTTTTATCTTCTCACCTCTCACTTTTAATAACGCCATGAGCCCCGACACCGGCAAAATCCCCATCGTACTGGTATTCGCCGGCCATGATCCCAGTGGCGGCGCCGGCATACAGGCGGACATCGAAGCCATTGCCAGCCAGGGCTCTCATGCGGCCACCGTGCTTACCGCCCTGACGGTCCAGGACACCCAGGACGTGTCCGGGTTCACGACCGTGGACGCCACCCTGGTCATCGCCCAGGCGCGCGCCATACTGGAAGACATGCCGGTTGCCGTCTTCAAGATCGGCATGCTGGGCAGCATCGAGAATGCCGAGGCCGTCCATAGCATCCTCATGGACTACCCGGAGATACCGGTTGTTTTCGATCCGGTGCTGGCTTCAGGACGTGGCACTGATCTGGGCGGTGAGGAATTGATCGAGGCATTGCAGGCCTTGCTGCTCCCCGTCACCACCATCCTTACCCCCAACAGCCTGGAGGCGCGCGCCCTGGCGCGCGAGGCGGATACCCTGGACGCCCGCGCCCTCGCCTTGCTCGACCACGGCGTCGACCACGTGCTGGTGACCGGCAGTCACGAGCGCACTCCCCATGTCATCAACCGCCTCTACAGCAACCAGCGGCTCATCGAGACCTTCACCTGGGAACGCCTGCCCCACAGTTACCACGGTTCCGGCTGCACCCTCTCGGCAAGCATCGCCGGTCTGCTGGCGCAGGGCCTGGAACCGTTCTCCGCCATACACGAGGCACAGGATTACACCTGGAACAGCCTGCGCCACGGTTATCGACCCGGGCTGGGCCAGCATCTTCCCCAGCGTTTCTTCTGGTCCGTTGGCGACGAGGACTGAATGGACACCGTGGCGCCGCCGCGCGGTCTGTACGCCATAACGGACAGCCGGCTCATTCCCCATGGACAGGTGATCGACCGGGTGGCACAGGCCATCGACGGCGGCGCCGTGATGATCCAGTACCGGGAGAAACGCCTGCCACGGGAGGAACGCGTCCCTGAAGCGCGCGCCCTGGCGATGCTGTGCCGCGAACGGGCTATCCCCCTGATCATCAATGATGATGCCGAACTGGCCGCGGCGTGCGGCGCCGACGGAGTCCACCTCGGCCGGGAGGACATCCCGCCGGACCAGGCCCGCCGGCGTCTGGGGCCGCGGGCGATTATCGGCGTCTCCTGCTACAACCAGCTGGAACGCGCCCGTACCGCCGCCGCCGCGGGCGCCAGCTACGTGGCTTTCGGCCGGTTTTTCCCCTCACTCAGCAAACCGGGCGCCGTCCAGGCGCTGCCGGCGCTGCTGTCTCAAGCCCGCAGGGAACTCGATCTCCCCATCGTCGCCATCGGCGGTATCACGCCCGTAAACGGCGCCGCCCTCCTCGACGCCGGCGCCGACCTGCTCGCCGTCATCGAGGGCGTGTTCGGCCAGCACGATACCCAGGCCGCCGCGCAGGCCTATGCCGCACTGTTCGGCATGGAGGATGCCGTGTGAAAAGAATTTAATGGCCACGGAATCCACGGAAAACACGGAAAAATAGATAATGCTAAAGACAAAAAACTTGGGGTGGGAAGTAAATCCGAATATTGGAAATTCTGTCTTTGAGTTTGTCCATTTACGCCCGAAGCAGGGATATGAACCAAACAGAAAATAATTTTTATTTTTTCCGTGTTTTCCGTGGATTCCGTGGCCATTAAATCTGTATTACCTCTTACCTTTCACCCCCCTCACTTCTCACTTATGCCGCCCGGAGTGTAAATTTGGAGTTTGCCTGATCCGCCCCGGCAGGTAAGCTTGACCGGTTTTTTGAATCCGAGGACGCACATTCCATGACCCGCTCTCATGACGACTTCCTGGCCGCCTGCGAACACATCCCGGGCGGCGTGAACTCGCCGGTACGCGCCTTTCGCGGCGTCGGCGGCGAACCGGTGTTTTTTGCCAGCGGCGAGGGCCCCTGCCTGGTCGACGTCGATGGCAGGCGCTATATCGACTACGTGCTTTCCTGGGGACCGATGATCGCCGGGCACGCCCACCCGCAGGTCATCCGCGCCGTACAGGAGGCCGCCGCCCGCGGCCTGGGCTTCGGGGCGCCCACGGAGATCGAGACACGCATGGCGGATACACTGTGCGCCATGGTGCCGTCGATGGACATGGTGCGCCTGGTGAATTCCGGGACCGAGGCCACCATGAGCGCGATCCGCCTGGCCCGCGGATTTACCGGGCGTGACAAAATCGTCAAGTTCGAAGGCTGCTATCACGGGCATTCCGATGCCCTGCTGGTCAAGGCTGGTTCCGGCACGCTCACGCTCGGGGTGCCGACCTCGCCGGGGGTGCCCGCCGCGGTGGCGGCGTTCACCATGACGCTGACCTATAACGACCTGGCCGGCGTTAAGGAGGCCTTTGCCCGGGCCGGGGAGGAAATCGCCGCGGTAATCGTGGAACCGGTGGCGGGAAACATGAACTGCATTCCCCCGGTACCGGGTTTTCTCGAGGACCTGCGTGACCTGTGCGACGCGCACGGCAGCGTGCTGATCTTCGACGAGGTCATGACCGGTTTCCGGGTGGCGGCCGGCGGGGCGCAGGCACATTACGGCATCCGGCCCGATCTGACCACGCTCGGCAAGGTCATCGGCGGCGGCCTGCCGGTCGGGGCCTTCGGCGGGCGCCGGGAGATCATGGAGCAGATCGCGCCGCTCGGGCCCGTCTACCAGGCGGGCACGCTCTCCGGCAATCCGGTGGCCATGGCGGCCGGCCTGGCGACGCTGGAACTGGCGTCGGCCGAGGGGTTTCATGCGCGGCTTGACAGCGCGGCGAAACGGCTGGTCGAGGGGTTGCAGGTACAGGCCGATGGCGCCGGCATCGGCTTCACCACCCACCAGGTCGGGGGGATGTTCGGGTATTTCTTTTCCACCGAGCGGACCATCACCCGCTTCGACCAGGTGACCCGCTGTGACCTGGAGGCCTTTCAGCGTTTCTACCAGGGCATGCTGCAGGCCGGTGTGTATCTCGCGCCCTCGGCCTATGAGGCCGGATTCGTCTCGTCGGCCCATACCGACAGCGTGATCGACGCCACCCTGGATGCCTCCGCGAAGGTCTTCAGGACATTGTCTTAAGACCGGCGGCGACACGTATCGTCCGGCATGGATAACCTGCTGCAGGAACTGCTCGCCTGGATAGCGCAGCACCCGCATTTCTCCAGCCTGCTGATTTTCGTGGTCGCCTTGCTGGAATCCCTGCTCGTCGTCGGCCTGCTGGTCCCCGGCACGTTTCTGCTGTTCGGCATGGGCGCACTCGTCACGACCGGCGCGCTGCAGCTGTTTCCGACCATGGTCTGGACGACCCTGGGCGCCGTGGCCGGCGACACCATCAGCTTCTTCATCGGCAACCACTATCATCAACGGCTGCGTGTCGTCTGGCCACTGAAACGCTACCCGGATCTGGTGAACCGGGGCGTCGACTTCTTCTGCCGTCACGGCGGGAAAAGCGTCTTCATGGCCCGCTTCGTCGGACCGGTACGCCCCATCATACCGGCTGTCGCTGGCATGATGGACATGGGCTTCGGGCGCTTCCTGATCGTGGATATCACCGCCTCCGCGCTCTGGGCGCCCGCCTTTATCCTGCCCGGCATGGCATTCGGCGCCTCGCTGGGGCTGGCGGCCGAGGTGGCCGGCCGCCTCGTCGTGCTGCTGGTCGTCGTGGCGGGCATCGCATGGCTGAGCTACGCGCTGATCCGCGGCATCTGGCGCCTGCTGCAGCCGCACGCCTCGGCCGCGGTGGACAAGGCGCTGACCTGGAGCCGCGGACATCCACGAATCCGCCCGCTGGCGGGCTCGCTCCTGGACCCTGACCATCCGGAAGCCCGCGGCCTGGCCATACTCCTTGGCCTGATGTTTCTGGCCTTCTGGGCGCTGCTGCTGATCACACACCAGGCCCTGCAGGGACGCTTCATGGGGGATCTCGACAACTACCTCTTCCACTTCCTGCAGAACCTGCGCACGCCGGGCGCAGACAAGGTCATGACCTTCATCAGCCTTTTCGGCAAACAGGTATTGCTGGCGGTCATCATGGCGGCGGGCAGCCTGTGGCTGATCCTGAACGGCTACCGCAAGGCCGCCCTTCACTGGCTGGTGGCGTATATGTGCACCGTCATCATGACCTATGCGCTGAAACACTCAACCCGGGTGGTGCGCCCCGTGGATATCCACGCCGGCTTTTCCTTCCCCAGCGCACACGTCAGCGCCAGCCTCGCCGTCTTTGGCTTTCTGGCGCTGCTGATCGCACGGGAACTTCCGTTCAAACGCCGCTGGTTGCCCTACACCGTCGCGGGAATGCTGGTCGTCGCCATCGCCTTCTCGCGCGTTTACCTGGGTGCACACTGGTTTTCCGATGTCCTGGGCGGCGCCAGCGTCGGCCTGTTATGGGTGACCCTGCTCGGCATCGCTTATGACCGACATCCGGCCCCCGCCCTGCCGGTCAAACGGTTGCTGGTGGTGTCCCTCGCGGTCCTGATCGCGGGAGGCAGCTGGCTGACGGGTTCCCGATTCAGACAGGAACTGGCGACCTATGCGCCGCGCACGGCAATACACACCGTCAGCCTGACGGAATGGCGTGACGACTACTGGCGGGAACTGCCGGCTTACCGGATCGACATCGAGGGGGTGAACACCCAGCCGCTGAATATCCAGTGGGCCGGTTCACTGGCATTCCTCAAAGAGATACTCGGCGGGCAAGGCTGGCAGGCACCGAAACGGTTCGGGGCGCTAAGCGCCATGAGCTGGCTTGCGCCGCATCCGGATATCGCGAACCTCCCCATCCTGCCCCAGGTGCATGACGGGGAGCACCAGAAACTGCTTCTGGTGAAACGGGGTGAACGCCGGGACCGGATTACGGTACTGAGACTCTGGCCGGCCAACGCAAGCATCGCCGAGTCCGCGGCCAGGCTCTGGATCGGCACCGCCTCTTATCTGCATGTCGACCACTCCCTGCCAATGACCTCCTATCTCAGGACCGCGGACGATTTCGACACGCCACTTGCGGCCCTGCGCGATGCGCTCGCGACCACAACACCCGTCGTTACCGTCCAGCGCGATGTCCATCCGCCGGCCGGACTGGAATGGCACGGTGAAGTGCTGCTGGGATGGGAAAAACCTGTAAAAGTGAAGGGTGAGAAATGAATGGTACCTGGATAAGGGATATCTCTTTTTCAAATGAATGAATAGCCACGGAATCCACGGAAGAACACGGAAAAATCACAAATAATGCCTGTGTCTTTCGTGGCTATTTATAGCGATTCTGTCTTCAGTAAGTGAGATTAGGGTGAAAAGTGAAAAACAAGAGTCTCGCCTGATTTATTCAGAAATCAAATACCCTTACTGACCTATACCTGTTTTTATCATTGAAATATTTCCGTGTTCTTCCGTGGATTCCGTGGCCATGATTGATTTCGTTATCTTCCGTGGCTTCTCAGGACTGTGATGCCGACTTGAATTGCGCGGGATTGAGATGATGTTTCTGCAGCAGCTTGTAGAATTCGGTGCGGTTGCGCTTGGCGATCCCGGCGGCCCGCGTCACGTTGCCATGGGTGATCTGCAGCAGCTGCGTCAGATAGTCGCGTTCAAACTGGCTGCGCGCCTCCGCAAACGCCGGCATTTCGCTCGTTTCCCCGCGCAGGGCCCGCTGCACGAGGCTCACGGGAATCAACGGCGTCGTCGACAATGCCACCGACTGCTCCACCACGTTGTAGAGTTGGCGCACGTTTCCCGGCCACGGCGCCGATAACATCGCCTCCATCGCCTCGGGCGAAAAACCCTGCACGCCCTTCTTTCGTGCATCCGGAAAATTCTGCAGAAAATGATGCGCCAGCAGCGGAATATCCTCCCGCCGCTCGGCCAGGGTGGGCAGCTCCAGCCGCACCACGTTCATGCGGTAGTAGAGGTCTTCACGAAACCGGTTCTCCTCCAGCGCCAGTTCCAGATCCTGATGCGTCGCCGAAATGATGCGCACGTCAACCGCCGCCGTTTCCGTCGAGCCCACCGGGCGAATGCTGCGTTCCTGCAGCGCCCGTAGCAGCTTCACCTGGAAACCCAGCGGCATATCCCCGATTTCGTCCAGAAACAGCGTGCCCCCGGACGCCGCTCGAAACATCCCGGGATGATCACGCGTCGCACCGGTAAACGCACCCTTCACATGACCGAACAATTCGGATTCAAACAGCGACTCCGGAATGGCGCTGCAGTTGAGCGCCACGAAGGGGCCGTCGGAACGCGTACTGGCGCAGTGAATCGCCCGCGCCAGCAGCTCCTTACCGGTGCCGCTCTGGCCGTGAATCAGCACGCTGGCGTCACTGCCGGCAATCAGGCGCGCCTGCGTCAGCAGGTTCTCCATCAACGGACTGCGCGTGACCAGCCCCTTGCGCCACTCCCCCAGCATGGCATCGGGCTGAAGGGCGGAGGGATCCCCGGTGATATTCAGCGCCCGCGCCACATGTTCCAGCAGCACCTTGCTGTCAAAGGGCTTGGTCAGATAACCGAACACACCCCGACTCGTCGCTTCAACCGCATCCGGGATCGTCCCGTGTGCGGTCAGTATGAGCACCGGCAGCGAGGGATTGCAGCTATGCACCCGGTTGAAAAGCGTCATGCCGTCCATACCGTCCATCTGCAGATCGGTCACGATAAGGTGGGGGCGAACCAGCGGTATCTGCGCCAGCGCCTGCTCCCCGCTCTCCAGGGCCGTCACCGCATACCCCGCCGCCGTCAGTCGCATCGATAACAGACGCAGCAAACCACGATCGTCATCCACCAGCAGAACCCGGTACCTGTCATTTGTCATTTTCGATCACCGCGGGGGTGGCACGCTGCTGGATCTTCTGCTCGATGTTCATCAGCGCCTTCTGCTGCTGTTCCAGTTCGCTGATGCGCCGCTTCTGGCCGGCAATCCGTTTGTTGAGATCGTTGATCTTTCTGTTGGTGTCAATTTGATCTTCCAGAAACCCGCGCACCACGAACGCGAACTCCCTCGTGTCGGGATTTTCCATCGTAGCGGCCGACCCGGTCAACAACTCCTGCGCCCGACCGAGGTCACGCACCGATTCGTTTCCGGCCGCATAAAGCAGCGCGAGTCTCAGGCGGTGGGTGTCGCTGGGGTCAGCCTGGTATTCCTGCGCCCAGGTTTTCAGCGTGTGCCGCAGTTGGTCCTCATTCATGGAGCGCGTGTCATGCAACTCCGCCATCAAACGACCAACGCCGCACTCCCCGGAGTTCACCGATGCCTCTCTGATATCGGCGAAGGATTGCCATTCACTGCAGGCGGTCTGTGTGATCGCCAGCAATACCAGCATGACAGGTAATCTCATCATAATCAGGAACCCTGCTCCAACGGCAATTCAACCTGGAGACGCGCGCCGTTATTCCCGGCATTCAACACCTTGATATTTCCTCCATGCGCCTGAGCGTACTCCCTGGCGATGGACAATCCCAGCCCGGTCCCCCTGACATGCCCCTTGAGGGCGGACACCCCCTGATAAAACGCCTCGAACACACGGTCATGTTCCTCAACCGGGATGCCCGGGCCGGCGTCTGCCACTTCGATGAAGGCATGCGCATCACGCGTGAACAACGTCACCCACAAGGGACTGCCGTCAGGCGAGTATTTGATGGCGTTCGATATCAGGTTATCCACCATAATGCGCAGTTTATCCTTGTCGCCCCTCACCCGCGCCGGCTGCAGGGTGATCCGCGGATCCAGTTTACGCGACAGCAGGGCGACCTTGTGGTCTTCGAGCACGTTTCTGATGATTTTACCCAGTTCCACCCGTTTGAAGAAAAGACTCGATGAGGGGTTGCGCAAGATACTGAAATTCAGCAAATCCTCGATCAACTTCTGCAGTTGCAGGCTATTGTCGCGCAGAATTGCCGCGATCTCGCGCTGCTGGGTGTTCAGCTCGCCGACAATCTGTTCATTCATCAATTCCGCACCTTCCCTGATCACCGTCAGCGGGGTCTTCAGCTCGTGCGAGATATGCTGAAGAAACTTGGTCTTTTCCTGCTCCAGATCGAGCAGCCGCCGGCGCAGCCAGTTGAGGCGTTCGCCCAGCTGTTCGAGGTCGCGCGGCCCGGTAACGACGGCGGGCTCGGTAAATTTTCCCTCCCCCAGCCGGCGTATCGCCTGATCGAACTGCCTGATGGGTCGGGCGATCTGCAAGGTAAAGAATATCGTCAGCAACAACGCGGCCGGGACCAGTGCAATGGCCTGGACGACCAACGTCCGCTGAACCGCCTTGGCATTGCTCCGGATTTGTTCTACGCCACGGTTTATCAGGCCCTGGTTATCGGCAAGGATCTGTTGCGCCGTTTGCGCGAGTCCGGCAAATCGGGACAAGGTCGCCCTGGTGGCACTCGCATCATGGGGATTGTCACTAAGCACGGTATGAACCTCGTTTTCCCCGGCGCGCAGCTGTTCCAGCAGTTGGCGCTGGCCCTCGACGAGTTCCAGATCTTCGAGGGTGCGGGCGGTATCGACAAATTTGGCGTGTTTTTCTTCGTAGACATGTAACAGCATCTTGTCGCCAAGCACCTGATATTGCCGGGCATTGCGCTCCATTGCGGTAATCGCCTCTACCAGCATCTGACTGCCCTGCATTACCAGCACACTCTGCACCAGGGCATTCTGACTCTGGCCCACCAGACGGTCGACGGAGACCGTGGCAATGACCAGTCCGACCACCAGCGGCAAGGCGACCAGTGAGAATCCGGTCAGAATCAGCCGCAATATGGATCTGGGACGGAAAAAATTCATATGCATCTCGGCACGGGTTTCAAACCGGTAGATGATCCCACCGGCCTATTCCGGCAATTATGCCTGGTGTTCATCAATCAACGCCGTATTCACCGCAGAGCCGCCAGGGACACAGAGAAATTCATACATAAAAAACAATCAATTGAATGGCACTTGGTTAAGGCCCAAGTTCGATAAATAGCCACGGAATCACACGGAAAAACACGGAATACAGGCTCTTCTTTCTGTGTTTTCCGTGGTTTCCGTGGTTTCCGTGGTTTCCGTGGCCATAGGGGTTTAACCAAGCACCATTCATGGATCGCGCGAAGCTACCTGGAGTCCGGCAACGAGCTTTTCATGAATCCCCCCGAAGCCGCCATTGCTCATCACCAGGATGTGGTCCCCCGGACGGGCCTCGTGAAGGATTTCATCGACGATGGCCTCCACGCTGCCGCTGATGGTCACAGGCACCCCCATCGCGTGCGCGACCTCCGGGAGTGACCACCCGAGGTCGCCGGGTTCATGCATCCAGATGCGATCCGCCCCCTGCATCGAGGCCGCCAGCGTGTCGTTATGCACCCCCATACGCATGGTATTGGAGCGCGGTTCCAGCACCAGCAGGATGCGTGACTCGCCGACCTGGCTGCGCAGTCCCTGCAACGTGGTGGCGATTGCCGTCGGATGATGGGCGAAATCATCGTACACCGTCACGCCGTTGACCCGCCCGCGCACCTCCATACGGCGTTTGACGCCCTGAAACTCGGCCAGCGCCGCGGTCGCCACCGACACTGCCACACCCGCGTGGCGCGCTGCGGCGATGGCGGCAAGCGCATTATGCATGTTGTGCCTCCCGATCTGACGCCAGCTGACCACGCCGGCCCGGCGGCCTTCCAGCAGGACATCGAAGCGCCCGCCGTCGGCAGATTGCGGGTTCGCCTCCCACATGGCCTCGCCGCCGCCGGCCGATACCGCCTCGCGCGGTGTCCAGCAGCCCATGGCCAGCACCTCCGCCAGGTTGGCGTCGTCCCGGTTCTCGATGATCAGGCCATTGCCGGGGACGGTGCGTACCAGGTGATGGAACTGGCGCTTTATCGCCGCCAGGTCGGAAAAGATATCGGCGTGGTCATATTCAAGATTGTTCAGCACCAGCGTGCGCGGCCGGTAGTGCACGAACTTCGACCGCTTGTCAAAGAAGGCCGTGTCATATTCGTCCGCCTCGACCACGAAAAACGGGCCGCTGCCGAGGCGCGCCGAGATGCCGAAATTGGCGGGGATGCCGCCGATCAGAAAACCGGGAGACAGGCCGGCGTATTCCAGAATCCATGCGAGCATGCTCGCGGTCGAGGTCTTGCCATGCGTGCCGGCCACGCCGAGCACGTAGCGGTCCGCAAGCACATGCTCGGCCAGCCATTGCGGGCCCGAGGTATAGTCCAGTCCCGCGTTCAGCACATGCTCGACCGCCGGGTTGCCGCGTGACAACGCATTACCGATGACCACCTGGTCCGGCGCGGGGCTGAAATGGGCCGGGGCATAGCCCAGATGCAGACCGATACCCTGCTCCTCGAGCTGGGTGCTCATCGGCGGGTAGACATTGGCATCCGAGCCACTGACCCGAATGCCTTGCTCACGGGCCAGCAGGGCGATGCCGCCCATGAACGTACCACAGATTCCGAGGATATGGATGTGCATTCAAACCATGCTTGCCGAGAATAAGGAACGGTCGATTATCCCGGGAAGAACTGCGGGGCGACAGCTATTTTATCTCACGGTTGAATGGCACTTGAATTACGCACGTCATCCCGAATGACGTCGACATGGCCACGGAAGACACGGAAAAATAAATATAACTAAAGACACTGCTGTCCCACTAATTCCCTCTCCCACCGGGAGCACCCAAACACAGGGCATAAAAGGGTTAGGGTGAGGGGATCGAAACAAGATAACCGCTTGATTTCCATACCCCCTCATCCTGGCCTTCTCCCGGAGGGAGAAGGGATGCCCTATTTAACCGCGGAACGTAGTATTCATGCCCATCGGGTATCAAGCACTCAAATAACAACTTTCGTTCATGACCTTACAGACAACTCTATCCATGTTAATGGGACAGCAGTGAACTAAAGACAATAAAACCCGGAATGGGAAGTAAAACCGAATATTGGAAATTCCGTCTTTGAGCCTGTCCATGTACGTCCGAAGCAGGGATATGAACCAAACAGAGAATTAATTTTTATTTTTTTCCGTGTTTTCCGTGGTTCCGTGGCCATTAACAAACGTCGCAGGAGCCGTGAGTACACGTCATTACTTCTTACTTCTCACTTTTCACCTCTTACTTCTTACTTTTCCGTGTGTTTCCGCAGCTATTTACAATGATTTGGGATTGAATATGCGTCATTCATCTGGCGGTTACTTTCCGGCTTCCCGGTTTCTTTCCAGCCGATTTCCCGGAAACGGCTTTCCTGGCCGGTGCTGTGCCGGGGGTGGTTTTCCTGGGTGGCGCGTTCGCTGCCGGGGGTTTTCCTGCAGTAGCCGCCCTGGTGCTTTTTTTCTTCGCCGCGGGTTTTCCTGATGCTGACTTGCCGGCAGTTGCCTTTTTAGGAGCGGCCTTATTAGGAGTTGCCTTTTTGGGCAAGGCTTTCGCGGTGGCCGCCTTTTTGGGGACAGCCTTTTTGGGTAAGGCTTTCGCGGTGGCCGCCTTCCTGGTCGCCGCCTTCCCGGCAGTGGCCTTGCTGGCAACCGCTTTTTCCGGTGCGGCTTTCCGGGAGGCCGCCTGGGCCGGCGCGGTCTTTACCGGTGCGGCCTTTTTGGATTTGTTTCTGGCGGCGCCTGCCGGGAGTTGTTGCCTGGCGATGGCGCGCCGGATGGCGTCCGAGCGCATCCCGGTATCCGAATGCGCCTTGACATCCTCCACCACCTTACACATCGCCTTGAAGATATTGGTAATATCTCCGACGCCCTGCACCGTACGCAGTTTACCCTGAGACTTGTAATGCTCAATGACCGGCAGCGTGTGAAGCTCGTAAACACGCAGGCGATTGCCGATGGTTTCCTCGTTGTCATCCGCCCGGTGACGCAGCCTGCCCCCGCATGCATCACAGCGCCCATCGATACGCGGCGGGGCATAAAACACGTTGTACACCTGCCCGCAGGACAGGCAGGTCCGCCGCCCCACCAGTCGCTGCAGCAGGGCGTCGACATCCACGGCCAGCAGCAAGGCCAGATGCAGGGGTCGGCCCAGACCGTCGAACAACAGGTCCAATGCCTCGGCTTGCGGCAAACTCCTGGGAAAACCGTCCAGAATAAAACCATTACGTGCATCGGGGCGCAGTATCCGTTCCTGGATGATGCCCAGCAGGATGTCGTCGCCCACCAGTTGCCCGGCGTCCATGGCCAATTTCACCTGACGTCCGGGCGCAGAGCCGGAGGCCACCGACTCACGCAAGAGGTCGCCGGAGGAGAAATACGGAATCTTGTAACGCTCGGCGAGCAGTTCCGCCTGGGTACCCTTGCCAGACCCGGGTGCGCCAAGTAAGACGATTCTCATGTCACCACACTCCCACCAGTTGTATTGTTTTTTCCCAGGAGCCTTTCCATAAACACCGCTTTCACCGCAAAGACACAAAGGACGCAGAGAAATTCTTTAACGAAAACTATTAGACACCTTGCGCTCTTTGCGGCTTTGCGGTGAATTCATATCTTCATGGACGACCACTAACTTACTATATCAAAAAAGGTTTTTTGAATGGGAATATATAATTATTTGTCTGGCCGAAAGGCAGATCTGTGTTTAAGCTACCCCCAGCCACCCGTAGAAGTCAACGAAGTTCATGAAATAAATCAGGTTTTGAGCTAGAATCTTGCACCCTTGAAAAGCTACCCTGCCCGCCGCACCAACTGAGCCCGATAATCATCATGAGCCAGATCGCCGATTTCACGAAAAGTGAATTGTGGACCATCCATACCACGCTGGCGGAGCGTTATAAAGCAGCAGTGGAGACCCAGCTCGGCGACAGCGAGCTGCGGTTGAATCCCTATTCCAGCGAACTTGATACCTGCCCGGTGGTGTACTGGGGAAAAGACGGATGCCACTTCGTGGTATTCAAAACCGGGGATCACAGCTATCGCTGTCAGTTCTACTACCGCGTTCATCAAAATTTCGGCACCGGCATCGAGGAATTCGACGACCTCTCCGAATGCATGGTGACCCTGTTGCAGGTTCAGGCCGACCACACGGCCCAGCGTGAGGGACATTAAGCGCGAACCAAGCGAATATCATTCTTGCCATCAACGCCAAAGCCCAGGAGAACAGTAAATGGCTCAATCAGCAAAGAAAAATGCATTTTACGCCCAGTCCGGCGGGGTCACCGCCGTCATCAATGCCTCCGCCTGCGGTGTGATTGAAACCGCGCGCAAGCACAAGAACAAGATCGGCAAGGTCTATGCCGGCCGCAACGGCATCATCGGTGCACTGGAGGAAGACCTGATAGATACCAGCAAGGAATCGGCCCGCGCGATTGCCGCCCTGCGCCATACCCCATCCGGCGCCTTCGGTTCCTGCCGCTACAAGCTGAAGAGCCTGGAGGCTAACAAACGTGAATACGAACGCCTGATCGAGGTCTTCGAGGCGCACAATATCGGCTATTTCTTCTACAATGGCGGCGGTGATTCCGCCGATACCTGCCTGAAGGTCTCCCAGCTGTCGAAGAACATGGGATACCCGCTGCAGGCCATCCATGTTCCCAAGACCGTGGACAACGACCTGCCGATCACCGACAACTGCCCGGGTTTTGGTTCGGTGGCCAAATACATCGCCATTTCCACACGCGAGGCGAGTTTCGATGTCGCGTCCATGGCGAAGACATCGACCAAGATATTCGTACTCGAGGTCATGGGTCGCCACGCCGGCTGGATTGCCGCCGCCGGTGGCATGGCCTCTTCCGAGAACTGCGATCTGCCCATTCTCATCCTGTTCCCGGAAGTCACCTTCAACCAGGAGGCATTTCTGGCCAAGGTCAAGGAGAAGGTCGACCGCTACGGCTATTGCTCCATCGTCGTCTCTGAAGGGGTGCATGACAAGGACGGCAAGTTCCTCGCCGACCAGGGACTCAAGGATGCGTTCGGCCATGCGCAACTCGGCGGCGTCGCCCCGGTCATCGCCAATATGGTTCGTGAGAAGCTGGGATACAAATACCACTGGGCGGTCGCGGATTACCTGCAGCGGGCAGCGCGCCATATCGCCTCCAAATCCGACGTGGACCAGGCCTATGCCATGGGCAAGGCCGCCGTCGAACTGGCGCTGGCCGGCAAGAATTCCGTGATGCCGACGGTAATGCGCGTCTCCGACAATCCGTATCGCTGGAAGGTCGGCGAGGCGCAGCTGTCGCGCGTGGCCAATGTCGAGAAGATGATGCCGAAGAACTTCATCACCCGGGACGGCTTCGGGATCACCCAGAAGTGCCGCGATTACCTGGAACCGCTGATCCGGGGCGAAGACTATCCTCCCTACAAGGCCGGCATGCCGCAGTACGTTCAACTCAGGAACCTGCCGGTTGCCAAACGGCTGGATACGAGCTTCGAGGTCAAGTAACCATCGCTGCGGCGACGGGTAACGTCTTGTGACGCTGGAGAAAGCGCGCGAATTGCTGGCGGTCCAGGCGCACATGGGTGGCGGCTATAACCGCAACGCCGCCCGTCTGATCCTGGCCGAGGTACTGCGCGAGCATGGCCAGTCCGCCGTAGACGGCTTCATAAGGGAATTCGATCTGGAGCAGCTGTTCGGATTCAAGACCGGTACCCGTTTCACGGCGCCCTGATTTCAGTTCAGACACGGAAACAACCTTACCAACCAGGAGAAAAATGTAATGTCAATCGAGCTTATCTTCACCCTTGCCTGTGCCTTCGTCGCACTGGGCTATGGTGTGGTGTCCGTCAGATGGATTCTCGCCAAACCGGCAGGCACCCCCCGTATGCAGGAAATCGCCAACGCAATTCAGGAAGGCGCCAAGGCCTACCTGAACCGGCAGTACACCACCATCGCCATGGCGGGTGTCGTGCTGCTGGTCATTATCGGAATTTTCATTGGCTGGACCACCGCCATCGGCTTCGCCATCGGGGCGTTCTTTTCCGGCCTGGCCGGATACATCGGCATGAACATCTCCGTGCGCTCCAATGTGCGCACCGCGCAGGCAGCCAATGACGGACTGAATGCCGCCCTGCAGATCGCCTTCCGCGGCGGTGCCATCACCGGCATGCTGGTGGTCGGCCTGGGCCTGCTCGGCGTCGCCGGCTTCTATGCCATCCTGCTGGGTTTGGGCGTCGAGGACCCGCTGCACCCGCTGGTCGGTCTGGCCTTCGGCGGTTCGCTCATCTCCATCTTCGCCCGACTCGGCGGCGGCATCTTCACCAAGGGCGCCGACGTGGGTGCGGACATCGTCGGCAAGGTCGAGGCCGGCATCCCGGAGGACGATCCACGCAACCCGGCGGTCATCGCGGACAACGTCGGCGACAACGTCGGTGACTGCGCCGGCATGGCCGCCGACCTGTTCGAAACCTATGCCGTGACCGTGGTCGCCACCATGCTACTGGGCGGCCTGCTGCTGAACAGCACGGAGGCGGCCATGTACCCGCTGGTGCTGGGCGGCGTCTCCATTATCGCCTCGATCATCGGCACCTTCTTCGTCAAGGCCCGGGAAGGCGGCAAGATCATGAACGCCCTGTACCGTGGACTGATCGTCGCCGGCGTGCTGGCGGCGATTGCCTTCTACCCGGTCACCACCTGGATTATGGGTCACAGCATCCTGCTCGATGGCGTGGAGATCACCACCCGTTACCTGTACTACTGCGGGCTGATAGGCCTGGCGCTGACCGCCGCCATGGTCGTCATTACCGAATACTACACCGCCACGGAATACAGCCCGGTGCGCCACATCGCCGAAGCCTCCACAACCGGTGACGGCACCAATGTCATCGCCGGTCTGGGCGTCTCCATGAAGGCCACCGCCCTTCCCGTTCTCGCCATCTGCGCCAGCATCTGGGGGGCGTATCAACTGGCCGGTCTGTACGGCATCGCCATCGCCGCTACCGCCATGCTGTCCATGACCGGCATCATCGTGGCACTGGATGCCTACGGCCCGATCACCGACAACGCCGGCGGCATCGCCGAAATGGCCAACCTGGACGAAAAAATCCGCAACATCACCGACCCGCTGGACGCGGTGGGCAATACCACCAAGGCGGTCACCAAAGGCTACGCCATCGGTTCGGCCGGCCTGGCCGCGCTGGTGCTGTTCGCCGACTACACTCACGCCCTCGCCAGGCACAGCGACACGGTGCTCAACTTCTCGCTTGACAACCACATGGTCCTGATCGGCCTGTTTATCGGCGGTCTGGTGCCCTACCTGTTCGGCTCCATGGCCATGGAGGCGGTAGGTCGCGCCGCCGGCGGCATCGTCAATGAAGTGCGCCGCCAGTTCCGGGAGATGCCGGGCATCATGGACCACACCCAAAAGCCGGATTACTCGAAGGCGGTGGACATGCTGACCAAGGCCGCCATCAAGGAGATGGTCATCCCCTCCCTGCTGCCGGTGCTGGTACCGGTCGTCGTCGGACTGGTGCTCGGCAAGGAGGCGCTCGGCGGGCTGCTGATCGGCACCATCGTCACCGGTCTGTTCGTGGCCATTTCCATGACCACGGGCGGCGGCGCCTGGGACAACGCCAAGAAGTACATCGAGGACGGCCACTTTGGCGGCAAGGGCTCGGATGCCCACAAGGCGGCAGTGACCGGTGATACCGTCGGCGACCCCTACAAGGACACCGCCGGACCCGCGATCAACCCGCTGATCAAGATCATCAACATCGTGGCGCTGTTGATCGTGCCGCTGCTGTAAAGGTCGTGGTGCCGCCGGATTTGATGAACAATCATCGGATCCGGCGGCGATCACCCCGCTGAAGCACGTGAGAAATAAGAAGTGAAAAGTTTCAGGAATGGTGCCTGGTTAAGCCTAATCACACCCCTATGGCCACAGAATCACACGGAAGACACGGAAAGAAGAGACAATATTCCGTGTGATTCCGTGTGGTTCCGTGGCTATTTATCGGGCCTGGGCCGAATGGCGCTTACCTAAGGGATATCGTTCTTATATTTAAAGAACCAATGGCCACGGAAGCACACGGAAAACACGGAATATTCACAGTTAATTTCTGTGTCTTCCGTGGATTCCGTGGCTATTTATCACGATTTCGACTTAGTAAGTGCCATTCGGGCTTGGGCCTTAACTTAAGTGCCATTTAAAAAGTGATAGTAATATCGTCCAGCGCGCATAATCTTCTCACTCTTTACTTATTACTTCTTACTCCACCATGAAAATCTGCATCGTCTCCGACAGCCATGACAACCGCCACCTGCTGGAGGCGGCGGTACGCGAGGCGCAGGCGGCGGGCGCACAGGCGGTTCTGCATTGCGGCGATGTCGTTGCACCCAGTACGCTGGAAGTCCTCAGGCCCTTCGGACTGCCGATCCATGTCATACACGGCAACAATACCGGCGATCTCTACATGATGGGACGCGTTGCCTCCGGCCCCGCCAGCCGTGTGCGTTACTACGGCCAGGATGCCGGTATCGAACTGGCCGGCCGGCGCATCTTCCTGGTGCACTACCCGCATTACGCCGTGGCCATGGCGACCACGGGCGACTGGGATCTGGTCTGCTGCGGTCACGACCACAAGGCGGATATCCGACCCATCGACAACATGGCCGGCGGACAGACCCTGCTGGTCAATCCGGGTACGGTGGGCGGCATCAAGGCACCGGCCACCTATGTCCTGGGCAATCTCGAGTCGATGGAGTTTTCCATCCGTGAAATCGCACAATCCTACCGGCACGAAAGCGTCAACGTCTGACTGAATACACTTGGTATACCATGAAGGAACAGCACATAATCAAGTCCCTGGCATGATAAATAGCCACGGAATCACACGGAAAAAAGCGTATATTCCGTGTTTTTTCCGTGTGATTCCGTGGCCATATGGACGTCCCTAGCGTTAAGCAAGTACCATTCATCCCATGAAGAAGATCAGCCCCGATCAAATGGTCACCGGCGACAAGAGCGGCATCGATCTGGCCGAATCCCGGCCGTCGCTGCAGGCGTTACTCAAGGAACATGAACAGCACCTGCAGGCCTTGCCCGCGGACTGCGACCCGCTGGAACGCGCACGCCTCCGGCTCGATATCGCGGAAACCCTGCTGGCGCTGCAACGGCGCAAGGAAAGCTGGGATATCGCACGCGAAGTATTCGATGTATTCACCTCGGCAGAGGCCTGGCAGGATGCCATCGAGGCCTGTGATGTGCTGTTCCAGTGCGAGCAGGAACAGTCCCTGGCCGCGCTCGGCAACGGCGTCTGGCTGGCGGTGACCTTTCCGGTGCCTGCCCAGCTCACCGTGGCCATGCTGCAGCACATCGTCGACGAGACCCCGGACACCTCGGACGGCGCGGCCGTGGCGGCGATGGCGGCGCATTACATCGCCGACCTGCGCACCGAAGGCAAGGAACATGACAGCCTGACCTTCTTCACGAATCAGCTGGTGGCCGGTGTCGCAAAACGTCACCGCGGCATCGAGAACGATCCCGAAATGATCAGGATGTGGATCGAGATCCTGGGGCTGAACGACGTCAAGGAACTGCTGTCACGTCTTGCGCTCATCCTGGACACCATCACCGGCGGCAACTGGTGGGTAGACCGGGACGCTATGCGCGCCCGCCTGCCGGTGAACTAATAGAATCAATGGGGTCAGACTCGATTGATCCAACAGCGGTGTTATCAATTTATGTGGATCAATCGAGTCTGACCCCATTGATTCATTGATTTTCGATCAGGGCTCGTCCTGATGGTAGTAATCGTACTTCTTCAGGGTGTCGTAGATGAAGTTCCAGGCCTCGCTGTAGGAAAGGCCGCTCTTGTCCGGGATGACTATCTTGACGTAGAGATTGCCGGCGTAGGTCGCCTTGAGTTTCGCCAGGCGCGCATTCAGCTGGTCCATGTTGACGCGCTGGTAATCGTCGTCCCCGGAGTCCTTGATCCTGATCTGGTAGTCACCGCCCTCTTTCCAGTAGCGCACCGTAACGATGTGTTTGCCCACCGGAGACCGCGCCGGCTTGATCAACTTGTCGTATTTGTTCCTGAGTTCTTCATATTCACCCTGCAGCGATTCCATCTGCTGTTCGCTCAAGACGTTCTGCGCCCTGAACTTCGCCAGCTCCCCGGCCTGCTCCTGATTGCTCTTCTCGGCCTGGGACAACGCTTCGAGCACCTCCTGGAGGCGCTTCTTCAGCGTGGCCTGGGCCTCGTTCAGCTGCGCATACTCGGCCTGTGTCTGGGTCAGCTGATCCTGGTGCAGCCGGGCCTCGCGCTGCGACTGCTGCAGGCTGGCCGTCAGCTGCTGCTTGTCGGCCTCCAGGGCGAGCAGGCGCTGCTCCTGTTTGGAGATCTCCGCGGCGCGGGACTGGTTGATCTCGTTCGCGCGCATCAGACGGAGGCGCAGCTGCGAGAGTTCATTCTGTGCCTGGGTGAGCTGCTCCTCCAGGGTGGCGCTGGTCTGCGTGGCCGAGCGCGCCGTTTCCTCGGCGTGGAGCTGCGCGTCTAGGGTCGCACGCAGCTTCCGCACCAGATCCATGTTGCGCAGGATGAGCACCGAGCTGGCCATCATGAAGATCACCACCACGACCATCATGACGTCGGTGAACGAGGGCCAGAAATTCAGGTTGGTGATGCCGCCCTCGGTATGCCGGCGCAGGTCGATGAAACCCTCGTCCATGGTCACTCGACCTCGGCGGGGAGACGGAATCCATCACGTAACAGGGTCTTGATCGTGCCCACATCATCGGTCACGCTGTTCACCCGCAGGTCCAGCGCCGACAGCAACTCGTGCAACCGGTTGCCGGCCTCCGCGTAATCCCGCTGTGTGGCCCGCATGGCCTCGGCCGCCTGCCGAAGTCCATGGACGAGGCCTGCGACCTCGTGCAGCGTGCTGTCCTTGTCGCGCGAGTACTTGGGCAGCAGATACAGCGCGGTCACTTCCTCGAGGCTGCTGAGCACATGCACCTGGGCATCATTGAGCTTGAGGTAGAAATAACCGAAGAAGAGGTAGGACACGATGGCCGTGATGGTGGTGGACAGCGCCGTCGACATGCCGTGCATCACCAGCCCCATGTTTCCCGTACCCTGCGCCGAATCGAGCAGATTGGTGACGCCCGTCAGGGCGATGGACAGGGAGACGCAGGTGCCGAACACGCCGGTCAGGATGAGGATGTTGCTGATGTACTTGGCGAAGCTGGTACGCGTGCTCTCGTCCGCCGCCAGGGTGGCGGCCAGTGCGCTCTGGTTGATGCGAACATTTTTCTCGCCCATCGCCAGGATCATGGTGTAGCGTTGGGCCACCAGACTTCTCGGACTGATTCCCTTGAGCGGATTCCTGTCGGCCTCCAGCGCGGTGAAAAACTTCGCCAGCGCGGTCTCCTCGCGCATATAACGCAGCAGGGACAGCACGACTTTCACCAGCCCCAGCGAGAACAACGTCAGGATGCTGCCGTTGGTGACCAGGCTCGCCGAGGTCAGCTGGTGGCTGAAGTACAGGTCCTTGAAGAACCCGATATTGGCGAAGATGGCGACGGCGACAACCAGCGAGAGGACGACCAGCCTGAGCAGCATGCGCGCGCTGAAGTTTTGCTTGTAGTCAATCATGAAAATACCCTTGAAAAATGAACCGTTCCCTGGCGCCTTCCCAGATAAAAGGGGTCAGTACGAATGGCGCTTACTTAACCGATATCGCCTTGAAAAATGCTCACGCAACTCTCACGCAAAAACCAAAGAAATTCTTTATCGCAATGGCGGTGCTTGATGAGGCACGAGGAGGAAGCTTCTCCTCTTTTGTGTCTTTGCGATAGAACGACGGTTTATGTCGTGCCATCTCCGTATTTTTCACGCTGGTTCCCCCCTCGATGTGGGGTAGAGGGCCGTGTGTGCCATAATCCGACGATTGTCGTTAGCACAAATAAAACAAGTGTTCTGCGCAACGCCTTGCATAAAACGCTAAACCTCCCTGCTTCGCTTGCGCACCATGGGTCTTTTCGGTTGCGCACTGATTGTCTCATCAACGACAAAAAAGGGTACTGACCCTTTTTCTAGACCTTCCGGTAGATTTCCGCGCCCTGCTCCAGAAATTCCCCGGCCTTGTCCGACAGGCCGTTTTCCAGCGCCGCATCGAGATCGCCGATACCCTTGCCGCGCGGCGTAGTCGCGCACGTCCTGGGTGATCTTCATGGAACAGAACTTCGGGCCGCACATGGAGCAGAAATGCGCCACCTTGGCGCAGTCCTTGGGCAGGGTCTCGTCGTGGAACTCGCGCGCCTTGTCCGGATCGAGACCGATGTTGAACTGGTCTTCCCAGCGGAACTCGAAGCGCGCCTTGGACAGCGCGTTGTCGCGGATCTGTGCGCCGGGATGGCCCTTGGCGAGGTCGGCCGCATGCGCGGCGATCTTGTAGGTGATGATGCCGTCCTTGACGTCGTCCTTGTCCGGCAGGCCCAGGTGCTCCTTGGGCGTGACGTAGCACAGCATGGCGGTGCCGTACCAGCCGATCATCGCCGCGCCGATGGCCGAGGTGATGTGGTCGTAGCCGGGCGCGATATCGGTGGTCAGCGGTCCCAGCGTGTAGAACGGCGCCTCGTGGCAGTCGGCCAGTTCCTTTTCCATGTTCTCCTGGATCAGCTGCATGGGCACATGGCCGGGCCCTTCGATCATCACCTGCACGTCGTGCCGCCAGGCGATGCGGGTCAGTTCGCCCAGCGTCTCCAGCTCGGCGAACTGCGCCTCGTCGTTGGCGTCGGCGATCGAACCGGGCCGCAGACCGTCACCGAGCGAGAACGAGACGTCGTAGGCCTTCATGATTTCGCAGATGTCCTCGAAATGCGTGTAGAGGAAACTCTCCTCGTGGTGCGCCAGGCACCATTTCGCCATGATGGAGCCGCCGCGGGAGACGATGCCGGTCACGCGCTTCGCGGTGAGCGGCACGTAGCGCAGGCGCACGCCGGCGTGGATGGTGAAATAGTCCACGCCCTGCTCGGCCTGCTCGATCAGCGTGTCGCGGAAGATTTCCCAGGTGAGATCCTCCGCTTTCCCGTCGACCTTTTCCAGCGCCTGGTAAATGGGCACCGTGCCGATCGGCACCGGGGAATTGCGCAGGATCCACTCGCGCGTTTCGTGGATGTTCTTGCCGGTGGACAGATCCATGACCGTGTCGCCGCCCCAGCGGGCCGACCAGACCATCTTTTCCACTTCTTCCTCGATGGAGGAGGTTACGGCCGAGTTGCCGATATTGGTGTTCATCTTGACCAGGAAATTGCGGCCGATGATCATCGGCTCCAGCTCCGGGTGGTTGATATTGGCCGGAATGATGGCGCGACCGCGGGCAACCTCGTCGCGCACGAATTCCGGCGTGACGCGTTCGGGCAGGCTGGCGCCGAAGCTGACGCCCCGGTGCTGGGTATACAGGGGCGAGTCGCGCAGTTCGTCGAGTCGCAGGTTCTCGCGGATGG
>CAVQCA010000083.1:0-11679 GCA_963710815.1 uncultured Gammaproteobacteria bacterium | reverse complement strand
GAGAAGATTGGCCCCGATATTGGGCCCCGAAGCCATCTGGATACAGGCGATTACCGTCATTGATCAATGTGTCCTGTCAGTTCATACATTAAGTGGCACACCTTCATGGAATATACTCACCGCAAAGACGCAAAGTTCGCAAAGAAACGCATGAATTTAAACAAATATGTGGCTTTGCGTCTTTGCGGTGAATAATGGTGTTTGGAGTCGAATACCATTTATGTTCCCACGGAGTTGGCTGCTGAAAAGGATACCACACACGCACGGCAGGCCATGTCGATAACCGGCTGAAAACAGGGCTTTATTCACTCAGCCTTAGCAGGGGTTTTATCCGCCGACTGCTTGGGCGAGATCTCGAGCTTGGTAAAAACGGGATCGGACCAGGAACCGGTAACGGTGTAATAGGTACGTGTGAACCGGGTCGCCTTCTCGAGCTCATCGCCCAGAAAGTGCTCCGCCACCAGCAGTGCGGCCCCGACGACCGGCCCGCCGGCGATGGCGCCGGCCAGGGGCAGGCTTGAACCCATGCTCGGAATCACCGTCACCAGCTCATCGTAATCGTTAGCCGCCAGACCGATGCGTCCGGAAATCTCGATCCTGGCCGCCGGCCCATTGATCGCCAGGTCATTGGTGTAGGCATTTCCGTCATCCAGCACAAAATCGCCCTCGATACGATCGAAGGCGAAGCCTTTCTTGAAAATATCGCTGAAGTCGAGCGACAGCCGGCGCTGCAGGGTATGCAGGCTCAACAGGCCCAGAACCCGGCCGGCGCCCGGCTCAACACCCAGTAGCCGGCCATCCTTGATCAGCAGGTGGAGCTTGCCGTTGACACGCGCCGGAGTGAATTCCCAGGGTGCGCCCTGCCAGCTGGCGTTCAGCGTTCCGGCGAGATCACCACCGGACATGTTCTCCTTGAAATCGTAGTCCTTGAGCAGACTGCCGAGATTGCCGTCCTTGACCTTGAAGTCAAAGTGCGATTGATTCCGCCCGTCGACCAATCGCCATTCGCCCGTGGCCCGCAGGTTGAGCTTCTTTGACGCTACCACCAACCGGTCGATCCGTATCGAGCCCCCTTTGCGAAGCGCCTGCAACTGCAGCTCGCCAAGGTCCACCCCGTTATACCGGAGATTGCGTATCGTGACCTGCAATTCCGGAAAGTTCTCCGGGCTCTCGGGGACGTTCCGGCCGGCGCCGGGAACCGCGTGCTTGTCCAGAAATAGCCGGTCGAAGGTCATGGTGATTTTCACAACGCCGGCCCCGGTGCGGGTCAGTTCGATCGTCCCCGCGCTGGACGGCCCCGAGAGAGTAAAGACCTGGACCAGTCCCGCGGTTTGCGATTGCAGCGTGACATCATGAACGGCATGCTGCATGACCTCCAGCTCGTCGATCACCAGGTCGAGCCGCACGGGCAAGCCGGGCCCGGACGGGAACCTCGCCAGCACGGGCTGCCAGCGGGTCAGCGAGAATGTCGGCATGTGCCCCGTGATGAGCAGCTCTCTGGCTTCCGGCAGACTCGCCTCCCCCGGACCGAATCGAATCGTCCCGCGGCTGCATGCGTATCCCTTGTCCTGGTCCCTGAGCGCGCATATTCCCTTCACCAGGCTCGCGTAACTGAAGCTCAGCTTCATATCAGATTTGCCCAGCCGGCCCACGGTAATGGATAGCGGCCGACTTTCCTGTTTGGATTTACCCAGGGGCTCGGGCAGATCGACGGCGATACCTTTCAGGTTCGAGGCAAGCGTGAGCGCCACCTCCGGCAGTTCATCCCGGCTCTGCAGACGTCCGATGGCCAGTTGCACGTTCCAGTCACTGCGGCCCTTTATCAGTGCCGACAACGGTCCCTGCCGCGCTCCGGCGGCGAACCCCGCCACATCGAGCGGCCCATTCATGGTGATATTGGTCACCCCCGCCGTGGTGTCGGTGGAAACATCGACGCTCACCGGCGTGCCGAGCAGTTTTGCCTTCAGCGCCTGGCCGCTGATTCCCTCCTGCGTGAAGGTCAGTTGGCCCCGGATATTTTCCAGCGCGGGGCCGTCAGGCAGCACCTTAAGCGTATTGTCCTTCATGACGATGCTGCCTTTAACCTCGATTTCCCGGTCATCGTCGTGCAGCGGCACGAGCAGATTCAGGACCAGGCCGGCATTGCCGCTGCTCTTGACCCGGTCGACGAAACCGCCGTAGACATCGCCGAGGGGACTGCTGCCCAGTTCCGCCAGCATAACCGGTAACTCACCCTGCACCGTCCCATCCAGCAGCAGCTCCGGCCTGGCCAGATCCTTGATCTGCGCATGCACCGCCGTAAGTGAGGCGGTCCTGATTTTCCCGCCGCGACTGCGTATATCCATGCTGCGACCATTGAAATCGACCTGGGCATCGAGATCCGTGATGGGCGTCCATCCCGGACTGAAGTCGAGAACCGCCCCGGTAACCGGCAGCCTGGCCAGCAGTTCCCCCTCACCCTTGTCGAAGGGCAGCTGGTCAAGACGTCCCTTGACCACCACACTGCCCGCCGTGACAGCACCGCTCACCAGGCTGCGTTCCAGCCACTCAACCCCCGTCGCCGACATGACACGCACCGGCAGGTATTCCCGGACATCGGCAAGATCCAGACGTTTCACGGCTACCTGCAGGTCAATGCGCGGTGCGGGTTCGCCCGGTTGTTGTTCGAGCACCAGGCGACTCTGGAGATCCAGGCTGCCGTTCATGAGGCGCAGCGGTTCGCTGCGGAGACTCAGGCGGCCGTCCTCGACCTTCCATGCGGCCTCCCCGCTGAACTCATCGAAGTGCAGCGGCTTGGCGAACAGCCGGTCGTCCTTGAAATTAAAATCCTGGCTGTTGATCCAGAGCGTGCCATCGTCCTGCGTACCCGTCGCAGTTCCCGTCAGGTCGTTGAATCCCGGCAGACCATCGGACTGGCGTACGGCAATATCCCGGAACGATGCATCGAACCAGAGCACCCGCGGCGGCCCTTGCGCCGGTTCCCTGAGCCTGGCGGAAAGCTTCTCGACCGTTCCCTCGGGCCGCATACGGACGAACCGCTTCCGGTAGGACTCGTCGATGCCCGGCAACAACTGCACGAGCGGCTGCAGATCCCGCAGGGAAAGCCGGCTGACGCTGGCCGAAATCTCACCTCCCCCGCCCTCGTTGCGCCTGCTGAGCGATACCCGCGTCGCCGGATGAGCTACACCGTTCTGCGTGACGACGATATTCCGGCCGGCGAACTGCCAGCCTCCCTCATGTCGACGCCACCCGAACTGCCCGCTGACCTCATCTGCGTCAAAGTCCTCCGCCTGTCCGGGGGGACCCTCGTGCCGCAGGCGGAAATCGTGAAGCCCGACTTCGGCCCAGAGCGCCTGCAGCCGGGCCGAACCAAAGTCGGCCCAGCACCTGACATCCGCCACACCCAGGGCATCGATACCGGGTGCAACATCTTTCAGCACATCGGGCATGATCGTCAGGGAACGGCCCGAAACATACAGGCGGCCACGCCAGGCGTTGAAACGCTCGAGTGGACCGCTGAACACGGCATGGACTCCGATCCTGTGGCCCAGTTGTTCAGGGAGCATGACGTCGCCATTCAGGGTGTGCAGGCCGTCGGAGTTCCTCATGCCGAGCGTGACATTGGAGAAATGCAACGCAGGCCGCCCGGTCTTGAGGTCAATGAAGGTGATGCTGGATTTATGGATCGAGAGTCGACCCAGTCCCGGCAGGCCCGGCGCGAGACCGGCTTCGCCGTTCTCACCCTTCAGCCTGTCGATGTAGACCTGCCCCATTCTGTCCCTGACCACAGTGACATCGGCGCCGATGATATCGATGCTCGCCAGGCGCACCTGCCTGTCGATGAGCAATTGCCAGAGATCGATAGCCACCCACACCTGCCCGAGGTCAAGCCGGCCGTCCTCGCTGCCGGAACCGGTGACAGACACACCCTTGAATTTGATCACAGGGTTGAGTCCGCGCCAGGTCGCCTCCATGCGTTCGATGGTGACCGGCCGGTGCAGCGTCTCGCTGGCCAGCCTTTCCGCCTCCTCCCGGTATTCCCCCAGCGCAGGGACTAACAGACGTGCGGCGGTGAGTGCGGCGGCCGCCAGAAACAGCAGCGTGACCAGCAGCAACCACAGGGCATGGAGGAAACGGGCCGTCATCATCAGGGCTCAGGGTACGCCGCCAGACCGGGGACTATCCGTTCCGGTACGACCGGCAGGCGTTACAGGGGAACCACGTCATACTGTTCCTGTGTATAGAGGGCCTCCACCTGGAATTTAATCGGTTTCTTGATGAAGGCCTCCAGTTCGGCCAGGCTGTCGGACTCTTCATCGAGCAGCAGGTCGACCACCTCCTGCGAAGCGAGCACCAGCAGCTGTTGGGCATCATACTGACGTGATTCGCGCAGGATCTCGCGAAAGATCTCGTAGCAAACCGTCTCCGCCGTCATCAGGGAGCCCCGGCCGCTGCAGGTCGGGCACTCCTCACAGAGGATATGCTGCAGGCTCTCGCGGGTGCGCTTGCGCGTCATCTCGACCAGTCCCAGCGATGACACCTCGCTGATATGCGCCTTTGCATGATCCTTCTCCAGGTATTTCTCGAAGGTGCGCAACACCTGGCGCTTGTGTTCCTCCTGGGTCATATCGATGAAATCGATGATGATGATGCCGCCGAGATTGCGCAACCGCAGCTGGCGGGCGATCGCCTGTGCCGCCTCCAGGTTGGTCTTGAAGATGGTCTCCTCCAGATTGCGGTGCCCGACATAGCCGCCGGTATTGACATCGATGGTCGTCATCGATTCGGTCTGGTCGAAGATCAGGTAGCCGCCCGACTTGAGCTGCACCTTGCGCTCGAGCGCCTTTTGAATCTCGTCCTCCACGCCGTAGAGATCGAAGATCGGGCGTTCGCCCGGATAGTATTCGACCTCCACCGCGAGATCCGGCATGAACATCTCGATGAATCGCAGCACCCGCTGATAGCTCTCGCGCGAATCGATGCGCACCTTCTCCACCCGGGCATCCAGCAGATCACGCATAATACGCACGCTGAGCGGCAGATCCTCGTACACGACGGACCCGGGTTCGGCGCTGCGTTCCCGCTCGTCGATGGTGGACCACAGCTTCCTCAGGAAGATCATGTCGCCGCGCAGGGCCTCCGCACTCGCGCCTTCCGCCGCCGTGCGCGCGATATACCCCCCTCATCCTGCTCCGTCATGAACAACTGGATGATATCCCGCAGGCGGATCCTTTCCGCCTCGTCCTCGATCTTCTGGGAGATGCCGACATTGTTCACCTTCGGGATGAACACCAGAAAACGCGACGGTATGGTGCTCTGCGTGGTCAGGCGGGCGCCCTTGGTGCCGAGCGGATCCTTGATGACCTGCACGGTCAGTTCCTGTCCTTCCCTGAGCAATACGCTGATATCACGCTCGCCATCGGCGTCGGTCCCGCCATCGGGATTTCGCGGCAGGATATCCGAGGCGTGCAGGAAGGCGGCGCGGTCCAGGCCGATATCCACGAAGGCGGCCTGCATCCCCGGCAGGACGCGGCATACGCGGCCCTTGTAGATGTTGCCGACCAGGCCGCGACGCCGGGTGCGTTCGACCAGGACCTCCTGCAGGACACCGTTTTCGATCAGCGCCACGCGCGTCTCGCGGGGGGTTACATTGATAAGGATTTCCTCGCTCATTCACCTTCCCCGCGGTAGCTTGTCTGCGCCGCACGCCGTTGCGGCCTTTTCGGACCGGATCTGCAGGACGTCGATGCCGAATTCCTGCAGCAACTCCGCGGTCTCGTAGAGGGGCAACCCCATCACGCCCGAGTAACTGCCCTCCAGACGGGACACGAAGACGGCCGCCCGGCCCTGGATCGCATAGCCCCCGGCCTTGTCACGCGGTTCGCCGGTTTCCCAGTATGCCGCACTCTGCGCACGCGTTATGGTGCGAAATGTCACGGAACTCGCGCTCACGCGCACGGCCTCCCACCCGGCCACCAGCGCCACGGCGCTGAGCACCAGGTGACTGCGGCCGGAGAGGAGCTGCAGCATGTCGATGGCATCGTCCCGGTCGTGCGGCTTGCCCAGGATTCTGCCGTCGACGACGACCGCCGTGTCCGCGCCGAGCACCGGGCGAGCATCACGCGCGGCGAGCAGCGACCGTCCGGCGCGCACCTTATCCAGCGCCAGCCGCCTGACATACTCATCGGCGGACTCACCCGAAAGCCGAGACTCGTCGACCCCGGCGGGCAACAGGGTGAAGGTAATGCCGATCCGGGTCAACAACGCCTGTCGCCGCGGCGAGCCGGAGGCCAGGTAGATATGCGGTGATTCGTCCATAATGCCCTGAAGAATGAAATCCCACCGCGAAGTATTGACCACAGATCCGGCCCGCGATTCCCCGGGAGTCTGTCATGAATACGCGCCCGACCGGGGCCCGCTCACGCACGATGATAGGGATGCCCGCTGATGATTGTCCATGCCCGGTACAACTGCTCCGCGAGTACGACCCGTACCAGCGCATGCGGCAGCGTGAGTGGCGAGAGCGACCAGCACAGATCGGCCCGCCGGAGGCAGTCCCGGGACAGTCCATCCGGCCCACCGACCAGCAGTGCGGTATCGCGCCCGGACAGCAGCCATTCCTGCAGCCGGGACGCCAGTGCCGGCGTATCCCACGGGCTGCCGGTGACCTCCAGGGCGACCACCAGGCAGCGTTCGGGGATGGCCGAGAGCATGCGCCGGCCCTCCTCCTCGATGGCCCGCGCGGCCGGGTGGGTCCGGCTTCGCCTGCCCGGAGGTATCTCGATCAGCCGCAGCGCGCACTCGCGCGGCAGGCGCCGGGCATAATCCTCATAGCCCTGCGTGATCCACGACGGCATACGTGTTCCGACGGCGATCAGATGTATGTGCATGCAATTCAATGAACAGTCTTGTTATCAAGGGTTAACGGTTTAATGCCACAGCGATATCTTTTTTATCAACTATTGGATGGCCACGGAATCACACGGAAATACACGGAAAGATTATGTTGTTATGGTTCTGTGAAATTCCTTGTTATTCCGTGTGATTCCGTGTGCTTCCGTGTGCTTCCGTGGCCATTGTGTTACGTCCGCAAGACCAGCTGAAATACAGCATGAACAGGGTGCGCAGTCACCGGTGCGGTAACCCGGGTAGTCGATGCCGGCACGCCGGGTTACGGGGAATCGGAAACTTCCGCGCCGCCGACCGACCAGAGCTTTTCCAGTGCGTAGAAGGCCCTGACCGGTGCCAGCATCACATGGACCACCACGTCACCCAGGTCGATCAGCACCCATTCGGCCGCCTGTTCGCCTTCGACCCCCAGGGGGGGATTACCGGCCTCTTTTGCCTTGAGCACGACATGCTCGGCCAGTGACTTCACGTGGCGTGTCGAGGTGCCGCCGACGACCACCATGCGGTCGGTGATCGACGTCATCCCGGTCACGTCCAGCACCTTGATGTCCACACCCTTCAGATCTTCCAGTGCGTCGATGACCAGCGCCTGCAGAGTATCCAGCGGCATGGCGGGCGCGGCGGCCGGCCGTTTGTGTCTTTCGGTTCTCACAATGCTTCATCCACCTCGATAGAGTCCCTCACGATTGATAATCTCGATGACCGCGTCCGGCAACAGAAACGCCGGGTCGCGGCCCGCCGCCAGCAGCCGGCGAAGCCGGGTGGCGGAAATCGCCAGCGCCGTCACCGGCTGGAACAGCAACAGGCCGGCCGGCTGGCGCCGCAGACCGTCCGCTTCCCCTACCCGATAGCGCCGGATGAACCCGGCCAGCTCGCCGCGGGCCGGGACATGGGTGCCCGGTCGGGTCATGACTACCAGGTGGCCCAGTCCGATCAGCTCGCGCCAGCGATGCCAGCTTGGCAGATCCCGGAAGGCATCCATACCCAGCAGCAGGCAGAGACCCGCCTCGCCGAGTTCCGCGCGCAGCGAGGCCAGGGTATCGAAGGTGTAGGAGGGGGTGTCCCGCTGCAGCTCGCGCCGGTCGATCCGGAAGGCGGGATGCCGCCCCACGGCCGCTTCCAGCATGGCCACACGCTGTTCGGCGGAGGCATGCGGCTGCGGCCGATGCGGCGGGATGTGGCAGGGAACCAGCCGGAGCTCTTCCAACGCCAGGGCTTCGTGAATCTCCAGCGCCGGTCGCAGGTGGCCGAAGTGAACCGGATCGAAGGTGCCCCCCAGGATGCCGATCATGCCGCTCGGAACACGCGTGAACAGCCGACGGGTCTGGTAAACGACAAAGGCGTCCCCGCACGGCCTTCAGGTACGGATGTGTCCGTCACCGAGAACGATAAACTTCAGCGTGGTGAGTCCTTCCAGGCCGACCGGGCCGCGGGCATGCAGCTTGTCGGTGCTGATACCGATCTCGGCGCCGAGCCCGTATTCGAAGCCGTCCGCGAAGCGGGTCGAGGCGTTGACCATGACCGAACTGGAATCGACCTCGCGCAGGAAGCGCTGCGCGCGCGGCAGCGACTCCGTGATGATGGCGTCGGTGTGGCCGGACCCGTAGCGGGCGATGTGGTCGATCGCGGCATCCAGATCCTCGACGACGCGGATGGAGAGGATCGGCGCGAGGTATTCGGTCTCCCAGTCCGTTTCGGTGGCCGGGAGGGCGTCCGGCAGGATGGCGCGGGTCGCCTCGCAGCCGCGCAGCTCGACCCCGGCCTCGCGATATTTTTCCGCGAGTGGCGGCAGCACCTGCGCCGCGATCCCCCGTGAGACGAGCAGGGTTTCCATGGTGTTACAGGTGCCGTAGCGCTGGGTCTTGGCGTTGACCGCAACCCGCACCGCCTTGTCCCGATCCGCCAGGTCGTCGATGTAGGTGTGACAGATACCGTGCAGGTGCTTGATGACCGGCACGCGCGCCTCGCGGGTGATACGTTCGATCAGCCCCTTGCCGCCGCGCGGCACGATCACGTCCACGTACTGCTCCATGCGCACCAGTTCGCCGACAGCGGCGCGATCGGTGGTCTCGATGACCTGCACCACGTCGGCCGGCAGACCGGCGGCGTCGAGGCCCGCGTGGATGCAGGCGGCGATGGCCTGGTTGGAATGAATGGCCTCCGAACCGCCGCGCAGGATGGCGGCATTGCCCGACTTGAGGCACAACCCGGCGGCATCCGCGGTCACGTTGGGACGCGACTCGTAGATGATGCCGATCACGCCCAGCGGCACCCGCATGCGCCCGACCTGGATGCCAGAAGGACGGTAGTTCATGTCCGAGATGCCGCCGATCGGATCCGGCAGGGCCGCGATCTCGCGCAGCCCCTGCGCCATGGCGGCAATGCGCGCGGCGTTCAGTTCCAGGCGGTCGAGCAAGGCCTCATCCAGTCCCTGGCGACGGCCGTCGGCGAGGTCCCTGGCGTTTTCCGACATGAGGCGCTCACTCGCTGCCTCGATGGCCGCGGCAATGGCCAGCAGCGCGTCATTCTTCCGGCGTGTCTCGGCCCGCCCGATCACCCGCGAGGCGGCACGGGCGCGCCGTCCGACGGCCTGCATGTAGGCGGGGATATCGCTCATCATCGCTTCGGGCTTTGCACTCATGCGCTATCGGTGCTCTTCATTGCGGCTCGGCTGGCAGGTTGGCGGGAAGCGCCTGCACGCCCGTCAGCAACAACGTCAATTGTAACAGCTCATCCCAGACGTTGCCCGCCGCCTGGCCCTTGATGATCCGGTCGATCAGGGCGCAGCGGCGCAGCAGGCGGTTGCAGGCCGTCAGGGACTGGCGCTGCAGCGCGCGGCTGAAGACCGCGGTGCGTGACTGCCAGACACGGAACCTGGCCAGCACCTGCGTGACCCCCTGCCCGCCGGCCAGCATGCGGGCCATGGCCGTGAGCTGGCGCAGATCCCGGGACAGGGCCCACAGCACCACGGCGGATGCCACGCCCTCGCCCTGCAGCCCGTTCAGGATGCGCACACTGCGCGCGGCGTCCCCCGCCAGCGCCGCATCGACCAGATCATAGACGTCGAAACGGGCGCTGTCGGCCACCGCGCCGGCGATGTCCGACGCGTCAATCCGACCCGCACCCCGCAGCAGGTACAGCTTGTCGATTTCCTGTACACAGGCGAGCAGGTTGCCTTCCACGCGTTCCGCCAGCAAGGCGGCGGCTTCCGGTGTGGCCTCCAGTCCGCGCCGCTGCAGGCGCGCACGCACCCAGGCGTGCAATTGCCGGTGATCCAGCGGCCAGACGAACACCACCACGCCGGCCTGATCGAGGGCCTGCACCCAGCGGCTCTTGCGCGCCGCCGGCTCGAGTTTGCCGGCGGTGATCAGCAGCAGCGTATCCACGGGTGGTGTCTCGGCATAGGCGCGCAGCGCCTTCGCCCCCGCATCCCCCGGCTTGCCGCTCGGCAGGCGCAGATCGATCAGTCGGCGCGAGGCGAACAACGACAGGCTGCCGGCCGCCTCCGCCAGACTGTTCCAGTCGAACCCGGTGGCAACCGACAGTACCTCGCGCTCATCAAAACCCGCAGCGCGTGCCCGTGTCCGTACGGCGTCCGCGGCTTCCATCACGCGCAGCGGCTCATCCCCGCTGATAAAATACACCGGGGCGAGTCCTCCGCGCAGGCGGGACTCCAGTTGATCTGGCTGTATCTGCATGCCGGCTAGTGTCGGCCCGCGGCTGAAATGCGCAGCATCGCCAGGTTGACAATGTCGCGCTGTAGCTCGCGGCGCATCATATCGCCCTGGCGTTCCACACCCAGCACGTCATTGACGTTGAACTTGATCGCCCGGCTTAACGAGACGGACTGCGTGTCGACCAGTTTTTTTCCTGCCGCGGTAATGACCTCGAACTGAATGTTCTGGTAAATCCGGTATTCCAGAACCTTACCGGCGAGATTCACCGACAGCACATCCGTGCCGGTGTCATTCTTCAGGATATCGAGTACCGCGGTGGCCTCGGCCCGGTCTGGCGTCACCCGGGCGCCGTGACTCTCCAGCGCCTCGCGGAAATCATCGTTCAGGGGCCCGTATGCGCTTATCCCCCGGATATAGGTGACCGACATTTCCGCCGGCAGCGACGACGAGCCACGCAGGTGAAAGCCACAGGCGCCGAGCGTCAGCGCGGCCACCGCCACGCACAGACGCAGGGCCCACCCGGAGGCCGCAGATGAAGAGGCGGGATCCCTCATCTCAAGCCACCACGTTCACGAGCCGGCCCGGCACCACGATGATCTTTTTGACCGGCTTGCCTTGCAGGTGCCTGACCACATTCGGTTCCTCCAGCACCAGGGATTCGATCGCGTTCCGTTCCGCATCCGGCGGCACGCTGACCTGGCCGCGCACCTTGCCGTTGACCTGGACCACGAGCGTCAATTCCTCCTGAACGAGCGCGTCGCGGTCGCACTCCGGCCAGCGGCATTCCACCACGGCCGGTTCGCCTCCGAGCGCCTTCCACATCACATGGGTGATGTGCGGCACGATCGGGGAGAGCATCAGCACCACGGCTTCCAGTGCTTCCTGCATCACCGCCCGGCCCTGCACCGAGGTATCACCGCTGCGGCCGAGCTCGTTCAGCAGTTCCATGCAGGCGGCGATCGCCGTGTTGAAGGTGAAGCGGCGGCCGATGTCGTCGCTCACCTTGGCAATGGTGGCATGCACGGCGCGGCGCCGCGTCTTCTGCGCTGCATCCAGCACAGTCGGTTCCAGCGGCCCGCACGAACCGGCGCTG
>CAVQCA010000082.1:0-74930 GCA_963710815.1 uncultured Gammaproteobacteria bacterium | reverse complement strand
CGCATTCTTATATTCAAAGAACCAATGGCCACGGAAGCACACGGAAAAACATGGACTTTACACACACAATTTCATTGTCTTCCGTGTGTTTTCGTGGCTATTTTACTGGTCATCCATAAAGAGAAAAACTCACCGCAAGGCCGCACGACTGCAGGGAGAAGGTGATACCCGGGAACCGGTCGAGAGACTGGCCTGGGCCAGAAGGTGAGACCGGGTATCGGTCGAGAAACCGGCCTGGGCCGTGCACGACTACAAGGATGCAGGAGGTAGAGTAACGCATGGAGCAGTTACCGAGGAGGTAGAGCACCAAAAGCAGGCGCTATAGGCGATGCGGTGAAAACGGTGTTTATGGACGGACACCAGTTACCAGGATCAGAGCTTGAGCAAGTGCAATTCGGGACATCTCGAGACAACCGTAACAAGCCGGTCCCTGTGTTGTCCCCGTGATGGAAATAGCGCACTATCCGGTGAGGCTGGCAAGCCGCACCGGTGCCGCAGTGAAGGCGATCGCCACGCCTCCGTGGTGCGATCTCAACGGGCTGGATGACATGCGATTCCCTGACCGAACGCCAATACTTCATCGACTCTTGCTGCTGCTGGCCGGCCTGCTCTGGGGCGTTTCCGCCCTGGTCCGGGCGGAAACGCCGCCGACGCCGTCCGTCGAGAACGAGGGCCTCTACATGTTCGTGCGCCTGAACACCCCGGACCAGATGGCGGCCTTCTACGAAGCTCGCGGTTTTCCCGACAACGCCATCGAGCGCCTGCGCCGAACCTGTTTCGTGATGGCCCATATCGAGAACCGGGGTGACCAGGTCATCTGGCTGGAACTGAAAAACTGGCATTTCCTCACCGCACAGGGCGAACTCCACCGCCTCGACCGGAACTACTGGGAGCGTGTCTGGGAAGAGATCGGACTGCCGCAGGCCAGCCGCTCCACCTTTGGATGGACGCAACTGCCCGGGGAACGCGATCTGCAACCCGGCGAGCCGGTGGGCGGTAACGTGATCCTGCCTGCCACCGCTGAACCGTTCACGCTGCAGGCGGACTTCCTCACCGGCAAGAACAAGCGCGCGGGCATGATCAGCGTACGCTTCGAGAATCTGCGTTGCGCGAAGGATGAACCGGCGCCATGAAACCCCGGCGACTCCTGCTGTTGTGCTGCCTTGTAGTGACCGGACCGGCCTGGCCGGCCGCCGGGGCCCCGTCGCTGCCGCCCGGCGTCATGGTCGTGGACGGGACGCCGGCTCCCGCGCTCAGGCTGAACTCCCTCGACGGCGAGCCCTACGATCTCGCCGGGTCGCGGGGACACTGGGTCTTCGTCCACTTCTGGGCCACCTGGTGCGGCCCCTGCCAGCGCGAGATGCCGTCGATCCAGCGCATGATCAAGCAGTTGCAGACCCGGCAGATCGAATTCGTCATGGTGAATACCGCCGAGACCGAGGACGAGGTGTTTACCTTTCTCGCCACCGTGGCGCCGGATGTGACGCCGCTGATGGATACCGGGGGCCTGGTGACGGAACAGTGGCAACCCCGCGGGCTGCCAGCCAGCTTCCTGGTCGATCCGCAGGGCCACATCCGCTACCAGGCGCTCGGCGGCCGCGAATGGGATACCGCGCCCTACCTCGATTTTCTGCGCCACCTCGACGCCGACTGAACGGCAACAGCACCCTCAATCCAGCCAGTCCAGCAGGTAATAGATGAACTGGCCTTCCGATGACTTCGAGGGACCCACCACGCGCGCAGCATGGCGTTTGTTCGGCGGATCCGCGGCCTCGATGGCCGCTTCCCGGGTAGCGAACACCTCCACGCAACCGGCCGGGAAACGCTTGCGATTCCGGCGGGGGGTGAAAATGACCGCGAAACGCACCTGTGAGACACCGGTTTCCGGGTCGGGAGGCACAATACCGCGCAGGCTCATCCCGCAGACGCCCCCGACAGATCCGGTGAATGCCCGACCGCGAGTATCCTGATGTCGCGTTCCTGCATCAGGCCACCGATCAACATGCAGCACCTCGAAAAAGAAATGAATCTCGGGCAATGTCCGTCCATAAACACCGGTTTCACCGCAGAGACGCAAAGATCGCAGAGAAACTCTCTAACGAAAACAATAAAACACTTTGCGTTCTTTGCGCCTTTGCGGTGATCCGGTTCATTTATGGATCAACACCAGGCAGGAGCGGGCTGTTGTGCCGGCATGGGCGTCAATGCCGCTCCAGCAGTTCCGGCCTGATCATCCACAGCAGCGATCCACCGGTCGACCTCATGGCGTTCCAGGCAGACCACACTGCCGGGAAGAAACTGCACAAGCTCGTGCTCCGGATCGCCCGCGACCAGCCGCGCGACCAGCCGCGACAGGAACGGAAGATGTCCCGCCACCAGGATGTCCTGTTCCCACACGTCGGCGTCGGAAACAAAGCCGGCCACGTCATCATTGGGACCGATTCCGCCGACCTGTTCAATCTTTCCCCGGGGCAGGACTGCCTTCGCCAGCAGGTGTGCGGTCTGCTGCGCGCGGAGCTTGCCGCTGTGCCAGACACGTTCGACGCGGATGCCTGCGCCCTTGAGGAACTCCGCCATGGCCTGCACGTCCTGCCGGCCCGACTCGCTCAGGGGGCGTGCCGGATCGACCTCACCGGTGAGGGCCGCGCCATGCTGGACCAGATAGAACCTCATGGCGACTCAGGATAACCCCGTTCAGGCTCCGCACCAAGCCGCCGCGACCCGTGGCGCTCAGCGCCCGAGAAAATCGACAACCGCCTTCACCGTCGCCGCATCACGCAGGATGCGGCGGTGTCCCAGCCTGCGCGTCGCGAGCCATTGCGCACCCGGCCAGGCGTCGGCAATCATCTTCCCCTGCCGCCAGGGAACCTCGCGGTCATCCCGGTCGTGCACGATCAGGGCCGGCAGGGTCAATCTCCGCACGTTGCTGTCCGTCGACATCAACTCCCAGACATTCGCGGCAAAACGCTGCTCCAGCCGGCGGCGCAGGTCGATCAGCACGGGATCGGGCAGGGTCAGCATGTCGGCGAAGCGTTCGACCAGAAACTCGAGCCGGGCCGGCGTGCCGATACAGACGACGCGGCCGGCATGCACGCCCTGCCGCAGGGCATAGGCCAGCGCCATGCCGCCGAAGGAATGGGCAATGGCAGCATGCAACGGGCCGTAGCTTGCTTCGATCGCCTGCAGCGCCGCGGCGAATTCCAGGATGCTGGTTCGGCTGCCCGGGGTCCTGCCGTGTCCCGGCGCATCGAAGGCGATCACGCAATAACCGGCGGCGGTCAGGGGTCCGACAAACGCCGCCACCTGGGTCGCGCGGCCCGACCAGCCGTGAACAAAGACGATGACCGGACCTGCACCCCAGCGATAAACGGCAACGGGAATACCCTCGACCGGCAGTGTCGTGTGCTCGGCGATCCCGGCCACGGCCTGTTCGGCAACAGAACCCGCATAACGGCGGGTGCGAAACCACAGGCGGTAGGCCCAGCCCCCCATCAGACCCGGAAACACCGGTCCCAGACCGCGGAACACGGTTCGCAGAATACGCGGCGCGACGTGTCTAGCCTTCTTCATCCGACCCGAAGAGATCATCCAGCCGGCGGCGCGCACCTTCGGCATCGTCGACGATGCCCTCCGGATCATCTTCTGGCGCCTCACCGAAGAGCGCATCCAGGCGCGCTTTCGCATGCCGCACCGGTTCCGCGACCGACCCCGTCCAGGCATCGGGACGTGGCTGGAAATAGCCGCAGAAATTCGCGCGCGCCTTGTCCTTCACCGCTTCGGCAATCGGCTCACGACAGCTGTTGGCCACGCCGGGATCGTAGAATCCGCACAGACGGCAGACATGGAGATCCGTATGGCACGCCGGGCACTCGGCCAGCCGCGCCAGCGGCAGCGGCTCGCTCTCGAGTGAGGCGCCGCATTTCCAGCAGACCAGGCTTGTCATTGACATGGCGCGACGTCGGATATGCAAGAAGTTAGCGTTTGCTCGAGCAGCCAGGCTTTCTCCCGCAGTAGCGGACTCGACCGCTACTGCAGGATGAATTGTTTCGTAGTGTTGCGGTAACCATCAGCGAAACATAGTTCGTGCACACGCCCCAGGCAAGCGCGGGCCATACCACGGCCGCCCGTGTGGCTGCTGTCATGTGACCGGCATTGCCGCCGCCATCGGATTTCGCGGGCAAGCGGTGAATTCCTGGGCTGCCGCCGGATTCTCACATGGCGGTTATTTGACATGCATCAAGTCGGGACCCTGATTGCAAAACGATAATGCAGTTACATATCGAGCAAGCAAATAACGTTCAATCGGAGGTAACCATGAAAACAAAACGAATCACGATGCAGCACCTGTCCGCCTCAGTACTTGCCCTGGCGCTCGCAGGCGCGGGTGGCCTGACCGGAACCGCACTGGCCGCGGAGGCCGCGCAACCCACGGCAGCCGCACCGGCGTACGCTGCACCGCCGGTTACTATACCGGTGGTACCGGCCGCACCAGCCAAACCGGTGGTACCGGCCGCATCGCCAGCGGCAGAGAAAACGGCAACACCGGCCGTTCCAGCCGCATCGTCAGCGGCTGAGGCAACGGCAACACCAGCCGCATCGCCAGCGCCGGAGGAACCGGCAACACCACCCGCCGTGGCGCAGGAAAGCACTCCGGATACCGCCCAGCCAGGAGAAGCAACAACGGAGCAAAATGCACCCGGGCAGGGGGCATCCCCGACATATTCCCGGTACCGGGATGAATGGCGCCAACGCATGGAAGCCCGGAGGGAAGCCCGCCAGCAGGCCATGGAACAATACCGCAGCGCCCGGCGCTGGTGGAACAATCCCTATGCGGAGCAACGCCGGCTCTGGAACAAGTCGCGCCTCGAGTGGTACCAGCAACAGGCGGAACAGCGCCGCCAGTATATCGAGCAGCAACGACCGGCCTACGGCTACGAATACGAGCTTCCCGGCTACGATTATGAGTACAGCTACGGCCCCGGATATTACTACGGACGCAGCGATACCACCCCGGGGCGCTGGAGCGACACGCCGTATGGTGGCTGGGGTCCCGGCTACTGAGTCGTACTACCGCACGCAGCCCGTATGCCACCTGAGGTGGCATACGGGTCGCACACACACCACAAGCCCTGGCCGGGCGAGGCAGAGTCCCGAACCCGCTCGACAAACAAGACCTGACAGGCCGGATAACTGTTACTGTCGGCTATCGAGCCATTGTCAGTCCCCGACGCCGCCGCCCCCGTGGCAAACCGCACAGCCCACGGGTTCGCCCTTGCGCACCAGCGTGCCGCGCAGGTTGCGGTCGGCCTTGGCGAGCGAAAGCACCGTGCCCTGGTTGCTGGAACGGGCACCCGGACCGTGACACACCGAGCAGGCGCTGCCGCCGGCCAGGTTCTCGTGGCCACCCCGGGCGAAGCTGGTATTCTCGCCCACCGGGTGCATGCCATGCGGTCCGCCCAGCGTATTGCGGCTGTCCATGGCGCTGCCATGGCAGGTGGCGCACTCAACGAGGGTGCCGGTGTGACCCTGCAACTGGTTAGCCGTGACGTTGTCATTGGCGTTCGGATTGGCGTTAGGCCATTCCGCATGAGTCGCCCCGTGACAGCCCTCGCACATCACCCCGCCATGTCCCGTGCTCACCCGGTATAAGCGGGGATTGCCGGCACCGGGATTGGCAAACCCGTTGAAGGACGACGCCACCGCGGGTTCCGCAAAGCGTTTGTTGGCAGGCACGATGGGCGTGGCTCTGGCATCACCGGCCTTCCATGCCTGGCGCAGGCGAATGCCGTCGGTATTGCCGTTGGTGTCCACCGTGTTGACGAGGGTTCCCGATGCGCCCGCGAGGTTACTGCCAACGTCACCCGTGTGGCAGGACCCGCACCCGGGTTCATTGGCCCACGGCACCCGCGGGGTACCGGGATTGGTATAAAAGTCACTCGCCAGGATGAAGGCGCCCGGGTTGCCCGGCGAGACGTTTTTCGAGAAGTCGTTGCCCACCTGCAGCAGACTGCCGTGACAATCGCTGCACAGGATATCCGCATTGAACATCGCGCCGCGCAGGCACTTCGTGTTCTTGCCCGGGTGGCACTGGTAGCAGTTGTTGTCCAGCGCCGTCAGACGCGCCGACTGGTTGGTGATGTTGCCGTTGCCGTCCTGTTTGGGCGCCGGGATGGAAGGAAACAGACTGGTGAACTGGCCGTGGAAGTTGTGCATCACCCGCGAGTTGCTCTGGTGCGCCAGCTGGTTGCGACCATTGGCATCAGTGCCGGGCGGACCGGCGACCGGCCCGACCTGCGCCAGATCCAGCGCCGGGGTGTAGTGGCAGACCTGGCAGACCACCGGCTGGCTCTGCACCAGCGCCCTGTTGATGAGGCAGCTGGTGTTACCGTCGCCGCCGTTGGTGGTGATATCGCAGGGCGCCGGCTTGTTGGCCGTGTCCACATAATCGGCGCCGTGACGCAGATCGTGCAGGCGCAGGATATTGATATCCGCGGCATACTCGACGCTGACCTTGATCGGCATGTCGACGACCGGGTCATCCAGACTGGTCGCCACCGGCAGTCCGGCATTGTGCAGGGCATTGGCGGGCTGGCTGCTGCGGCTGTTCTGCACGTCGGCCGGATCGGCGTGGCAGTTGGTGCAGCTTGCTTCTCCGGAAATCGGCAGCACCGTGTCCACCGTCGCCAGGGTGGTGTTGCCGTTCTTCGCCTGCACCCGCACCAGCGGGTAGGCATTCTCCCGGCCGAGGTCGTCGAAGGCCGAAAACGGGATACCCGCGCCCTCGTACCAGTTGACGTCATTGGCCACGTAGCCGAACGGGAAGTTCACGAAGAACGGCTTGTCGCCGTAGCGTTCCTGCACCTTCTGCGGGGAATTCACCACATAGGGATTGTTGACGCCGGGCATCGCGTGCTGCACCGCCGTGAGCGCCTCGTCGCCGCTGTTCACCCGGCCGTCGGGACCAATGTAGAGATCCTCCACGTTCGGTACCGGCAGACCCGTGTCTCCCGTGACCGGTTTCGTCGCTCCGGCCAGACCGGTGGACAGCGGCGTGACCAGGGCCGGATAAAACGGGTCGTAGGCGCCCAGCGGGATGACATCCCAGAAGTTGGTCTTGTAGGTGCCGCCGTCACCCCTGACGCCGTTCAGGACGCCCGTCTGACCCAGTATCGGGTCCTTCGGGTTATAGGTCGACGAGTAGAACAGACTCACGTTCGACGGATTGAGCGTCGGGCTGGCGCCCTTCTGGATCACCTGGGCGAGCAACACCTGGAACGGCGGCAGAATGCTCGCCACACGGGTGTCCAGATCGCCGCAGTGCATGCCCAGATCGTTGATCGCCAGCACGCTGTAGCCGGTGTTCGCAACCTGCGGCTGTTGCGGTACCACCGTGGAAACCTTGCCCGCGGAGTCCAGGCTGGTGGAATTGATGGAGATGCCCGGCGCCGAGGGGTTGGCGCCGGTCACGGTGACGGTCCGGCTTTGCACGGCACAGGCCGCGCCCTGATTGTCGCTTGCCTCCAGCGTCGCCACGAACGTGCCGGCGGAGGGATAGGACACCGTCCCCGGATCCTCGACGCCGGAACTCGCGGGGCTACCCCCGGTGAATGTCCAGTGGATGCTGAGCGCATCGCCCGCATCCGGATCGCTCACCGTCGCGGTGAAAGTGATGCTCCCGCCGGCCTTGATGGTGACATCGCCGGACGGGGTGTTGATGGTGCAGACCGGCGCACTGTTGCCGACACCGCCTGCGCCGCCGTCCTCAGCACTCTCCTCACCGCCGTCGCCTCCTCCTCCGCCACCACCACCGCCACAGGCGGCAAGACCCAGCAGAAGAACCGCAACGATCCATAGAGAAACCCTGGAGACAAACTTGCCGGAACCCGGCTGGACATTCATCGCTGTCATATGCACTTCCTGGTCGATCGGGGTTGCCGCACCCGGCTTGCTTGGGGATTAAGGAGAATTATATATATGGGAATATGTTCCCATAATAGTGAACACGCTGGAGCATAACGGAAAATTGACGCGAGGGGAATGACCCACACGTTTTCCTGATTACCCCTGAAACTCGGCTACCGGCACCTGCAGGCGGATTGACGGGAGCGGGGAACAGTCCGATGCGCCCAACGGCCCCGTCGATGACTTACTGCGACAGACCGGGGCGTTGAAGATCCTGCAGCGTGAGCGGCGGCACGTAGACACCCAGCGGCTTGCTGGTCCACCACTGTCCGGTTTCGCGCTTCATTTCCGGCGTGGCGAATTGATACATCTCCAGGCGCGCCCGCAGGTACTTGGGCGGCTGGTCCGGAAAGGGATTGTGGTCGAGCAGCGCGAGCACGTCCGGTGAGCCCTCCAGCAGTCGCCGCATGAAATCATAAAACCAGTACGCCACCGGCGAATTCGGCGGATACAGTGCGGCGAACCACATCTGCCAGTCGAGGCGCGGTTGATGGGGCACGACGAACGGCGGCCGGCGTGTGAGCTCTCCCGGCTTGTATTTGAAACCGTAGGCCTTCCACGTCTTGCCATCAGAGGATCCCTCGACCACCAGTTCCGGTCGCGCCGTGGTAATGATGGGGAAGACATGGTAATTGTTCACGATGTGCCACTGCACCAGCGCGCGCACCACCGGTTCGTTGAAGGCAGGCAGCGGGCGCCCCGTGATCGTGGCCCACATCATGCTGAGCGTGCTCGAGAAAATCACCACGGTGAGAAGACCGGCGAATGCATTGGCGAAACGTCCCGGCACCGGCGTGGCGACCCGCAGGAAGTTTCGCATCACGCCCCGGGCCGACGGCATCGACCATTCACGGTAATGCAGCCAGCGAAACGCCCGGTCATCGAACAGCAGCAGGCACAGGGTAATGGTGAGCAGGTTGAAAAAATTGTGGTTGCTCGTCAGCAGGATGAGCACCTGCATCACGATGGTGGTCCAGGCGGCGAACAGGCGCGGCTGCCGCGGCAGGAACATCAGGAAAGGCACCAGCAGTTCGACGAAGAAGGTCCAGCCGACGCCTGCCCGCAGCAGCCACTCCGGCAGCTGGTTGGCATACCAGGCGCCGACGTGAGGCAGTGGCTGGGTCTCGAAATAGTACTTCAATGCGGTAAAATTGGCCCAGGTCTCGTCGCCGCTCATCAGCTTGGACAAACCGGAGAGAAACCTCAGCCGGAACAGCACCCAGTGCAGCAGGAAGAGAATGAACGGCGAACCATAGGGTAGAAAGATCGCCAGGAACCCCGCCTCGAGCAACAGGAAATCCCACTGGAAATTGAAAAACACCTGCCCGGCGTACACGACGGAGAGGTAGAGCAGGAACAGCAACGGCAGCATGAACCGCGACAGGATGTTGGCAAACAGCAGCAGGGAAGCGGCCATGCCTGCCAGCGCAACCGCCTTCAGGGCCACATTGCTGGCATCCAGCCAGAAAACGCTGGGATACAACCAGTAGGCATTGCTGCCGTAGTTCGCCACCATGTCCTTGAGGTCCGCCTGCACCGGCAGGATGCCGTGACTGCCGACCAGTCCATCGGCCTGCAGGCCGAAGGAGGCGAAAGCAAACAGGTAGATCAGCGCCAGGCCGCGAAGGAACAGCCAGCTGACCAGATGGTATTGCGCGGGATAACGCTCCCGCCCCCAGGAGAGGCGCGCCAGCCGGTACGCAGCGGCCCGGTGGCGCGACACGAAACGGTACACCGCCTCGCTTAACCGGGAACACCCCGGCAGATAACGGTAGCAAGCCAGTGACGCCGTGCGCCCGCCGGCGGCGAGCACCCGGAATGCCGCCTCGGCGCCGCTGTAGCGCCGACCATCCGCTGTCATCAGTTGTATGGCGCGGGCGAATTCCCCGGGTGGCACATCGGGATAGCGTTCGGCAGCCGCCTGGTAGGGCTGATAGTCGACGGCGTCCCCGGTGAGACGCCGCCAGTAGCGCACCTGCCAGGCGCAAAAGGCGCAATCACCGTCGTAGATCAGAACCGGTCTGTTCGTCTCTTGCATGATCTGGCACTGGCGGGTCGGGGTTGTCCGGACAACCATTACTATAGCCGTGACAGAACAATCGCGCTAATGGCGCCGGGGTGTCGTGCCGGAGAACCTGATTGCCTGATATGCATCAACAGCGAACGCGAAGGCATGCACTATGCTGTAGACAGAAATGAAGCTCATGAAAGACATATTTCACGGTTCATTGATATCCATGCTCACCGCGTACGGAGCACTGATTGTCATGCTCTACGCCACGAGCGCGGCATGCGGTGCGCCGGGAACCGGTGATGATCCGTACAGTGCGGCGCGGCAGGCCATGCTGGAGGAAATTGCGGCGGATGTCCGCCTGACCAGCGAGGCGCTCGACAGGGAGGCGCTGGACCCGAGGGTGCTTGAAGCCATGGCGACGGTACCGCGCCATGAGCTGGTACCCGATGAATTGCGGGATGTGGCTTACGAAAACCGGCCCCTGCCGATCGGCCACGGACAGACCATCTCCCAGCCCTACATCGTGGCGATCATGACCGACCTGCTGAAATTCGAACCCGGACAACGCGTGCTGGAGATCGGCACCGGCTCCGGCTACCAGGCGGCCATCCTGGGAGAACTGGGCGGAGAGGTTTACACCATCGAGATCATCGAGGAGCTGGGCGTACAGGCCCGCCGGAATCTGCAGCGCCTGGGTTACAGTAATATCGAGGCGCGCATAGGCGACGGCTACTACGGCTGGGAGGAACAGGCGCCGTTCGACGCCATCGTGGTGACGGCGGCGGCCAGCCATATCCCCCCGCCACTGATCAGGCAGCTGAAGAACGGCGGGCGCATGATCATACCCGTGGGCAGCCGATTCATGGTCCAGCAATTGCTGCTGGTGGAAAAGGACGCCGCCGGCAAGGTCACCACCCGTCAGATTCTGCCGGTTCGATTCGTGCCGCTGACGGGAACGCACTAGCCCGTTCGGAGGCAGGCGATGCACCGCCCCCGTGATGCCGGTTTGCCCGTGACCTCCCGTACCAGCCGCCGTCCGCTGCCCGTTGTTTCGGTGGCGCTGGTTTCGGCCGCGGCGCTGGCTTACGAAGTGCTGCTGATGCGACTGTTCTCGATCATCCAGTGGCATCATTTCGCCTACATGATCATCAGCCTGGCGCTTCTGGGCTATGGCGCCAGTGGCACGTTTATCGCCCTGGCGGGTCCGGCCCTGCTGCGGCGTTTCGAGCGTGTCTACTGGTCATGCCTGATGCTGTTCGGCCTGTCCGCCGTGGCGTGCGGTCTGCTCGCCCAGCGGATACCCTTCAATGCCGAGGAAGTGCTCTGGGACTGGCACCAGCCGTTGCGCCTGCTGATGCTCTACCTGCTCCTGTCGCTGCCGTTCTTCTTCGCGGCCAACGGCATTGCGCTGGCGCTCACCCGTTTCCGGAAAGACGTGCCACGGATTTATGCAGCCGACCTGCTGGGAGCCGGCGCCGGCAGCCTGGGCATCGTCCTGCTGCTGTTCGTGGTCTTCCCCGGCACCGCCCTGCAGATCATCGGTGCGCTTGGACTGCTGGCCGCGCTTGTCGCGAGCCGGGAACTGCAGATGACGCAGCGCCGCTGGCCGTTGCTGGCGCTGCTGGGGGCGACTGTGCTGATCAGCCTGCCGGGCGCGTGGCTCGAACTGCAGATCTCACCCTACAAGGGACTGCCCCAGACGCTGCGCATCGGCGGCACGCGGATCATCGATGAACGCTCCAGCCCGCTCGGCCTGTTGACAGTGGTGGACAGCCGGCGTGTCCCGCTGCGACATGCGCCGGGACTCAGCCTCTACGCCGATACCCCGATCCCCGAACAGCTCGGCCTGTTCACCGACGCGGACAGCATGACCGCGATCAACCACAATCCCGGGCACAAGCCATTGCCTTACCTGGACTGGCTGACCTCGGCCCTGCCCTATTATCTGGCAGAGCCGGAACAGGTACTGGTACTGGGCGCCGGCGGCGGAGCCGAGGTTCAGCAGGCGCTCAATCACGACGTGCCGAGGATCGATGCGGTCGAACTCAACCCCCAGGTGATCGAACTCGTCAGCAACGACTTTGGCAAGTATTCAGGACAACTCTATCAGCGCCCGGGTGTCAGTGTGCACAGTGCCGATGCGCGCGGCTTCATCAGGGAAAGCCGCGAACGCTACGACCTGATACAGATCAGCCTGCTGGATGCGTTCGGCGCCTCCAGCGCCGGCCTCTATTCCCTGAACGAGAACTACCTCTACACCGTCGAGGCCCTGCAGGACTACCTGCAACGGCTTAACCCGGGGGGCTATCTCGCCATCAGCCGCTGGATCAAACTGCCGCCGCGCGATTCGCTCAAGCTCTATGCCACGGCGCTGCGCGCGCTGCGGGAAGCCGGCGTCGCCACACCGCAGCGCCAGCTTGCCCTGATCCGCAGCTGGCAGACAGGCACGCTGCTGGTCAAAAACGGCGTATTCACCGCACGAGAAATCGCGGACCTGCGCGCCTTTTGCGCGGCGCGGGCCTTCGACGTCGCCTGGTATCCGGGCATGACGGAAACCGAGGCCAATCAAATCAATGTCCTGGAGCAACCGTATTTCTTCCAGGCCGCCACGGCGCTGAATGGCGGCGACGCCGCGGGCTTCATGGCGCGCTACAAATTCAATATCGAGCCGGCCACGGATGACCGGCCCTATTTCTTTCACTTTTTCAAATGGGCAGTTTTACCCGAGATTCTGGCCCTGCGCGGGCAGGGCGGCCTGCCGCTGCTGGAGTCGGGGTACCTGGTGATGGTGGCGACACTCCTGCAGGCGGCGCTCATCAGCGGGCTGTTCATCCTGCTGCCGCTGGGATTGCGACGATGGGAGCCGACGGCACAGTCATTTCCCCTCCGGCGCGACCGCATCGTGGTGTATTTTTTCGCCATCGGGCTGGCGTTCCTGTTCATCGAGATCGCGTTCATCCAGACATTCATCCTGTTTCTGGATCACCCGCTCTATGCCGTGGCCACGGTACTGACCGCCTTCCTGCTATTTGCCGGACTGGGCAGCGCCTCGATCGCGCATTTCCGCAAGAAGACCGCCAGGCCGTCCCGACTCGCCGGCAAGGCCGTGGCCGGCATCATCGGGCTGGGGATCGCCTACAGTTTCCTGCTCGGCCCGTTGTGCGACAGCCTGATGATCTTGCCCCTGGCGTTACGGGTGATTGTCAGCATTCTGCTGATTGCACCGCTGGCCTTCTGCATGGGCATGCCGTTTCCCCTCGGGCTGGAGCGTATCGGCGCCGAAATGCCGGGATTCATACCCTGGGCGTGGGGCATCAACGGCTGCGCTTCGGTCGTGAGCGCCGTCATGGCGTCCTTGCTTGCGATCCAGTTTGGCTTTACGGTTGTCATCATCTCGGCCTTGCTGTTGTACCTGGTGGCGGCATTAACGTTCCCCTGACACCCGCGTCCATGGCCTCCCCTTCGACAGGACAACAGTTGCCGGGCCCTGCAACGACAACAACTTCCGACACAGAGGAGATCCGTCATGCGCCTTCACAACCAGCCTGATGAACCGGAGATCCCGCCGGGAACACCGCCGGAGAAACCACCGGAGGAGCTGCCCCCCGGTATCCCGCCCGAAGGGCCGCCTGAATCCACGCCCGAACCGCCAGCGGAAATACCGCCCGGCCAGCCCGTGGAGGTCCCGCAACAAACCCCATGGGAAACCTGAAGCGGCCTCTCGTTACCGGCCGGCATCGGCACAAGCGGTACCGCCCGTTATATTGCCAGGGACGGGGCCGGTAACCCGATGAATTTAATATAATTATAGCGACGCACTTCCGCCCGCCGAAGAATTCCGTATGATGGCCGCCCCAGCAACCGGCGTTATTGCCGGTTTCCCGCTATCGACACCAATCCGGAGCTTGGCATGGCCTCAACCCCCGATGAACTGACAGTAACCTACGAAGAGGACGGCATCGAAACCGTCAAGGAACTGGACAAGGAAATTCTCACCAAGGGCGCCTGGTGCACGATCATTTTCCGGTACCAGGACTGGGACCGTGCGAAACAGCAGTATGGTCCGGACAAATATTCGATTCGCCGCTACCAGAAACGGGGGGGCGAGTACCAGCAGAAATCCAAGTTCAATATCTCCAGCAAGGATCAGGCCGAGAAGATCATCGCGGCTTTGGAGAAATGGATCGAGTAATCGTTGCTAGGAACTCCCGCCATCAGCCGCCAAGGCGGCGTCCAGCGCCGCACGGGACAGCGGCTCGCCCCTGAGGAGTCCGGCAAACACGGCCCGCTGGTGAACCGAGCCGGTACCCGATGCGGCATCCAGGCGATCGAAATAGTAGTCAATGGCTGCCTTCAGGGTGGTTCGCAGGCGCCGGCTGATGACCGCCTCACCATGATCCGTGGTGATTGCCGCATCGATGGCCGCTGCGGCCTCGAGCAGCGTGTAACGCGCCACCTGCGCACAATCCGATCCACCCTCGGGATAGGCGGCATGTGCATACTCGCGGATCGCGCGACACAGCAGGTCGCTGATCGCAACGTCGCAGCGCAATGTCAGAGTGCGGGAAGCCATGTCAGCATTCTAGCCGCATTGCACACACACGGCATTCGGGAATGATGCAGGAACGGTGTCGTTTGCGCGCCAGACCAGCCGCTGAACGAGACTGACGTGAGGGTATGAAATCCGGGGGGGTTGGGTCTATTCGTCGGCCAGCACGTCGTAGATCTGTGCTTTGAGGTCTTCCTCTTCGCGCATTTCCTCGAGCCGCCGCCGCGCAAGCGCCCGGCGCAGCGCCTTCAGTGAGGCTACACCCTTGCGGCGGCCTTTGCCCTTACCGCTCTTGCGTTTGCCGAGAACCGAGTCGTGAGTTGCAACACTCATGTTTCACCCCCCATGGTGCGGACCGTAGAACAGTCGAATAGCTGCACTATGAATGGCGTATCGGCCACCGTATGATGAGCCTTTAACGGGATTTCCAAGCCTTTTCTATGACATGCAGACGGCACGGCACGCGCAGCGGTGCGGCCGGAAGCTGCACAGGAAAACACGACCGGCACGATGCAAATCACACCGCTTCGCCCCCGCCTGTGCCTGCTGCTGGCGCTGCTCTGCCAACACGGCCTGCTGCAGGCGGGCGAGTGGTCCGGTTATGCCCAGTCCGAAGTCCGGCTGTTTCCGCACAGTCCCGCAGATCCGACGCAGGCGGGCAGCGGCGTCTCGCTGGCATTCCAGCCCGAGTACTACAGCGCATGGTCCGACGGAAAGCAGAGTCTTACCATCGAGCCCTTCTACCGCTGGGACCAGCACGATGGCAAACGAACGCACGGTGATGTGCGTGAACTGGTCTGGCTGAAGGCCAGCGATAGCTGGGAATTGCGCGCCGGGATCAGCAAGGTATTCTGGGGCGTCGCGGAATCACAGCATCTGGTCGACATCATCAACCAGACCGACCTGGTCGAGAATATCGATCAGGAAGACAAACTGGGCCAGCCCATGGTCAATCTCACCCTGGTGCGCGACTGGGGCAATCTCGATCTGTTCGTGCTTCCCTGGTTTCGCGAACGCACCTTTCCCGGCAGAAACGGACGCTTGCGCACCATACCGCGGGTCGACACCAGCAATGCGGAGTACGAATCCGGAGCCAGGCAGAAGCACGTGGATTACGCCATCCGCTGGTCGGATTACATCGGCGACTGGGATATCGGTGTAGCACAGTTCATCGGCACGGCCCGTGATCCGCGTCTTTTCCCCGGAACCGACGATTCCGGCAAGCCGGTACTGATACCCCGGTATGACCTCATCAAACAGACCAGCCTCGACCTGCAGGCGACCAAGGGTTCCTGGCTGTGGAAGCTGGAGGCGCTGACGCGCAGCGGCCAGGGCGGTCGCTACCAGTCCATGGTCGGCGGTTTCGAGTACACCCGGGTCGGGGTGTTCGATACGGCGGCCGACCTCGGATACATCGCGGAATACCATTACGATACCCGTGACGAAGAGGCGCCGACACCGTTTGAAGACGACATCATGGTCGGCCTGCGCCTGACGCTGAACGACATTCCCTCGACCGAACTGCTGGTCGGGGTGATCGCCGACCGCGATGGCAGCGGCGTGACCTGGAATCTGGAGGCCAGTCGCCGTATCGGCGAGAACTGGACCATCGATGCAGAGGCCCGCGCCTTCTCGCATATCTCATCCAGTGACCCGTTGTATGCCTACCGGGATGACGATTACCTGCAAATCGCCCTCGAACGGCATTTCTGAGGACTATAATTGCAGGGAACTCATAATAAGGCCAAGACCCACTCATTATGATGACATCTCTCGTGAAGCGACTTCTCCTCATCACCTGCTGCTGGCTGGCAGGGATGCCGCAAACGCAGGCACTGGCGGGCGTGGTCTATAGCTGGACCGATCCTCACGGCGTTACCCATTTCAGCGAAACCCCGCCGTCGGACCCGGCGGTCCGGCCCGCCATGATCGAACTCAGGCCCCTGCCGCCACCGCCGTCGGACCATGACGATTACTATTCCGTCATTCGACAGGCGGAACGCATGGAAAGACGCCGACTGGAGAACGAGAAACTCGAGGCGGAACGCCGGCAGGCCGAGGCGGAGGCCATGCGCGCCAGGGTCGAAGCCCGGGCAGCCATGCAAACGCCCGAGACCTATTCGGAGCCTGATTTCGGATACCTGCCGGTTTATCCCGGCTACCCGGGCTACGGTCCCGGGCATGGCAACAGACCCTGGCGCCCCGGCGATCGACCGGGTCGGCCCGGGCATTGGCCCGATCAGCCCGGCTACTGGCCGGGACAGCCCGGCCGCCCGCAACCAGGGCACGGCGCCGGAAGGCCAGGGCGTCGCGTCATCAGCGCCATTCCGGCCAGGCCCTGACATCATACGACGCAGTCCGGTTCTCTACGGGGAGCACGACCCCGCCTCATGCTGATAACGATCGCCACGTTCACCAACCCGCTGGAGGCGCATATCGTACGCGGCCGACTGCAGGCGGAAGGCATCGAAACCTGGGTGGCGCATGAACACCATATCTGGGCCAACTGGTTTCTCTCCACGGCACTGGGCGGCGTCAAGCTGCAGGTAAGGCCGGAGGACGTGCAACAGGCAGGGGAAATCCTCCGGCAGGAGCAGGCCGGCGACTATGAAACACTGGTGGAGGAAACCGGAAAAGAGGACGCGGAACCACGGCCCACCTGTCCCGCGTGTGGTTCCGAGGACATCACCCCCATCAGGCGCAGTGGACGGCTTTCCCTGTTCATCGTGTGGCTGTCATCGCTGCCGCTGCCCTACAGCAGCGTCACCATGGCCTGCCGGAGTTGCGGCCACACCTGGATCAACCGGGAGGAGCAGGCCTACCCGGTGCTGATCCGGTTCTTTATCATTGCACTCCTCGCCCTGCTGTTTTTCCTCCTCATCAGGGGGATGTATTACCTTTGCAGGATTAATGAAATCAACCCGCTTTGCAGTTGAACCTTATCGCTACAGGCTCCGACGCGTTAAGATAGCGGCTGGGCTGCACCTGTATAGCGCACCGTCGAATATGAGCCACGAAGACGACACCCTGTTTGATTTCCCCTGCGACTTTCCCATCAAGGCGATGGGACGGGCGGGTTGCGGCCTGGACCTCACGGTGGTCGAAATCGTGCGCCGGCACGCACCCGACATCAGCGAGGGCAAAATCCACACGCGCGACAGCGCACAGGGCAACTACACCTCGGTGACGATTGTGGTTCGCGCCACCAGCCGGGCGCAGCTCGATGCGATCTACCAGGACCTGGTCGATTGCACCGACGTTATCATGGCCATCTGAATACCACCCATGTCCGCGCTGCCCATCCCCTCGCCGGAACACCCCGCCCTGTCGGTGCGCTGCCGGGGTCTGGCTGACTACACCGCCACCTGGCGGGAAATGCAGGCCTTCACCGACACGCGCACGGCGGCGTCACCGGATGAGCTGTGGCTGCTTCAGCATCCACCGGTCTTCACCCTCGGGCGCAACGGCAAAACGGAGCACCTGCTGCAGCACACGGGCGACATCCCCGTGATCCATGTGGACCGTGGTGGACAGGTCACCTATCACGGCCCCGGTCAGCTGGTCGCCTACCCCCTGCTCGACCTGAAACGACGCCGGCTGGGAATCCAGTCGCTGGTGCGCATCCTCGAGCAGTCGGTCATCAACCTGCTGGCGGACTATTCGATCCGCGCCGGGCGACGCGACAAGGCGCCTGGCGTCTACGTGGACGGACGCAAGCTCGCGGCGCTCGGCCTGCGCGTCAGGCGCGGCTGCTGCTATCACGGTCTCAGTCTCAACGTGGACATGGACCTGTCGCCGTTCTCGATGATCAACCCCTGCGGCTTCGCCGGTCTCGAGGTCACCCGGTTGGCCGACCTGGGCATCGACGTCCCGCTCGATGCCGTAACCGGGCAGTACCGGCAGCACCTCGAACGCCTGTTGAATGGACCCGCTCATGAGTGACGAAGAAACGAAACAACGCGGGGCGGCGAAAACCGCGCGCATCCCGATCAAGATAGAGACCACCACGCGGCCGCTGCGCAAGCCGCTGTGGATCCGCGCCCGCTCGCCGGCCAACCCGGCGGTCGGACGGCTCAAGGGCGTGCTGCGCGAGAACCGCCTGCACACGGTGTGCGAGGAGGCCTCCTGTCCGAACCTTGGCGAATGCTTCGCCGGCGGCACCGCCACTTTCATGATCATGGGCGATATCTGCACACGACGCTGCCCGTTCTGCGATGTCGCCCATGGACGACCGCAGCCGCTCGATGCCGACGAGCCGGAAAACCTGGGACGCACCATCCGCCAGATGGGACTGCGCTACGTGGTGGTCACCTCGGTCGATCGCGACGACCTGCGAGACGGCGGCGCGGCGCACTTCACCGCCTGCATCGAGGCGATACGCCGTCACAGCCCGGAAATCCGCGTGGAAGTGCTGGTGCCGGATTTCCGCGGCCGCATGGACCGTGCACTGCAGATCCTCAACCAGTCCCCGCCGGATGTCTTCAACCACAACCTGGAAACGGTGCCGCGCCTCTATAAAAAGGTCCGGCCCGGCTCCGATTACGAATGGTCGCTGGACCTGCTGCGACGCTTCAAGGCCCTGCATCCGGAGGTGCCCACCAAGTCGGGACTCATGCTGGGCGTGGGTGAACGCATCGAGGAAGTCGAACAGGTGATGCGCGACCTGCGCGCGCACGACTGCGACATGCTCACCCTGGGCCAGTACCTGCAGCCCAGCGTCCATCACCTGGCGGTGGAGCGCTACGTGCACCCGGATGAATTCGACCGCCTCGGCGAACTCGGCCAGGCGCTGGGTTTCAAGCATGTCGCCAGCGGCCCCATGGTGCGTTCGTCCTACCACGCCGACCGGCAGGCGCACGAAATCGTCAGCTAGGAGCCTGTCGGCATGCTCAGGCAACCACGGTGCATACCCCGCCGCGACGCGGGTCGCCGGCGCCGCGCAGGCTGGCGCCGTCGCGCTGCACGGTGTGCACGCCGCCGAAGAACAGGTTGAGATCCTCCCAGAGGTGATGGGAGGGATAGGCGGCGAGCAGCGTCTGCAGGCGCCCGGTATCGAACCCCCCTTCCACGCTGAGATGCTCCGCTTCGAGATGGATACGCGGAGCGATGACCGCCTCCTCGACGTCCATGCCGAAGTCGACCAGGTTCGATACCACCTGCAGGATGGCGGAACGGATGCGGTTGGAGCCGCCGGAACCGAGGGCGATTACCCGGCCATCGGGGAGATTGAGCAGCGTCGGCGCCATCATGGAGGTCATGCGGGTATCGGTGGGCCAGCGATGAAAACCGTCCGGATTGAGATCCTGCTCACCCAGCATGTTGTTCAGCATGATGCCGGTACCCGGCACCAGGCAGCCGGAACCCTCGCCGTTTGAGACACTGAGCGCCGCGACATTGCCGCGCGCGTCGATGGCGCTGATGTGGGTCGTGCCCCGCCGGGACGGGGCCTGCCCGGCAAGCAGCCGACGGTAGCGGGCGAGGAAGGCGGGGTCCAGCAGCAACGCGTCGTCCGGATGCGCCGTCGACCCCTGTGCGCAGGCCGCCAGGCGTGCCTCCTGAGTCAGCGCCAGCACGCGCGCGAGCCGTTCCAGATGGTCGGGACTGCCGAAACCCGGGGCGCCGAAATCCACACCGCCCAGCAGTTGCAATCCGAAGGCGACGAGCAGACCGCCCGAGGCGGGTGGCGGATTGGTGAACAGACGCGCCTTGCGGTAATCGAGCGCAAGCGGCCGCCGCGGGATCATGGCGTAACCGGACAGGTCCCCGGCCTCGAGATGACCACCGGAGCGCATTTCGCGCACGATCGACGCCGCAATTTCGCCGCGATAGAAGAGGTCCTCACCCTCGGCGGCCAGGCTCTCCAGGGTATCGGCCAGCGCCGGCTGGCGCAGCGTCTCGCCTTCGCCCGTCAGGCGCTCCGGATCGTGGCGACTGCCGTAGATGGCCATGGCGTCGGGGCTCTCGCGATAGATGGCCGCGATGACGCCGAAGATGTACGCCTGCAGGGCATTAACGCGGATGCCCTCGTTCGCGTGACGCACGGCCTGATGGAGGATATCGCGCATCGGCAGCGTGCCGAGATCGCGGTGCGCGGCAAACAGCCCGCGCACCAGACCCGGCGTGGCGACCGCGCCCCGTCCGATATGGAACTCCTGCTCCGCGGTGCCGAAATCGGCGATGATGGGCCGGAAATCGAGTTCGGACGCCGCGCGCCGGCGGCGTGGCGTCTGCACGAAGAAGTCGTAGAGGCGCACCGCCTCCCGCGACGGCTGCGCCAGCAGGAATCCGCCACCGCCGAGGGACGCAAGCGCAGGCTCCACCACGCAGGCCGTGGCGAGTGCCGCCAGCACCGCATCGAAGGCGTTGCCGCCGGCGTGCAGAATCTCCGCACCGCTCTGCGCCGTCAGCTCATGTCCCGCCGCAATCACCCCGCTCATGGACCGTCGTTCCCCTTTACCGTGACCCGGCAGGAATGATACCGGAGCACGGCGCAGATCTGTATCATCGCCGACTAACCCGGTGATGTCCGGATCGCTGCCGCGCGTCGCACCGGTTCTGCAAAACGCGAATCCCGACGGGATAGCCCATAGGGTCCGGACAACGGTTCTGAATGGCTTTTCTATAGATAAATCCTCGAAAGCCGATAGCACCAGTGTGATTTTCCAGTGTGTTTTCGGTGACTTGCCTTCAGGCAGGTGGATATGAGTAAAAACAGGATGGATCCGTCGGTTTCCTACGAACCTTTGAGTCTGCCCCGCCGGCTGGTGGCGTGGGCCTTCATGATCTGCGCGCTGTGGTACCTCGGCTGGCGCGCGACCACGCTGAATCCGGAAGCCTATCTCTTCTCGTGGGTGCTCTACGGCGCTGAATTGTTCGGCTTTGTTACCGCAATGCTGCACCTGTTCATGAGCTGGCGGCTAACCAACCGCAACTCACCCCCCGTTCCGCCGGGCATGAGCGTCGATGTCTTCATACCCACCATCAACGAATCCGAATCCATCGTTCGCCGCACCCTGCTGGCGGCCCGGCACATGGACTACCCGCACGAGACCTGGCTGCTCGATGACGGCAACCGCCCGGCGATGGCGCGACTTGCCGCCGAGTTTGGCTGCCACTATCTGGCGCGGGGCGACAACCGGCATGCCAAGGCGGGCAACCTCAACCATGCGCTCGCGCATAGCCAGGGCGAATTTATCGCGATTTTCGACGCCGACCACGCCCCGCAGCGCCATTTCCTGGTGCGCACGCTGGGCTACTTCGCCGATGAAAAAGTGGCCTTCGTACAGACGCCCCAGGACTTCTACAACCTGGATTCCTACCAGCACCGGCGCCACCGGGACGGTCGCAAGGTATGGACCGAGCAGTCGCTGTTCTTCCGCGTCATCCAGCGCGGCAAGGATTACTGGAATGCCGCCTTCTTCTGCGGCAGCTGCGCCGTCCTGCGACGCAGTGCGCTGGAAGCCATCGGCGGCTTCGCCACGGAAACCGTCACCGAGGATCTGCACACCTCCCTGCGGCTGCATATGCAGGGCTTCCGGTCGGTGTACCACGCCGAGTCGCTCGCCTTCGGGCTGGCTCCCGATTCCGTCAGCGCCTTTCTCGGTCAGCGGGTGCGCTGGGGACAGGGCGCCATGAAGGTGTGGCGCAGCGAAGGCATTCTGTTCAACCGCCATCTGAGCCTGGCGCAGCGGCTCAATTACTTCGCTTCCGTCCTGACCTATTTCGACGGCTGGCAGAAGGCGATCTTCTATGCCGCCCCGGCGATCGTCCTGGTGACCGGCAAATTGCCGATCTTCACCACCGCGGAGAACTTCCTGCTGCACTTCCTCCCCTATTTCCTGCTGACCATCTGGGTCTTCGAGGAAGTCGGACGCGGCTACAGCAGTTTCGTGACCACGGAACAATACAACATGGCCCGCTTCGTCGCGTTTGCGCGCGCCACGCTGGGCTGGGTGACCGGGGGCAGGAAGTTCAAGGTCACCCCCAAGGGCGTGCCGGCGAACCTGCTCGAACAGACCCGGATCATCCCGCAATACCTGGTGCTTGCGTTCAATCTGTATGCGATCCCGATCGGCTATCTGTTCAACCAGAAGTACGACTGGCTGCCCGCGGGCGGCCTCGCCGCCAATATCGTGTGGGCGTCCGTCAATGCCCTGCTGGCCTATTCCGTGGTGACCTTCACCACCCGGCGGAAAGCTGCAGCGGGCGGAATACCGCTTCGGCGTACCCGTGCCGGTGAGAATTCGGGAGAAAGAGGCGTGGATCTATGGCACCGTCGACAATATCTCCCCGGTCGGTCTCAGGCTTCATGCGCATCTCCGCGATGACAGCATGCCTGGCGACAAAATTGAGGGACAGCTCTGGCTGCCAGGATCCTGCCTGCCCTTCGAAGCCACGATCAGGCGGGTGATCACCAGCCATGCGCGCGGGTGTCATCACGCCACGGCCTATGGTCTCGAATTCAACTGGCAGGATCAGGCGCAGCGGGACCAACTGGACCGGTTCCTCTATGGTTCGGAACTGCAGTGGCATGTACAGGAACTGCAGGAAACCAACCGCACACCGCTGCAATGGCTGGGGAGCATCCTCTCCAGGCCATGGGTATTCACACGGCGTACGTCCCGCTGCTGGGAAGTCTTCGTCTATACCCTGCCCGGCGCTGGAGGCGGGAGTGAAGCCATCGGCCTGATCAGGACCGGCGGAGAAAAGGCCGGCGCACCGACGCTGCTGCTCTATCACCCGCTCAAACCCGGCGCCCTGATCACCGGACGCGTCATCACCCCCCTGAACGAGGAACGCCTGACGCTCAGCGCCACCACGGTCAAGGAACTCGACTCCCCGCTCAGCTCCGTCTTTCTGATCGGCGCCACAGCGCCCGAGATCCATTACGACGAAACGCAGTTGCGCAAGGTACTCAAACTGATCAGTGCGGAGGCCGGTCAACCGGTACTGTCGGCCGCGCAGGCAGACAACAAACAGGTTGCGTCGTGAGCCCGGCCCGGCTTTTTCTGTTGTGCCTGATGCTTGCAACGGGCACGCAGGCACGGGCGGATGGCAAGCTGGCGCTCGCCGGGGCGGAGTACGGCGGCGACAATGGCTACTATTACGCCGGCCTGCTCGCGCCCTTCCCCGGCAGCGATCTCGGCAACGGATTCGTACAGCGTTACTGGGTCGACTGGTTGCGCTATGAATACGACAACGGCAACCGGACCGTAACGGCGAAAGCCCCGGGCGCCGCCGTGGCACTGGGCTATGCCAGGTCAGGCGAACCGGGATCCTTCAGCGTCTATGCCGGTCCCGTCTACCGCAACACCAACCTCTCGCCCGATGACCCCGAAAGCGATGTGCGCGGCGCGCAATGGGGCATGAATCTGAGCCTGCAGGCCGAGAGCAAATTCGAGGAACGCTGGCGCGCCAACGGCATTGCGAGCTACACCACCGGCACGGCTTCCTACTGGACACGCGGGCGACTGACCAGGACAGTTTACGGCCACCACGAGATCGGCGTGGAGGCCATTTTCCACGGCAACCATGACTACACCGCCTGGCAGGCCGGCCTCGTGGTGCTCGGCTTCGAGCCGGCGCCACATACATCGCTGGGCTTCAAGGCAGGCGCCAGAAAAACCAGCGGTCAGAATCTCTCCGGTTACATCGGCTTCGAACTGGCGCGAGATTTCTAGGAGTCTGTCGACGGGTACGGACCAAGATGCGGCGCCAGGAGTTTCCTGACCTCATCGCTGGCGGCAGCGATCCTTGCGGGAACGTGAATCAGCGGGACACCGGCCGCATGACAGACCTCGCTCAGAGTGGCAGTCGAATGCGACTTTCCCCTCAGATGGCGGTTACCGTGCTCGAGGGCGATGGCGCAGATAACCGACAGATCATTCCGGTCGCACAACACAAAATCGAAACGGGAGCCGGAAACCTTACGGTACGCCTTCTTCCAGCCATTCACTGTCACGCCTTCCCCGGGCACCACGACATCCGCGACACATACCTTTCCGAAGATCCTGGCATTGCCGCCCACGACCTGATCGAGAACCTGCAGAAACGACCGCTCGGCCGGATTGAACAAATTCACCGATCGCGCATAAGACGCATCCGGTATTTCATCCACGTTGGCGTTATTCAGCATTGCGACATCGAGTGCAACGACGCCAGCGATGAGAACCAATGCGATCACCCAGCCCATGCCTTACCTCTTGTTGGTTATCCCCGTGAACTGATCTGAACACCTGATACCCACACTGGATCGGGCCTTCATTGGCCGCCATCCCATCCGGGCGTCCGCGGCTCGATGACGACATGACATCCCGTCACTGTGTCTGGGCAGACCGCGGATAGTACACTGCCATAACAATCAGGCAGTTGGCGCCAGAATACCGGCATACTGCCATGCTCAACAATAAATGCAATATTCATCAATGACCTGCCGTAGATGATTAGATTGTATGCAGATAATCACCACTGAACATCGTGGTTTCTACCTATGTCGTCAATTGGAGACGGCTACTTGCCGCATCGGCGGTTTACCCGTTGCGGACATCACATTAAGCCTGCCAATGAACGGTGTGACAGCAAGTTGTAATCCACCTCCCCATCATGAGATCCCCGGTATCCGGTCGAGTGACCAGGCGATGCGCTTCAGGCAAGGCCGTTGGACAACGACACAAGGGTGAACGGCTCAACGCGCCACTTCAGCAGGCATACGCTCCATCAGATAGCAAAGGCAATCCTGGCGGATGACCGTCTCGTCCAGGGTAAACATGGACGGCATGAAGGCGCTTTTGGTCAGAAGGGTACCGTGTTCAACCCGCAGGTATCGGTCATGAACGTCGCGACCGTGGTCATCGCTGACATCGAGCCGCAGCGCCATACCTTCGCGCACCCAGCCCAGTACGGTATTCGCCGGCAGCTCGCGGAAATTGAGGTGATCGATGCCCTCGACCAGGCGCAGATCCACGTTCCCCTGTTCGAAGGCAAAACTGACCGCTGCCGGGATCTTCACCGTCGCGACGGTGTGGTAGAGATCCACGTCGTGCGGGGGCACGGGGTGGACGGGGATATCGTGCAGGCGCAGGCAGGCATCGAGGAAATCGCGGGCATGCTCCATGCCGTATTCCTGCCCCGGCTTGCCACACTCGATGGTGATCGCGGGACACACATCCGACATGGCCATGGACTGCACTCCCAACGGCCGGATGAAATACACGACCGTACGGCTGAACAGCGCGGCGAGGTGCAGGAAGCGGTTGTCTATGCGGTTGATACAGGCATAGTGCGGATTGATGCCGGTATTGTTGTGCACGTCGATGCTCGCGAAGGCGTGGCGCGCGCGCAGGGAATCGACCAGTCGCCGCATCATACGCGCCTCGGGCAACTCCGGACTCCCGGTGCCCGGCCAGATGCGATTGTAGTCGGGCTGGCCGTCCAGGCACCGCTGCCTGACGCTGGCCGCGCTTACATTGCCGATGAATAGCGACAGCGCCCGGGGTAGTTCCCGCGATGCATAGGCGCGCAGCAGCGACTGGACGGCGAGGAAGCCGGCATCCTCGTTGCCATGCAGCAACACGCTGACGAACAGCGGCTCCGGCTGCCGGCCCTGCAGATGGATCAGCGTGGGTCCGCCGAGCAGGTCGTGGAGATCCTCCACGCGAGCTTCGATCAGACCGTCAGGCAGAGTTTCGATTTCGTTCAGCATACCGCGCAAAGTCGACATCCCATTCATGCACCGGCCGGCCCTCCTGCTGGCGCCGGGTGTAAGCCTCAGTCAACGCCGCCGTGTCCGCACCATGCCGTGCGACCCAGGCACGCTGCCAGTCCGCGCCGGTCGCGGCCCGGCGCGCGCGCGCCTCGATGATACCCAGGTAGTGTTCGCTGTCCGCCGCGTCGATTTCGAGTGACGCCAGGCCGCGCCGCGCCAGTGGCAGCAGTTCATCCAGCAACAGGGTGCGCAGCGTACCGCGGCGCGCATCGCACCAGGTCACCGGCGCATTCAATCCCTGACGAGCGGCGGCATAGAAGTTATCACGCGCCTGCGAAAAGGCAATCCGTGTCTCGATCGGAGTGTCCAGGCTAATCAGCGCCTGCATCAGGCCGAAGAAGAATGCGGCGTTGGCGATCACATCGGCAACCGTCGGGCCGCCCGGTGCCACGCGGTGTTCGATGCGCAGGTGCGGGATACCGTCATAGTCGAAACCGATCAGGGGGCGGTTCCAGCGCCAGATGGTACCGTTGTGCAGCCGCAGGTGCGCCATCCGCTCCACACCCTCGTTGAAGCGCATTGGCAGCAGCACCGGGTAGTGCTGCTGGTTCTCCAGAAAACATTCATACAGGGAACTGCGCGCATAGCCCGAGCCGAAGGTCACGCGGCGCAACGGTCCGTGACTCGCGCCCGCAAAGCCGCCAACGGCCACGGACTGCTCGAACAGCGGGATGCGGGTCTCGTCCCACAGGTCATGGCCGAACAGGAAGGGGGAGTTCGCCGACATCGCCACCATCGGCGCCGACAGGACCTGTGCGGCATTGTAGGCGCGCACCGCGTGACGGGGATGCACCTTGAGATGCAGCTGGAAGGAGGTGGTCGCGGATTCGAGCATGACATCGCCATGCACGGTCTTCAGGCGTTCCCGTCCCTGGATATCCAGTTCCAGCGGCCGCCCTTCCCGCAGCCGCAATACCTGCTCGTTGAGGGCCCGGTAACGCCGCAGATCCGACATATTGGCCTGCGTCAGATCCTCCTGACGCAATGTCGGCAGGATACCGATCATCAGCAGCCGCGCATCCAGCTCCGCCGCCACCCGAGCGCATTTCTTCCAGGTCGCACCCAGGCTCGCCTCGAACCGGCTGAGCGCCGAACCCCACAGGTGCTGCGGATGATCGTTCAACTCGACGTTGAAGCGTGCCAGTTCGGGCACCACCATGGGATCGTCGAGCCGTTGCAGAAACGCCGCGTTCACCGGCGCCGGGCGGGCGTCGGCGTCGATCAGCCAGGCCTCAAGCTCGAACCCTCCCATACGGTCGCGCGGGGAGAACGCCGCTTCCCGGAACCAGGCATCCAGCAGTTCGGTTTCCCGGCGAAGGCAGTCTGCATAATCCGTGAAATCGGCGCGGGTGAAGTGCGTATGCTCGATTTCCTGCCCCATGACTTTACCCGGCCGGACCCTCGACGGAGCGGGGCGCGTCACCGCGTTGACCACGCGACCCAACGGTTCACGGCCGCGAGCCGTTCCGGTGTACCGATGTCGAACCAGGCGCCTGTGTAGCGTTCACCGCTCACCTGCCCCGCCGCCATGGCGCGACGCAACAGCGGGGCCAGGGGAAATGCTCCTTCCGGGCTGCCCGCGAACAGGTCGGGTCGGTACACGCCGATGCCGCTGAAGGTCATCCGACTCGGGACCGTTCTCGTGAACCCGGCCGTCCTCCAGCGCGAAATCCCCCGTCGGGTGATGCCCGGGATTGTCGACCAGTACGAGGTGCGCCAGGCTCTCGGGCTGGCGCGGCAGCGCGGCAAAATCGAAATCGGTCCAGATATCGGCATTGACCACCAGGAACGGTGCCCCGTCAAGCAGCGGCAGGGCGTGAAAGATGCCGCCGCCGGTTTCCAGCGCGCCCGGCGGTTCCGCCGAGTATTCGATATGCACACCATAATCCGACCCGTCGCGCAGAACCGCCAGCAGTTGCGCGCCGAGGTGGGCATGGTTGACTACCAGCTCGCGGATACCGGCGCGGGCCAGCGCTTCGATGTGGCGCCCGATCAGGGTTTGGCCAGCAACCCGCAGCAGCGGCTTGGGGGTGTGATCGGTGAGCGGTCGCATCCGTTCGCCGCGACCGGCGGCAAGTAGCATGGCTTTCATGGCGCCAAGGATAGCATCCCGGTCCCCGGAACCCGCCAGCTGGCGCACGAGGCTACCCCTGCAGCCGGGGCAGCACCTCCGACTCGATGAATTCCCCCAGACTCGCGATTTCCCCATGGCGCCGGGCGACATCGAGCACATAGCCCAGGGTACGCGGAACGTCGTTCAGGTAGCCCGGTTTGCCGTCGCGGTGATTGAGCCGCGCGAAGATGCCGGCGGCCTTGAGATGGCGCTGCACGCCCATGAGATCGAACCAGCGCAGAAACTGCTCCGGATCCGCGTGTTCCTCGCGCAATATGCCGGACTGCAGCGCCAGTTCCTGGTAGCCGAGCGCCCATACCTCGACGCGGGCCCGTGGCCAGGCGATGTAGCAGTCGCGCAGCAGCGAAACCAGGTCATAGGTCACCGGCCCGACCACGGCGTCCTGGAAATCCAGGATGCCGGGGCTGTTGCGTCGGGTCACCATCAGGTTGCGCGAGTGGTAGTCGCGGTGCACGCACACCCGGGGCTGGCCGAGGGCGTTCTCCGCCAGCAGGGCAAAGGAGCGTTCAAGCAGGGCGGATTGCGCCTCGTTCGGTATGATGCCGAGATGCGTCCCCACCAGCCAGTCGCGGAACAGGGCCATTTCACGCATCAACAGCGCGTGGTCATACTCGGGCAGGACGCCGTTGACCGGCGCGCAGGCCTGAATGGCGGCGAGCGCAGCCAGGGCGTCGCCGTAGAGACGCTCCACGGTCATGTCGTTCAGATCATCGAGATATAGCCGGCTGCCCAAATCGGAAAGCAGCAGAAACCCCAGATCGGGGCTCTCATCGAGAATTTCGGGAACATTCACGCCGGCACCGAGCAATAGTCTGGCAACTGTGACGAAGGAACGCGTGTTTTCCTTCTCCGGCGGGGCGTCCATGATGATGAAGCTGGAACCGTCGTGTGTCAGCCGGAAATAACGCCGGAAGCTGGCATCGGAGGAAGCCGGCTTGAGGTTGTACTCGCCGAAGTCGAGTTCGTCCTCCAGCCATTGTTTCAGCAACTTGAGTCTATCAGGCATGGCGCCGGTCTGCGGGCTCGCATGGAGTCCAGGTTCACATTCCCCGGTGGATAAGCGCCAGTCCGTCCGTGCAGATCGGCACGGATCGCGTCCTCAGCGCCACGAGCACACCCGGAGACATGCCGGGCGGCGCTCTCACCGGGCGATACGGGCATCAAAAACATTTGAACGGCTCGCCATTCTATGCGATTTTACGTGGCGCTCGCCAGCACCAATCCGTACAAAGACCCGCACCTGGGCAGACAAAGCAGTACCTATCACCAGGATGTATTTCGTGATGCGCCACCGGCCCGTGCCTATCGTTTTGACTCTGCTGCTGCTCACGGCACTGGCGCCGGCGGCCGGTGCCGTGCAATGGCGCTGCGGCGCCGACGAAGACAGCGTCTGGAGCTGCCATGACGCCAATGACACGCCGACCGTCAAACCGACCACCCTTACTGCCCCCGCCGCATCGGCCACGGGGAAGGGCGGCAAACCCGGGGCAAGCCCAGCTGCGGCCGGCGCCGGGACACAGGATCAGAAACGACCACCCCAACCGTCTGTCCCGGCTGCAGCAAGGACACCCCGGTCGAGCGCGGAAATGACGGCGCCGGTCGATGAGCGCTGGAAGCTTTGCCCGCCCGCCCCCGCTTTGGTCCCAACGGCGACAACCGGCAGCGGAGATGACTCCCGTATCAACCTGTATGGCGACACAGCGGAAACCGTCGACCAGAAGATCTATACCCTGCGCGGCAACGCCGTGGTCCTGTACGGCCAGCAGAAACTCACCGCGGACACCATCACCTACAACCTCGACAATGGTGCGGTCGATGCCCGGGGTAATCTGCGCTATGCAGGACCTGGCCTGTACGCCAACGGAGCTCATGGCCAGTACTACCCCGATGAAAAGCGGGGCACGCTGTACCAGGTTGACTACTCACTGCCGGAACGGCACGGGCGCGGCCAGGCAGAGGTCGTCCACATACTGGACCCCCAGCACGAGCAACTCGATCAGGCCAACTATACGACCTGCGCGCCAGGGAATACATGACTGGCTGATCTCCGCCCGGGAATTCGACATCGACAGGGAAACCGGCACGGGTATTGCCCATCACGCCTGGATGAATCTGAAAAACGTACCGGTCCTGTACACGCCCTATCTCAGTTTCCCGATCGACAAACGACGCCGCTCCGGCTTGCTGATCCCGAAGATCGGCGCTTCCCAGCAGACCGGTCTGGATATCAGCGTACCGTACTACTGGAATATCGCGCCCAACTATGACGCAACACTGGAGCCGCGCATCATGAGCGACCGCGGCGTCATGCTGGCTACGGAGTTCCGCTACCTTCATCGGCATGACAGCGGCATGCTGAGGGCCGAATACCTGCCTTCGGACAGCAAGTACGACAACAAGTCCCGCAGCCTGGTGTCGTTCGAGGACAATGGCAACCCCCTGCCCCGTCTGACCACGCAGATCAATGCCAGCAATGTCTCCGACAAGGATTATTTCCGGGATCTGGGAAATACTCTGGTGCAGTCCAGCGGTTCCTTCCTCCAAAGGAAGGCGCAAGCCACTTACTATGGCAACCGCTGGACCCTGGACACGCGGGTACTCAATTTTCAGACCGTCGACCCGGCCGTGGCGGTAGCGAACCGGCCGTACATGGAACTGCCCAGGGTGCGCTTCAACGCCGCGCCGGCGCAGAAACTGCTCGGCTTGAGTTTCAACGTGGATTCCGAAGTGACGCAATTCGAAAAGGACAAGGCGGTCTCGGGCACCCGCGTCGATATGCTGCCGCGACTGACCCTGCCATTCGAACGCCAGTCATATTACATCAAACCGTCGATCGGCCTGCGTGAAACCTTCTATGAGCTGAACGATCAGCAAGCCGGTAACCCGAATAACCCCCGGCGGACCATGGCGGTAGTCGACGTGGACACGGGCATGTTCTTCGACCGTGACTTCCAGTGGAGGGGCGCGGAGTATATGCAGACGCTGGAACCCCGCCTTTACTATCTGTATGTCCCGTACAAGAAGCAGGATGATATTCCGGTGTTCGATACCGGAGAGAACGACTTCAACTTCTGGCAGCTGTTTCAGAATAACCGCTTCAGTGGTCCGGACCGCATCGGGGATGCCAATCAGCTCGCGGTAGCGCTCACAACACGTGTGCTCGACCCGGCGAGCGGCGTACAGCGGCTGCGCGCCAGCCTGGGGCAGCTGGTCTATTTCCGCAACCTCAAGGTGACCCTGCCCGACGAGCCTGTCATCAACGACAACACCTCCGACCTTATCGGTGAATTCGGCCTGACCCTTTCGCGCGAGTGGGATACCTCAACCCAGATCCAGTGGGACCCAAGCGCCGCCCGCACCAACCGGGGTGACGTGCTGCTCCAGTACCACGCCGACAAGCACCAGCTGGTGAATCTCTCCTACCGCTACCGCCGCTCCTTGCAGAACCAGACGGACGTCTCGTTCCTGTGGCCGCTGGGAGATGCCTGGCATCTGATAGGCCGCTGGAATTATTCGCTTGATGACAGCAAAACCCTGGATATGCTGGCCGGCTTCGGTTATGAAAGCTGCTGCTGGGCGCTGCAACTTGTCGGTCGGAGTTATATCAATAACGTGAGCGGCGATCTCACCAACGGCGTCTACCTCCAGGCTGAACTGAAAGGGTTGACCAGTACCGGCAGCCAGGTCGATAGCCTGCTAAGACGTGATATCCTAGGCTACGAATCAAGTTACTAACGGAAAAGCGGGAATGAAGCGCCTAACCTACCTGATCGGCCTGCTCCTGGCATTGTCCTTCCATGCCCTCAAGGCGCAGACCGACGAAAACCAGGCGCCTGGACGGCAAGTACTCAACCAGATAGTGGCAGTCGTCAACGACGATGTGATCCTGAGAAGCGAGCTTGATAGCGCTGTCAAGGAAGTTTCCGCACGACTCAAGGCAAAGGATACCCCGTTGCCGTCCAAGCCCGTGCTCGAGAAACAGGTCTTGGAGAAGCTCATCCTGGAACGCCTGCAGTTGCAACTCGCCGAGTCCAATGGCATCAAGATCGACGACATCACGCTGAACAAGAAGATGCAGGAGATTGCCAAGGAGAATGGCGTTTCATTGACGGATTTCCGCGCCGTTCTCGAGCGGGAAGGTTTCAACTACGCGGACTTCCGCGAGAACATCCGCCATCAACTCGCCATCGCCCAGTTGCGCCAGCAGATGGTGGGAAACCGCATCAACATCAGCGATCAGGAGGTGGATAACCTGCTTGCGAGTCTGAAAGCCAGCCAGCTCGGCAACGTCCAGTACCATCTCGCCCATATCCTGATCGCCACCCCGGAAGCGGCAAGCGAAGAACAGATAAAAAAAGCCCAGCAGCGGGCCGATAAAATCGTCGCGAAGCTGCGCGCCGGAGCGGACTTCACGCAGACGGCAATCGCGGAATCCGATGCCCCGACGGCGCTGGAGGGCGGTGATCTGGGATGGCGCAGCGCCGGGCAGTTACCGAGCCTGTTCGTCGACCCCATCAAGGAAATGCATCCGGGCGATATCCATGATCCGATACGCAGTCCAAGCGGCTTCCACATCATCAAGCTGATCGCCCAGCGCGGCGACGAGCGCCACATCATCAAGCAGACTCATGTACGCCATATCCTGCTCAAAACGGATGCCGTGCACACCAATGAAGCCGTCAAGGCGCGCATGGATCAGCTCGAGATCCGCCTGCAGGGCGGAGAGGATTTCGCCACCCTGGCAAAGTCCAATTCCCAGGACACCCTGTCAGCCGCCAAGGGAGGGGATCTCGGCTGGGTCAATCCGGGCGACCTGGTCCCCAAGTTCGAGGAGGTCATGAACAGCACTCCGACGGGGCAGATCAGCCAGCCGTTCAAAACGGAATTCGGGTGGCACATACTGCAGGTTCTGGGTCGGCGCGAGCACGACAGCACCGAGGAATTCAAACGCTCCCGGGCACGGCAGTTGCTCCGCAGGCGCAAGGGCGACGAAGAGCTGCTCCTGTGGCTGCGCCGTCTACGCGACGAGGCCTATGTCGAATACCGGCTGGATTCCCAGACGAAATAGCATGCAGATTGCAGGCGGATATGCAGCCGCACCCGACCCGTCCCCGGGTACCGGGGCAGTGGTGTACATGAGTGCATAGCCGCCACGTTAAAGTCCAGCTGATGCCGTTTCACCTTGCCTGATCCGATCACGAGAATCGCCCTGACGCCCGGCGAACCGGCCGGCGTCGGGCCGGACCTGTGCCTGCAACTGGCCGCCCGGGCGCACGATGTCGAACTGGTGGCGATCTGCGATCCGGCCCTGTTGCAGGCCCGGGCGGAGATCCTCCGGCTACCCTTCAGGTACCGTGTCCTGCAGGCCGGCGCACGGCCGCTGGCCTCCGTCCCAGGAGAGCTCTGCATCCTGCCGGTTCCGCTCAAGACCTCCGTGTCCTGCGGCCATGCCGATCCCGCCAACGCCCGCTATGTGCTCGACACCCTGGATCGTGCCGTCAACGGCTGCCTCGATGGCACATTCGCCGCCATGGTCACCGGCCCGGTCAACAAGGCGGTGATCAACGCGGCCGGTTTCCCCTTCAGCGGGCACACGGAATACCTTGCGGCGGCCACCGGCACCGCGGATGTCGTCATGCTGCTCGCCACCCCTGGACTGCGGGTCGCGCTCGTCACCACGCACGTCCCCCTGGCGGAAGTCAGCGCCCTGATCACGCCGCAACGGCTGACGCGGGTACTGCAGATACTGCACGAGGGACTGCGGGTGAATTTCGGCATCGAGCATCCTGCCATCACCGTGTGCGGCCTGAATCCCCATGCCGGGGAAGGTGGTCATTTAGGACGGGAGGAAATCGAGAATATCATTCCGGTTCTGCAGTCATTACGCGCCCGGGGATTCCGCCTCACCGGACCGTTGCCGGCCGATACCGCGTTTACACCGGAACGTCTGCAGAAAACCGACGCCGTGCTGGCCATGTACCACGACCAGGGACTGCCCGTGCTCAAGCACATGGGATTCGGCCGAGCCGTCAATATCACCCTGGGACTGCCGGTCATCCGCACCTCGGTCGATCACGGCACCGCGCTGGAACTGGCCGGTTCCGGCAAGGCCGACAGCGGCAGCCTCCGGGCGGCCCTGCAAACCGCCGTCGACTTCGCCCGCTTGCGGTCCTGTGGCTAAACGATTATTTCACCGCAGAGACGCAAAGTACGCAGAGAAATCAAAAGCAAACTAATCATGGACAAACCATACAACACAAGAACGTGGGCAATAGTCTGTTATCGTTGAGGGATCCCTGTACAAGCCACCCCACCGAAAGACGGAATGGCCGGTGCAATCAGATGTTTTTTTAGCTTTATAGTTCTTTTCTCTGCGTACTTTGCGTCTCTGCGGTGAATTCGCATAAACCGGTTATAACCAATGACACATACACCGCGCAAGCGATTCGGACAGCACTTTCTGCATGACCCAGGGGTCATCGACCGGATCATTGCGGCCATCCAGCCACGAAGCACCGATGCAATCGTCGAGATCGGGCCGGGTCAGGGCGCGATCACCTTGCCCCTGCTGCGCTCTGCCGGGCACCTGCAGGTCGTCGAAGTCGACCGGAACCTGATTGCCCCCCTGCGCGAACGCTGCCAGGCGGCGGGGGAGCTGACACTGCACCACGCCGATGCCTTGCGCGTTGATTTCTGCCAACTGCCCCGGGATGCATCACCCCTTCGGGTCGTCGGCAACCTGCCCTACAACATATCCACGCCGCTGCTGTTTCATCTCCTCTCGCAGGTGCTCTGCATCAGGGACATGCATTTCATGCTGCAGAAGGAGGTCGTTGACCGACTGGCAGCGGCGCCTGGCGGCGGCCAGTATGGCCGACTTTCCGTCATGGTTCAGTACCGTTGCCGGGTAACCCGTCTGTTCAATATTGGTCCCGGCGCTTTTCATCCGCCGCCACGTGTTGAATCCGCCTTCGTCCGGCTGGAACCCTACCGCGAGTTGCCGGTGGAAATTCTGGATGATGAGGTACTGGAGAGGGTGGTACGGCAGGCTTTCGCGCAACGCCGCAAGACCCTGCGCAATGCCTTGCGGGGAATGCTGGAGGAACCGGAGATCAGGGCCCTGGGAATCGACCCGGGTGTGCGCGCCGAAGTACTCGGACTCAGAGAGTTCGCGGCGCTCGCCAATCATGCCGCCGGGAAGCGGCGCGGGTTACCAGGGGTAACGCAGGAAAAAGTAGACGTTTGAGAATGTTTCCTTCCCTTGCGTGGTCACCCGGCTATCCACATAGCCCCGTGAATCCCCGCGTGGGGGCGTCAAGGAGACCCGCAAGCCGGCGCCGTTTTCACCCAGACTGGCAACCGAGAATCCAGCGTCCCGCAGAAGCGGCGCCTGGTAATCCAAACCTGGCTTGGCGAAAATATTGAAGGTTTCGCCGGCCATCGCGGCAGTCGTCAGCACCGCACCCAGTACCACGGCGGCAGCGAGCACAAGGAGGGGATCCGGCTTTCTGTAATGGCCTTTTCCTCTGATCATGTCCGTACCTCCTGGATTCGACATCCCTTTTAAGGGAGATGGCATCAGGATGGCTCATTGCCCCCCTCGCGTCCGCGAACCGGTTCACACTTTCAGGTCATGACCCGACAAGGAACCCCCAAACCGCCGCGGGAATAAATTCAACCAGCTGTATTTCATGAGGTTTATTCCTTGTATTTCGGATCCAGCCAGCACTGTGGCAGTGGCTCTCCGGAAGGAAACACCAGCGCTGACTTACTGAAGGTCGCTGGCTCCTGGAGCTCTTCACCGGCATGATAACGGCCCGGCAATTCCTCCCTGCAGGGGTCGATCATCACCGTCACATCGAGTACTTCAACCAGATCGCCGTTAGATTTATTCCTGAGATACATGGCATCCTCCGCATGGGTTTATTTCACGAAATCCATAATATTAATATAGGCCGTGATGAGGGTTGACGTCGATCAATATACCAGTCGAATCCGCATGACGTAGCGAGCGAGAATAACACCGTCGAAGTCATTCCCGAACCTGCCAGTCAGATTTTGTCTTCAGCGTGCTTAACGCGTATTCTTGCACGAGAGTTGCAACAACTATCACTGAATGAAGAGCGAAACCTTGCATAACATCACTGTAGAAGTCGAGACACGGTATATCGAAGGACAGTCGGAGCCTGGCAACGACCGCTATGTCTTCTCCTATACCATCACCATACGCAATGAGGGCGACGTCGCCGCCCAGTTGCTGTCGCGGCATTGGGTCATCACCGATGCCAACGGCAACGTGCAGGAGGTCAAGGGCGAAGGCGTCGTCGGTGAGCAACCCCACCTCAAGCCCGGCGAAGGTTTTCAATACACCAGCGGCGCCATGATCGCCACGCCGGTCGGCAGCATGCGCGGCACCTACCAGATGGTTGCGGACAACGGTGATCAGTTCGATGCCGAAATCCCGGCCTTTACCCTCGCCATCCCCCGAACCCTCCACTAGCCGGCACCGGAAGATGGCCGTCTATGCCATAGGCGACATCCAGGGCTGTTACGACGAGTTGCGGGAACTGCTCGCGACAATCCACTTCGACCCGGAATGCGACCGGCTCTGGTTCGTCGGGGACCTCGTCAACCGCGGTCCGAAGTCACTGGAGACGCTGCGCTTCGTCCGGGAGCTGGGGACTGCCGCGATCACGGTGCTCGGCAATCACGACCTGCATCTGCTGGCGGCGGCATATGGCATCCGCCCGGACACCATCGACGACGATACCCTGGAGCCGGTACTCGCCGCGACCGACCGGGATGAGCTGATCGACTGGCTGCGGCGGCAACCCCTGCTGCACCACGACGCTGACCTGGGTTATCTCATGATCCATGCAGGGCTGCCCCCGCAGTGGGATCTGAGCCTGGCGCGCCAGTGCGCCGGGGAGGTCGAAACAGTGCTGCGCAGCGACAGACTGGAGGCATTTCTCTCCCACATGTACGGCAACAAGCCCAGACAATGGTCCCGGGAGCTCGCCGGCTGGGATCGCCTGCGATTCATCGTCAACTGCTTCACGCGCATGCGTTTCTGCGACCGCAAGGGAAAGCTGGAACTGAAAAGCTCGGGGCCACCCGGAAGCCAGCCGGACGGCTATTATCCCTGGTACGAGATTCCCGGGCGCGCGAGCGAGGGGATGAACATCATTTTCGGCCACTGGTCCACCCTGCGCACGACGAACATTCCCGGCATCTTCCCGACGGACTCGGGATGTCTGTGGGGCGGCCAGCTCACCGCCCTGCGCATCGACACCCGCCCCGAACGCATCGACCTCCCCTGTCGGGGTTGGCAAAAACCCAGAACGGCTAGGCTTGATCGTACCGGGTAACGCGGTCCAGCCGGATAAAGCTGTAAGGCCAGGCATTTTTCTCGTCCGGTTCGCAGTCCACGCGCTCAACCTCGCGCCATTCACGTTCATCGAGTTCCGGAAATCGCGCATCACCCTCGAATTTCGCGTGGATCAGTGTCAGGCAGATACGCCCGGCCCGCGGCAGCAACTGCCAGTAAAGATCCGTGCCGCCGATCACCATCACCTCCTCGCGCTCGCCCGCCGCCTTCAACGCACTCTCGATGGAGTGCACCACGATGCACCCGGGCGCCGTGTAAGCGTCGTCGCGCGTGACCACGATATTGGTGCGCTCGGGCAGCGCACGGCCGATCGATTCATGGGTTTTGCGCCCCATCAGAACCGGCTTGCCGAGGGTCATCTGCCTGAAATGCCTGAGATCCGCCGGCAGGTGCCAGGGAAGGCGGTTTTTGCATCCGATAACCCGGTTGGCGGCCATGGCCACGACGAGGGTGATTCTCACGGCACCGCTCACACGGCCACCGGTGCCTTGATGTGGGGATGCGGATCATATTGTCGCAGTTCGAAATCCCCGAAGGTAAAGGCGAAGAGGTCGTCGACCGCGGGGTTGAGTTGCATGACTGGCAATGGCCTGGGCGCCCGCGCGAGTTGCAGATCGGCCTGTTCACGGTGATTCAGATAGAGGTGCGCATCGCCCAGGGTATGCACGAAATCGCCCACCTGCAACCCCGTCACCTGCGCCATCATCTGCGTCAGCAGCGCGTAGGAGGCGATATTGAACGGAACGCCCAGGAATATGTCCGCGCTGCGCTGGTAAAGCTGGCAGGAGAGCCTTCCTTCGGCCACGTAGAACTGAAAAAAGGCATGGCAGGGGGGCAACGCCATGGCTTCGATTTCACCGACATTCCAGGCGCTGACGATGATGCGACGTGAATCGGGGTTGTTGCTGATCTGGTCCAGTGCCTGCCGGATCTGGTCGACGTGGCGTCCATCGGCCGTCGCCCAGGAACGCCACTGGGAACCGTAGACCGGCCCCAGTTCGCCGTTCTCGTCAGCCCACTCGTCCCAGATGCTGACGTTGTGCTCGTGCAGATAGGCGATATTGGTATCGCCCCGCAGGAACCACAACAGCTCGTGGATGATGGAGCGCAAATGCAGTTTCTTGGTAGTGACCAGCGGGAAGCCTTCCGCCAGATCGAAGCGCATCTGGTAACCGAACACACTCAGCGTACCGGTGCCGGTCCGGTCCTCCTTGCGCACACCGTGATCACGCACATGGCGCATCAGCTCGAGGTATTGCTTCATGGTCTGACGTTATCCTGTAAACACATAAAATTTTCACCGCAAAGACGCAAAGAACGCAAAGTTTCTGATTGTTAATAGAGGCCAGGGATACATCGTGATGACAGAGTGGTTTTTCAGAACATCCGTCAGCTGGAATATATAATTTTCATTCTTTGCGTTCTTTGCGTCTTTGCGGTGACTTTTTTTATGTTTTCCAACTACCAGCTGACGGCGCCGTCCGTTCGGCGGCAGGCATAGACAAGGAACGCGATGCCCAGGACGATCATGGGCAGGGAGAGCAGGTGTCCCATGGTCAACCAGCCGAAGGCGATGAATCCCAGCTGCGGGTCCGGCTGGCGCACAAACTCGACCAGAAATCGGAATATACCGTAACAGAGCAGGAACAGGCCGGACACGGCCATGGTAGGGCGCGGACGACGCGAATAAACCCACAATATGATGAACAGCACCAGGCCCTCGAGCAGGGCCTCATAGAGCATGGAGGGATGACGCGGCTGCGCATCCACGAAGGGGAACACCATACCCCAGGGCAGGTCGGTGGGACGGCCCCATAATTCGCCATTGATGAAATTGCCGATGCGTCCGGCGCCCAGACCGACAGGCACCAGCGGTGCAATATAGTCGGTTACCTGAAAAAACGTCCGCCCGGTGTGGCGGGCATAGAGCCACATCGCAATCAGCACACCCACCAGGCCACCATGAAAGGACATGCCGCCCTGCCAGATGCGAAACAGCACCAGGGGGTCGGCGACGAATCCGGGGAAGTTGTATACCAGGGTGTAGCCGATGCGCCCGCCGAGCACCACGCCGAGTGCGGCATAAAACAGCAGGTCGCCGATTTCCTCCGCCCGCCAGGAGGTGCCCGGGCGGCGGGTGCGCAGTCGCCCGAGCCACCAACCACCCAGAAATCCGACCAGGTACATGAGACCGTACCAGTGCACCTCAATCGGGCCAGCACTGATCGCCACGGGGTTGATATTCGGATAAATCAGCATAATCGATCCCACGCCGGTTTCACCCGGCAGAATAATGTCTTCAGATAAGCCGTCTCCGGTATGGCGGGATGTACCGGATGATCCAAAACCCGGGACCTGCGGGCGACAGCACGAGTCGCGTGCGGCCCAGGTGCACGGAGCAGGAGGATGATATCAGGAACCTGCCCGACTCCAACAGCCTCAGCACGGGGACCGGATGTGGAGGTTCAGGCATACGCGGTTGCGGTGACGGCGTGCCTGCCCGCCATTCTACGGCAAAAGCGCCGGATCGGCCGCCAGGACACGCGCCTTCCAGATCACCAGACGGCCCCCGCGATAGAGCTGTTCATAAACGGGGACGGAATGTCCCGGCACCCGGCCGGGATAATAGGCGATCAGGCAGCCCTCCGGATGCTTCCTGGACCATGCCGGCACCTGCTCCGGACTCAGGTTCTCGATGGGACGCGCCAGCCGGCCGTAAAACCCGAATTGCCCGTGATAGCCGGACAGGCTCGCGACCGGCTGTCCCGCCGCCTCGGCCGTGGCGATCACCCGGCTGGCCTCGCGCAGGTCATAGGCCGGCGTGGCGACCCGGAAGACGCCCAGGGACACGACGGCCATAACACCGACAGACAGGAGTACGACTGCAAGCGGATACTGCGCCATACGCAACGGCTTCATCACGGCCAGCGGCACGGCGCTGACACCGAGCGCGAGGCCCCAGAGCGGGCTGAGCGAACCTGCCCACGGTGGCGAAGCGAACACGAAAGGGGCTGCCGCCAGGGAAATACCGCTCAGCAACATCAGCCCGGCCAGCGCCCGCGGCCGCTGCGTCATGCCGGCGTGTTCGGCCTGCGACAGCACCCGGGCCACCAGCAAGGCAAAGGCCGGCAGCAAGGGCAGCAGATACTTGAGCTGCTTGCCGCTCACCAGACTCATGATGAGCAGTGTGGACACCAGCCAGACCAGGCAGAGACTTGTGCCGGCATCCCGCGGGGCACACAGCGCGCGCCACAGCGGCCGCCACAGCCAGGGCAACAATAGCCACGGAGCGAACAGAACCGGCAGCCAGGGAAAATACCACCACCAGGGATGGGCATGGGCGAGCGCGTTAACCACCCGGTCGGCCGTCTGTCCCCACAGGATCGCCGAGCGGTATGCCTCACCGCCCAAGTGCGCCGCCGGCACCACCCAGGCGAAGGCGATCGCGACACCGAGCAACAGGCTCGCGCCGAGACCGCCATACCAGGACCACCAAGAGCGCGGCCGGTCACGAACCCACAGCGGCGCGAGCAGTGCCACCGGCAGGGCGTGCAGCAGGATGACCGGCCCCTTGGCAAGACCGCCAAGCCCCAGGCCCAGCCCCACGAGCAGCCATCCGCTGCACCGCCTTTGAGCATCCACCAGTCCGACCATGGCGAGCACCACAAACAACACCAGCGGCATGTCGAACTGCACCCAGGTGTAAAACGCCGTCCAGACGATGCAACCGAACAGCACCCAGGGAACCAGCCGGCGCGCCAGGATGTCCTGTGGCCACAGCCGCCGCGCCAGCAATGCCGTCGCCCACAACGCGGCGAGTGAGGCAATCGCCGCCACGCAGCGTGGCCACCATTCATTCACCCCCAGGATCCACCAGCCGGCGTGTATCAACCAGAAAAACAACGGCGGTTTGTCGCTATAGGGCACGCCGTTGAGATACGGGACGAGGAAATCCCCGCGGCGCCACATCTCCCAGGCGACGCCGAGATAACGCGTCTCATCGACGGGCAGCAGCGGACGCGTCAGCAGGGACAGCAGCAGGAGCGCCAGCCACAACGCAAGCAGGACGGGCGGCGAGCCCCAGCGAGGCATCATCTCCCGCTGGCCGTTCACCGCGCTTCCATGCGCTCCCGGTAGATGAAATACAGATTGCGTGAATACACGAACAGGCCACCGGCCTGACCGGCGATGAATACCGGGTCCCGGCGGTAAATGGCATAAGCCAGCAGGATCACGCCCCCCGCCAGACTGAAAAACCAGAAGGCCACCGGGATGACGCTGCGCTTCTTTCGTTCGCTGCACCACCACTGGACGATAAAGCGCAGCGAGAACATCACCTGTCCCGTGAAGCCGACCACCAGCCAGAATATGCCCTGCATTCCTACTCCCCCTCCTCGACCACCGGCCGCAGCGCACGGCGCTTGAGCCACCAGACCCCCAGCAGGTCCACGATCCCGACCCAGAGCCGGTTGTGGAGACCGTATTTCGAGCGTCCGCCGGTGCGAGCGCGATGCCTCACCTCGACCGAGATCACCCGCCCGCCCTGGCGCCGCACCAGTGCCGGCAGAAAGCGGTGCATGTGATCGAAACGCGGCAGGCACATAAAGGTCGCACGGGCGAATGCCTTGAGACCACAGGCACTGTCCGGCGTGCCGTCACCAAGCACCATAGCGCGTGTCCGGTTGGCGACGCGGGACGATATGCGCTTCGGCAGATTGTCGCTACGCTGCATGCGATGACCGATGACCAGTCCGACATCCGCCGGCGCCTCCCGCAGGGTACGGTAGAGACGCAGGATGTCAGTCGGGTCGTTCTGGCCATCCCCGTCAAGGGTGACTATCCAGGCAGCGCGCGCCGCCTCGACGCCGGTGGCGATGGCCGCCGACTGACCGCAGCGGGTCCGGTGGCGAATGAACCGCAGTGGCGGGTAGCGGCGGCGGCAGCGGGACAATTCGGCTGGCGTGGCGTCGGTACTACCGTCATCCACCACGATGATTTCGTATATCGCCTGCCCGGCCAGGGCGGCGACGATTTCCTCAAGCAGCGAAGCGAGGCTTTCCGCCTCATTCAGAACCGGGATGACGATGGCAAGATCCACACGAATACCCCACAGCAGGTGGGTTGTAAAGCCCCTTCCAAGACGACACGCTATGTGACCCGTGTCTTGCGGATGCCTTCCGCGTGTTGCTGTTTACCGGCACTCCCCATGACCATGAGCGAGCACAGCGACTATACCAACCAACTCATCAACGAGACCAGTCCCTACCTGCTGCAGCACGCGCACAATCCGGTGAACTGGTATCCCTGGGGACCCGAGGCGCTGGAGAAGGCGCGCCGCGAAAACAAGCCCATTCTGCTCTCGGTGGGTTACTCGGCCTGTCACTGGTGCCACGTCATGGCGCACGAATCCTTCGAGGACCCGGACACCGCCGACCTCATGAACCGGCTGTTCGTCAACATCAAGGTCGACCGGGAGGAGCGCCCGGACATCGACAAGATCTACCAGACCTCCCACTCCCTCCTGACCCGCCGGCCCGGCGGCTGGCCGCTGACCGTGTTCCTGACGCCGGACGACCGCGTGCCGTTTTTCGCCGGCACCTATTTCCCGAACGAGCCCCGGCACGGCATGCCGTCCTTCCGGGAACTGATGCAGCACATCGCGGGCTTTCTCGCCGAACACCCGGACGAAATCCACAACCAGAACGTCTCCCTGTTGCAGGCCCTGCAATCGATCAACAGCAATGAGGGCGCGGCGGATAGTCTCAACCCGGCGCCGCTCGATAACGCACGCCGGCAGCTGGAGCAGAGTTTCGATGAACGCCGCGGCGGTTTCGGCGAGGCGCCGAAGTTCCCTCACCCGACCAATCTGGAATGCCTGCTGCGTCACTGGGCCGGCACCTGCCGCCATCACGGCATGAGCGATCGGCGCGCCCTGCACATGGTGGTATTCACGCTGGAACAAATGGCGCAGGGCGGCATCAATGACCAGTTGGGCGGCGGCTTCTGCCGCTACTCCGTGGACGATCGCTGGATGATCCCGCACTTCGAGAAAATGCTCTACGACAACGGCGCGCTGCTCGCGCTCTACGCCCAGGCGTATGCCGCGACCGGCAATGCGCTGTTCAAACACACCTGCGAACAAACCGCCGCCTGGGTGATGCGCGAAATGCAGGCACCCGAGGGTGGCTACTATTCCAGCCTGGATGCGGACTCCGAAGGCGAGGAAGGCAAGTTCTACACCTGGACACCACAGGAAATCGAAGCACTGCTGGACCCGGAGGATTACCGGCTGTTCGCGCGTCACTTCGGTCTCGACCGCGCCGCCAATTTCGAGGACTGCTGGCACCTGCACGTCTATCGCAGCCGTACGCAGCTCGCCGCGGAATTCTCCCTTTCCCTCGACGAGATCGACCATCGCATCGACCGGGCCTGCGCGACACTGCTCGCGGTGCGCGAACAGCGGGTGCGACCGGGGCGCGACGAGAAGATACTGACCGCATGGAACGGCCTGATGATCCGCGGCATGGCGATTGCGGGACGCCATTTCGACAACCCCGCATGGGTCGCCTCCGCGGAACGCGCGGCCGATTTCATCCGGCGCGAACTCTGGAAAGACGGCCGCCTGCTCGCCACCTGCAAGGATGGCCGCGCCCATCTCAATGCCTACCTCGACGACCACGCCTGCCTGATCGATTGCCTGCTGGAACTGCTGCAGGCGCGCTGGCGCGCCGCTGACCTGAGCTTCGCCGTGGAACTTGCCGAGGTGCTGCTCGCCCGCTTCCGCGATCCGGCCGGCGGTTTCTTCTTCACTTCGGACGATCACGAGGCGCTGATCCAGCGCCCCAAGCCGAACCACGACGAGGCCACGCCCTCCGGCAACGGCATCGCCGCCACGGTGCTGTACCGGCTCGGGCACCTCCTGGGAGAGCCCCGTTACCTGGAAGCCGCCGGGCAGACCCTGAAAGGACTCTGGTCGAGCCTCGAGTCCATGCCGCACGGCCATGCCAGCCTGCTGGTCGCACTGGAAGACGCACTGTCTCCGGGCCAGACGGTGATCCTGCGCGGCGACGCGACGGCCATGAAGGCATGGCGGCAGCGCGCGTCCCGGGCCTATGCGCCGCGGCGCCTGCTACTGGCCATCCCGGCGACCGAAGCCGCACTGCCGGGAATTCTGGCGAATTACGTGCCGCAGGGAGAGGTGGTCGCCTATGCCTGTACGGGTTTACAATGCGGGCCGCCGATCACGCGCTTCGACGAGTTCGAGGCCTTACTCGATGAGACGGACGCGACCGCGCCTGACCCGAATTAGCAGTGGAGATGCGTTTACGGCGTTTTCTCACCGCAAAGACGCAAAGTTCGCAAAGAAATGCCCTATCAAAAGCAATTACACGCTTTGCGTTCTTTGCGTCTTTGCGGTGAATAATTTACTCAATTGGCAATCACATTCCGATGGATACCACAAGCAGCTTGCAACTACCCGGCGCCCGACTGGAGCGCATCGAGCGGGGCGACGACACAGTCACCCTGCACTTCTCGCTGGTTCACCTCGTCCAGGTGATGGAAGGCGCCTTCCAGGACTCATTGTGGAAACAGGCGTGCGATCTGGTCATCAGAAACGTGGAAATCGACGGCGAGTTGCCGCAGTGCCCGTGCGAGATCCAGGGCGGCGACATGATCGACAACATCTACACCTACCGCGATCACGCTCCCCTGCCGATCGACTGGAACGGCAGCGTCGGCTGCAGGTTCACGGTCGCCGGCAGCAACGCGACATTCTCGATCAACGGCACCGCCATGAAAATGGAAATGCTCGATCATCCGCGTTACATCAGGCACATCGACAAAACCTGAGGTTGGAAATAAAGAAACGCTGACTCATTCTGCCATACCCGCGAAAACCAGGACCCGGTCTGTCCAGGATCTCTTTATTTACTCAGCCTGCCTTTATTATTTTTCGAATTCCCGGGTAATTGATCCATGCCATTACCGTAAACGCAGGTAGTGCGATGTAGCTCCCGCGGGACTATTCTTGCGTCCTTTTTTCTGTATGCGGTCAAAGTAATCGTGATAAGCATCCCGCAGTGGCACCTCATCTAGCTGCCAGAAACCCAGGCCGCCCTTGCGCAAGGTAAAACCATGGGTTGATCCCGGTTTGAACTGCAACCAGTATTCAGGAGCCTGGTCTATTTTCAGAGATGGCAACCCATCGGACTCAGGCTGCCAGCTGCCATCCGGCAGTTTGAAATAGGTATACGTCACCAAACCCGCACGATCGGTCAGTTCATTGAGGCGGATAAGCGCCGGGTGCATCGCCGCACCGAATGCCAGGCCCGTCATGACCGCCAGCCCGATGCCGGTCGGTCTGGGTACACCGGTGCGCTGCAATATATAATGGCACACGAGGGTAACCAGCAGGCCGCCAACGGCATACAGAAGATATGGCGGTGTTTCCGCCAGCACCTCGGATTTGAATATAAAGGTGTCCACCAGGGCATAACCGAGCAGAACCAGCAGTAGAACCGCCATGCCACCGGACCATGGATTGTCCTCGAGATGGAATTCCAGCCGACCGGGTTCAATCCGAACATCCCTGACCTGTATCCTGACGTGGCTGACAAGAGCCGTCTCCTCGATCATCTTCAGCGCCTGATCCGGACTGCTACGCCGGCGCACATCAAACATTCTGGGTTTCGGTGGCACCCATGTGTCCGGATTAACCCAGAATATCGGGCGCAAGCGGCGATTTCCGGTTCGGGTTTGCAGTTCCAGCGTGGCCAGTTTCGAATCCATACCGAATCCCGGAAGCCTGACCACTGCCCGGGTGATTTGGTCCCATGGGATGTACCATCCGGGCCGCAGGAATCTGAAGGCATCCGGTAGCGGCGAGGTATAGCGGATGCCCGTCGCTGTAAGCATCAGCCGTTCGAAGCGGCTGGCCAGATAAAAATACAGTATGTACAGGAACAGGCTGCAGATGATCAACATGTCTACGGCAGCATGCAGCGGATCCTTTGCAAAGGCTTCGTCATTGACTTGCGACAGAAGATTCTTGAGTAACGCAGCTGCGGTCTGCGTGCCATGTCCGTTCGTCATTCCGCCGAAGATGAACCAGATGGCAATCAGCGGCAGGACAAGGGCGATAAACAGCATCAGCGCCAGCACATACCTTTGACTGGGATCCAGTATGAAGTCGCGGTTTCTGAGGGTAATTTCGTTCGACATGGTACTTTTCAGGTTGCCGCGATGAACGGGGCATGAGGGCGTTCAGCGCTTCCGGTCGGACCAGGTGCCGGTCCTGCCGTTGAAGGCGAGCACGCGGTCCGAGGTAACGACCAGCCCGGAATAGTCCTGGGCCTCGGCGCTGGTGACCGTCTCGCCGGCGATGCGCCGGATGCTTTTCCAACCGCCGGAGAACACCCCGATACCGGCGAAACGCTGATTGGTCACCACGATGGCCACGCCGTTGGCGACGATCTGCTGCTGCACTTTTTCCTTGGCGCTGAAATCGAAATCGAAGAACTGACCGGTCTGGACGTTGCTGGCGATGATCCGGTCATCCTCGACGACCAGAAACACGGATTTCTCGACCACCTCCTCGGCCACGGCGGCGCTCATCCCGAGCAGCAGCAAACCGCAGGCGGTCAGCTTGCGCAGCAACGGGATACCCGGCCATCCCATTGGTTCGCGGGCAAACCCGCTCCTGCAATTCAGCATAATTCCCTCTGCGGTCTTTGCGTCTCTGTGGTGAAAACAGCAGTTCAGGAACGGGGACTATACCATCTCGTCGCCGAAGCTCTCGTGATAGCGGCGCCTGAACTCGTCCGCATCGAAGCTGTGGTTCTGGGTGCCGTGGCGTTCAATCTTGATGGCGCCCATGAGCGCGGCTATCCGTCCCGTGGTCTCCCAGTCCAGGGAATGCATCAGGCCGTATAGCAGCCCGGCGCGGTAGGCGTCGCCGCAGCCGGTGGGATCGATCACGTCGCGGACCAGGGCTGCCGGTACGTCGATGCGCCGGTTTTCCGTGTAGATATGTGAACCATCCCCGCCGCGCGTCACAATCAGCGCCTCGACGCGTTCCGCGATCTCGTGCGGTGACATCCCGGTGCGCTCCTGCAGCAGCTCGGATTCATAGTCGTTGACGCACACCCAGGTGGACTGGTCGATAAAATTCACCAGTTCCTCACCGCCGAACTGCGGCAGCCCCTGGCCGGGATCGAAGATGAAGGGAATGCCGGCCGCGACGAACTGTTCGGCGTGTTCCAGCATGCCCTGGCGTCCATCCGGGGAGACCATGCCGATGGAAACCCCCGTCGCCTCGCCGACCCGGTTGGCGTGCGCGCCATCCATGGCCCCGGGATGAAAGGCCGTGATCTGGTTATCGTCCATATCGGTGGTGATGAAGGCCTGCGCCGTATAGGTTCCTTCAAGGACAGTGACGTGACGCAGGTCGATATCCTGGCTTTCCAACCAGCGCGCATACGGACCGAAATCGTCGCCGACAGTCGCCATCGGCAACGGGTCGCCGCCCAGCAGCTTAAGGTTGTAGGCGATGTTGCCCGCGCAGCCGCCGAACTCGCGGCGCATCTCGGGCACATGGAAGGCGACATTCAGCATATGTACCTTATCCGGCAGGATATGGTTCCTGAATCTGTCCCTGAACACCATGATGGTGTCGAAGGCCACCGAACCGCAGATCAGCGCAGACATTTTTATCTCCCTTGGTGCAGGTAAAAAATCATCGGATCCCGGGTTGTGCGGTCAACCGCACAACATCCGCAATGCGCCGCCGCGGATCACGCAAGCATCAGACTGTCGGCCCGCTCCAGACCACGTCGAGCTGCTTGGCGGCGCGGACCTCGTCCAGCCGGCGCACCGGCCGGGTGTGCGGCGCCTCCCTGAGTCGCTCGGGCGCCATTTCCGCTTCCTGCTGGATCTTCACCATGGCATCGACGAAGGCATCCAGGTCTTCCATGCTTTCCGTCTCAGTGGGCTCGATCAGCAGGCACTCCGGCACCAGCAAAGGGAAATAGGTGGTCGGCGCATGGATATTGAAATCCAGCAGACGCTTGGCGAAGTCCATGGCGGTGACGCCCTGTTCCTTTTGCTGGCGCTTCAGGGTTACGATGAATTCATGGGTGGCACGGCGCCGCGGAAAGGCCACGTCGAAGCCGGCGGCCTTGAGACGCGCCATGAGATAATTGGCGTTGAGGGTGGCGAATTCCGCCACGCGCTGCATCCCCTGGCGGCCCAGCAGGCGGGCATAGACATAGGCGCGCATCAATACGCCGGTGTTGCCCATGAACGCGGACAGGCGGCCGATGCTCTGCGGCCGCACCGACTCGTCGATCCAGTAATACTCGTCGCCGTTATAGCCGACGATCGGCACCGGCAGGAACGGCTCCAGGCGCTTGCCCACTCCCACCGGGCCGGCGCCCGGCCCGCCACCGCCATGCGGGGTGGAAAAGGTCTTGTGCAGGTTCATGTGGATGACGTCGAACCCCATGTCGCCGGGGCGCACCTTGCCGAGGATGGCGTTCAGGTTCGCGCCATCGTAGTAGAGCAGGCCGCCGGCCTGATGGACCACGGCGGCGATTTCCTGGATGTGACGCTCGAATACGCCGAGCGTGGACGGGTTGGTGAGCATGATGCCCGCCGTATGCGGGCCGACGGATTCCTTCAGCACCGCCAGGTCCACGTCACCCTGCCGGTCGGTCGGGATTTCCCGCACCGTGTACCCGCACATGGTGGCGGTCGCCGGGTTGGTCCCGTGAGCGGCATCCGGCACCAGGATCTCCCGGCGCTCGCCGTCGCCGCGCGCCTCATGATAGGCGCGGATCATGGCCACGCCGGCAAACTCGCCCTGCGCGCCCGCCGCCGGCGTCAGCGACACCGCCGGCATGCCAGTCACTTCCTTGAGTATTTCCTGCAGTTCGTAAAGGCAGGCAAGAAAGCCCTGCCCGAGAGACTCCGGCGCCAGCGGATGCGAGGCGAGAAAACCCGGCAGCATGGCCAGCGTGTTGCAGGCCCGCGGATTGTATTTCATGGTGCAGGAACCCAGCGGATAGAACTGGGTGTCGATCGAGAAATTCTTCTGCGAGAGCCGGGTGTAATGCCGCACCGCCTGAAGTTCGGACACCTCTGGCAGCAGCGGACGATCCCGGCGCAGCAGTTTTCCGGGAATGTCCGCTGTGTCCGCCGGGGATGCGGGGGCCTGCGCCTGTGCGCGTCGGCCGCTGCGTGAATGTTCAAATATCAGCATCTGTTGCATCCGTCCTGTCTTTCGCGTCAGGCACGGCGACACCCGCGAAGATCCGCCGGCGAAACCGCGCCTGTATATCTACGGAGTCAGAGTGCGGCAAGCGCTGCGTCGTAATCCGGTTCGTCGCCGATTTCCGGCACCAGTTGGGTATATACGACCTTGTCGTTCTCGTCGATAACCACCACCGCGCGCGCCGTGATGCCGGCGAGCGGACCGTCAGTGATCAGCACGCCGTAGTCCTTGGCGAAGTTGCGGCTGCGCATAATCGACAGCGGGATCACGTTGTCGATCCCTTCCGCCCCGCAAAAGCGCCCCTGTGCAAACGGCAGGTCAGCGGAGACCACCAGCACCACCGCATCCTGTTTGTCCCTGGCCCGTTCGTTGAACTTGCGTGTCGAGGTCGCACAGGTGGGCGTGTCCAGGCTGGGCACGATGTTCAGGAGCTTTTTCTTGCCGCTATAGTTCGCGAGATGCACGTCATTCAGCTTACCGTCCACCAGATGGAAATCCGGCGCATTCGCACCCACCGCAGGAAGGTCCCCGTTGGTATGAATGGTATTGCCCTGCAAAGTCACTGTTGCCATGATCCTACCCCCTTCGGTTCTGTTGCGTTCTCGTTGAAACTCCATAAGCCATCCTGGGCTTGACCGGACAACCGGCCGCCGTCTGCCTCTCGATGATGCGGTTCAGGTGATCCGCGTACAACCCTATGTCCTCCGCGGTGCGCGCCTCGGTGGCGCAGACCAGCAGTGCATTGCCCAGTTCCGGGTAATCCGACGACAGGTCATAGCCCGGCAGCAGGTTGTGCGCATGCAGCGGTCGCATCACATCCGCGAGCGGCAGTGTCAGGCGCAGCACCGACTCGTGGAAATACGGACGATTGAACACGGACTCGACGCAGGCGTTTGCCGTGAGCGTTTCCACCAGTGCCTGAGTATTGGCATGACAGGACTGCGCGACGCGCGCCAGTCCGTCGGCGCCGAGCAGCGCCATGTAAATGGTCGCCGCGGTCACCAGCAGGCCCTGGTTGGTGCAGATATTGGAGGTCGCCCTGGAGCGGCGGATATGCTGTTCACGCGCCTGCAGGGTAAGGGTATAGCCCACGCGTGCGTCGCGGTCCAGCGTGCGGCCGACGATGCGCCCCGGCATCTGGCGCACCAGCTCCTGCTTGCAGCACATGAAGCCGAAATAAGGTCCACCCCCCGCGAGCGGCACACCGAGCGGCTGGCCTTCCCCGCAGGCGATGTCCGCCCCCGCCTCGCCCCAGGCGCCCGGCGGCCTCAGGATCGCGAGCGAGGTTGGGTTGCATACCGCGATCACCAGCGCACCCCGCTGGTGCGCCCAGTCGGTCAATTCATCCACGTCCTCGAGGATGCCGAAGAAATTCGGATGCTGGATCACCAGGGCCGTGATGTCCTGATCCTCGTAGGGCGCGAGGGATTCCACCGTGGTGTTACCGCCCTCCCGGTCGTACGGCAGTTCGACCAGGTCGATGCCCTGGTTGTGCACGATGGTACGGACCGTTTTGCGGTAGTTAGGATGCACTGCTGCGGGTACGAGGATGTGGCGCGATTGGGACTTGCGGTTGGCGCGCACGGCCATGAGCACGGCTTCGGCCAGTGCCGAAGCACCGTCGTAGAGCGAGGCGTTGGAGACGCCCATGCCGGTCAGACTGGCCATCATGGTCTGGAATTCGTATATCAGTTGCAGCGTTCCCTGACTGGCCTCCGCCTGATAGGGCGTATAGGCGCTGTAGAATTCTCCGCGCGTGGTGATTTCCCATACGGCCGCCGGGATGTGGTGATCGTAAGCACCGGCCCCCAGGAAGCAGAGGGGCCGCATGTCGGATTCCGCGCGTGTCGTCATCAGCCGACTGATTTCCTGCTCGGTCATTCCATTCGGGATGCCGGACAGGCTACCGACGCGCAGCTCACGGGGAATTTCGTCGAACAACTCATCGACCGCATCCGCGCCGATGGCGGCCAGCATGTCACGAATGTCGGCATCGGTATGGGGAATGAAAGGCATGGGAAGGATCCGCCGGGTCCGGGCCGCCAGACTCCTAGTGGGTCTCGGATTCGAGGAACGCCTCGTAGGCCGCGGCATCCATCAGATCCTCCAGCGCACCGGGACCGGAGGGACGCAAGCTGAACATCCAGCCCTCGCCGTAGGGATCCTGGTTTACGATCTCGGGACTGTCGACCAGCTTGCCGTTGACTTCCAGGATCTCACCGGCGAGCGGTGCATAGACATCGGAGGCGGCCTTGACCGACTCCACCACGGCGCAGGCTTGAGCCGCAGTCACGACCTTGCCAACATCGGGGACTTCGACGTAAACCATATCGCCCAGCTGTTCCTGGGCATTGTCGGAGATGCCGACGGTGACGGAACCGTCGTCATTCAGGCGCACCCATTCGTGGGTCTTCGCGTATTTGAGATCCGCAGGAATGTTACTCATGGCTGTCCTCGCTCATTCGTGGAATTATCAGTTTGTACGGCCTGATCCAAATAAAAATTATTTCACCGCAAAGACGCAAAGGACGCAGAGAAATTCTTCAATAAATGCAATCACACACTTTGCGATCTTTGCGTCTTTGCGGTGGATTAATCGGCGTTATAAATCGATCCGGGCCTTGCCGTTGCGCACGAACGGCGACCTGACCACGCGCGCCGGCAACAACTTGCCGCGGATCTCGACCTGGCAGTCGTCACCGGTGTCGTACGGGACACGCGCGAAGGCGATGCTGCGCTGCAGGGTCGGTGAAAAGCTGCCGCTGGTGATTTCGCCCGCGCCGTCGTTCCCTGCGGCCACCTTCTGATGGTTGCGCAGCACCCCCTTGCCTTCCAGCAACAGGCCGACCAGTTTGCGCGGCACACCCTCCCGGCGTTGTGTCTCCAGTGCGGTGCGGCCGATGAAATCGCGGTCCGTCGGTTCCCAGGCCACCGTCCACGCCAGTCCCGATTCGAGCGGCGTGACCGCCTCGTCCATATCCGTGCCGTACAGGTTCATTCCGGCCTCCAGCCGCAGCGTATCACGGGCGCCGAGACCGGCAGGGCCGATGCCGGCCGCTCTCAGCTTACGCCAGAATCCGGCCGCCTCGTCGCCCGGCAGGATAATCTCGAAACCGTCCTCACCGGTGTAGCCGGTGCGCGCGATGAACCAGTCTCCTGCGAAGGCGCCGGCGAAGGGTTTGAGTTCCGCCGCGATCTCCGCTGCATCCGGGGAGAGCACGCCCAGCACCCCGTTCCTGGCGTCGGGTCCCTGGATGGCGATCATGCCCAGTTCATCACGCTCTTCCACCGTGACACCAAACGCCATGGCCTGCTCCACGAGCCATGCCAGGTCTTTCTCCCGGGTGGCGGCGTTGACCACCATGCGGTAGTAATCATCCCGCAGGTAATAGACGATGAGGTCGTCGATCACTCCGCCGGTCGCATTCAGCATGCAACTGTAAAGCGCCTTGCCGCCATCCTCGAGGCGGGCCACGTCGTTCGCCAGCAGGCGGCGCAGGTAGTCGCGCGCGCGCGCGCCGCGCAAATCCACGACCGTCATATGCGACACATCGAACATGCCGGCGTGATTGCGCACCCTATGGTGTTCCTCGATCTGCGAACCGTAGTGGATCGGCATGTCCCAACCGGCAAAATCCACCAGTTTGCCGCCGGCGGCCAGGTGTTCTTCGTAGAGTGGTGTCCTGTTTCCCATTGGGCCGATCTCTTTACCGGTACGTCTGTCAATGCCGCAATAATAAAAAAGGGGCGACGGCAGTTCTCACCACCGTCGCCCCTCTGTCCGGTAACCTGAGAGTGTAGGCGTCTGCCGGGGTAATGACGGCGCGCCTGTCCCCTTCGGTGGGCCTGACTGCGGCCGCTCTCCAGAGTCAACTGTCTGCTACGGTCCTTTTGCCTGAGCGTTTCCGGGCGTGTTGCGCCTTCGGCGGTCCCGGCCAAAGCGACCGTGAACCCTCTCCCGCAGCAGTATCACGTCGAGGAGCAAATATACTCCTGCCGGGTGGTGAGTACCAGATTCAGCGCCGAGACAGCAGGGAATTCATGCCGGCCTGGCAGGAGGTACCCGTCACAATCAGCTACGCCAGCTCGCCAGGCAACGCGAGCTTCGTGAAATTCCTGCAAGCAATCAATACGCTACCTGTCATTATCTCCACGGGATCGTGTCTCCACGCGTGTCACGGCGAGGCATGAACCCTGCTGCCTAAGTCTTTGGCAGGGTACCGGCGCATGAAGAATCGACGTTTGCCCGCGCCAGGGCCGGCAGGTCACCCGTAAGGCCGGCCGCGTGGCGCATGAACAGGTTCTTGGCCGGTCCGACGGCATTCACCATCGACAAACCAAAATTGCGCAGCCGGCACACCGGTCCCGGGTGATCGCCGAAAAGAGTATTGAACCCGTCCATGGCGGACATCATGAGCAGGTTCTCACCACGGCGCCAGCGCTCGTAACGGCGCAGGACCAATAGCGCACCAGGATCCCGGCCGCGCCCGCGCGCGTCCAGGATGACCTCCGTCAGGGCGGCCGCATCCAGCAGGCCCAGGTTGACGCCCTGGCCCGCCAGGGGATGTATCGCATGCGCCGCGTCACCGGCCAGAGCGACGCGCTCACTGACATAATGTTCCGCGTGCAGGCGCCTCAATGGATACGCCTCGCGCCGCTCCGAATCGATGATCCGGCCAAGCCGGAAATCAAAGGCCTGCCCCAGGGCGGCGTGGAAGTCCTCCCGCTCCAGCGTCAGCACCCCGGCGACCTCGGCTGTCGGCAGTGTCCACACGATGGAACTCCAGCCTTCCTCCATCGGCAGAAACGCGAGTGGCCCGCCCGGCAGAAAGCGCTGACGTGCCGTGGCGTGATGCGGTAATTCGGTGGCCACCCGTGCGACCAGGCTGCTCTGGTGATAGTCATGCGTGCGGATCGGGATACCCAGTCTTTCACGCAGCGGCGAACGGGCGCCGTCCGCCGCGATGACCAGATCGGCAGTCAGGGTCGTGTCCTCCTCCAGGACCAGTCTGGCTGCGTCGGCATCGATGGTGATATCCCGCAATTGCGCCGGACAGAACAGCGATACCCCGGCAAGGGAATGCAGCCGGTCCAGCAGCGCCGCCTGGATGATACGCGGCTCGATCATGTGGCCGAGGCAGGGTTCGCCGATATCGGCGCTATCGAAATGGATGACACCCGTTCCGCCCGCATCCCATACCTCCATTTCCCGGAAGGGATAGGCGCCCCTTGCAATGATGCGGTCCCAGACATCCAGCGCGGCGAAAATCCGTTGCGACGCACGCGTGATCGCGAAGACACGCGCGTCGCGCATGCCGCTGTCCACATCGGGGGCAAGCGGCCGGGCCTCGATCAGTGCGACCCTGACACCCGCCTCGCCCAGGGCGCAGGCCGTCGTTGCGCCCACGATCCCGGCCCCGATGATGACAACGTCGAACTGGTTCATGAGAATCTCACTCGAGAGACAAAATTTTTAACGCAAAGACGCAAAGAAAACAGAGTAAAAAATACAAACGGTTATCAACAATTTCTTGTTATCAAGCATTTCCCCGCGAGGGTTATAACAATTTTGTTCCATTTATTTTCTTTGCGTTCTTTGCGTCTTTGCGTTGAATCATCATTACTTACAAGGGCAACCCGCGCGCGAGACGCGGCAGGCGGCCGGAACGCCCCATGGTCAGGCGCGTCAACGTGCGCTTCGCGGGCGGCAGCAGGTCGAGCGCCAGCATGCCCGCGGCGCGCGCCATGCCGAGTGCCGGCAGCGGCAGGGTGAACAGGCGCGCCAGAACATCGGTGAATGCCGTGACACGCTGATGATCGGCATGTCTCCATGCGTCGTAGCGATTCAATACCGCCAGCTCACCGGGATCGCGGCCTTCCGCCAGTGCATCGACCAGCACTTCAGCGAGCACCGCGATGTCGCGCACCCCGAGGTTGAATCCCTGCCCGGCGATCGGATGCAGGGTATGTGCGGCATTGCCGACCAGCGCCAGCCGGTGGCGCACCGATTCCTCCGCCTTGACCAGTCGCAGAGGATAGGCCTGGCGCCGGCCCACGTGTTCCAGGCGGCCGAGCCGGTAGCCGAAGCGTTCCTGCAGCCGGCGAAGAAACTCATTGTCAGGCATCCCCGTGACCGTTCCGGCCTCGCGGCTGTCGACGGTCCACACCAGCGCGCAGCGGCCCTCGGACATGGGCAAAACGGCCAGCGGACCGGTGTCGGTAAAACGCTCGAAGGCAACGTTGCGGTGCGACAGCTGGGGCGTGATGTTGGCGATGACCGCCGTCTGGCCGTAATCGTGCTCGGTCACGGCAATACCCAGGCGGTCCCTCACCACGGAACCGGCGCCATCCGCGGCCACGACCAGGCGCGCCGTGAGTATCTTCGACATGTCCTCCTGAACCACCGTCGCGCAGGCGGCATCCACCCCGAGCGTCAGTTCGGCCAGGGTTGCCGGGCAGTACAGGTCCACCGTCTCGTCATTCCGCGCGGCATCGCCCAGCACCTGCCCAAGCACCCGTGCGGGGACGACATAACCGAGCGCCGGCAGACCCTCCTCTGCGCGGTCCATTCGGGTAAAGCCGCAATGACCGCGGTCGGATACGTGAATTTGATGTATCGGGGTAACGTCATTTTCCATACCGGACCATAACCCCAGGCTGCTGAAGATCCGCTGAGTACCATGCGCCAGAGCGATGGCCCGGTCGTCGTAGCCCGCCTCGGTCCGTGTTTCGAACTGCACCGCCTCCACCACGGCGATACGCAACCCCCGCCCCCGCAGGGCGCGCAACAGGCTGGCGCCTACCAGTCCACCACCAACGATCAGAATGTCATACTCGCTCATCTACGTATGGGCCCGCTTCACCGGCACTCCGCCATCAGCGCCTCGATCTCAGCGACGGATTTAGGTGCATCGGCGCTGAGAACCTCGTGACCGTCTTTCGTGACCAGCACATCGTCCTCGATGCGTATCCCGATATTCCACCATTTCTTCGCCACACCGCGACTGGGCGCGGGCATATAGATACCCGGCTCGACCGTCAGCACCATGCCCGGCTCCAGGACACGCCATTCACCCCCGACCTTGTAATCTCCCACATCATGCACATCCATGCCCAGCCAGTGTCCGGTGCGATGCATGTAAAAGCGGCGATAGGCCTCGCTCCTGACCAGGTCGCCGGGCCGGCCTTTGAGGATGCCCAGCCTGGCCAGCCCGCGCGTCAGCGTCTTGATGGCGGCGGTGTGAGGTGCATTCCAGTGATTTCCCGGCTTCACCTGCCTGATGGCGGCCGCCTGCGCGGCCAGCACAACCTCGTACAATGCCTTCTGCGCGGGACTGAATTTCCCGTTGACGGGGAAGGTGCGCGTCACATCCGAAGCATAGCAGTCAGATTCGGCCCCGGCGTCGATCAGCAGCAACTCGCCGTCGCGCAACTCGGCCCGGTTATCCGTATAGTGCAGTATGCAACCGTTCTCGCCGCCGCCCACGATGCTGGGATAGGCGGACTGCATGTTGGCCTGACGGAACTCGTGCAGCAGTTCCGCCTCGATCTCGAATTCGTACCGGCCGGGACGACACACCTGCATGGCGCGCCGGTGCGCGCGACAGGTCACCCTGGCCGCATCGCGCATCACCCTGAGTTCCGTGCGACTCTTGTAGAGACGCATGTCGTGCAGCAGGTGTTCGAGTGAAACGAATTCGTCCGGCACCCGCGAGCCCGAGCGTGCGCCTTCACGTATCCGCTTTACCCAGTCGAGCACACGTCGGTCGAAGTCAGGATGGGAGCCCATGGTATAAAAAACACGGTCACAGCTCTCCATCAATCCGGGCAGGATTTCGTCGATGTCGCCGATCGGAAAGGCATCGTCCGCACCATACAGTTCAACGGCGCCCTGTGTGCCCGCCCGCCGCCCGGTCCAGGTCTCCATCTTCGGATCACGTTCCCGGCAGAACAGCAGGTACTCACCATGGGGACGCCCCGGAATCAAAACGGCCACGGCTTCCGGTTCGCCGAAACCCGTCATGTACTGGAAATCACTGTCCTGACGGTAGGTGTATTCAACATCCCGGTTGCGTATCTTCACCGGCCCCGCCGGGATGATGGCGATGGAACCCCTGCCCATCATCCGCACGAGTTGTTTGCGACGGCGGATAAATTCATTTCTGTTGATCATACTCGTTTCCCGCACCCGTTCAGATTCATCATCGGCGACCCTTCTCCGGCAGGTAATCAAGTAACAGTACGCATGTCGTTCAAGGGGTATCCCTCTACGGGCGACTACAGGGACGTCGGTTTCCGGCAAGTCATACAGAATAATTATGACACAGTCGGAACGCACGGTTCCTGAAGATCACCGCGTGTACTGCGGTCACTTGCCGGTCATTGACCGATTGCATCCACCGCACTATAGTGATTGCATGTCTGAACCCGACAAACATATCCGCATCGATCAGGAACTCTCCCGGCTCGAGGGCAGGATCGACGCACTGCTGAAGACCATCGAGAAACTTGGCATGGAAAACCGCTCGTTGCGCGCCCAGCAGGACAGCCTGGTGACCGAGCGCGCCTCGCTGATCGAACGGCATGATCTGGTACGCAACCGCGTCGAGGCCATCGTCACACGGCTGAAATCGCTGGAGACCGGTACATGAGCAAGGATGCGGGCGTCGTGAAGGTATATATTCTGGACAAGGAGTATCTGGTTACATGTCCGGAAGAAGAACGGGATGCCCTGAGGGCCTCGGCAAAATACCTCAACGACAAAATGACGGAGATCCGCGGCACCGGCAAGGTCGTTGGGATAGACAGAATCGCCGTCATGGCAGCGCTCAACCTGGCCCACGAAGTCGTCGAAGCCGATGTGGTCGACAGTGAACTGAACGCTGTCGCCAGCCGGCTGGGCCACCTCAATGCCAGGCTCGAAGAAGCACTCGTACCTTATACAAAGAAGGAGCTGAACTGACTGGCTCCCGCTGAAAGGTTATATTCAGGCATCCCCTGCTGTGTTCGATAGTGGCTTGGATCTCCTTGAGCCTAATTTCCAGAACAGGGGACAGTTTGATGGTGTTGGTGTGCATGTCCGCTACCTGCGGAAAGCCTGATACATCACTACCGTCCCCCCTTGAACCCTCGGTTCAAGGGCAATGGCCGCACCGACATATGCGGAGGATGCCTGACTTATTAATCCTGCCCTGCCCGACGAAACAGCCCTGATCACCGCTTCCGTGGACACGGAGATAACCAGCAGGCAGGCACTGCGCCAACGGATACGCAAGCGGCGCAGTCTGCTGGCCAGGGCCGAGCAGGATGCCTGCGCGGCACGACTGGCGCGGATCGCGGCCCGGGAACCACTGGTCAGGAACAGCCGCCGCATTGCCGTCTATCTGCCGGTCAATGGGGAGATGGATCCCCGCCCTTTGTTGAATCAGCTCTCGTCACTGGGCAAGACGCTTTACCTGCCCGTACTGGTCGGTTTCTCAAAACGAAAGCTGTGGTTTTCCTCCTATGCACCCGGCGATCCCCTTGTCTGCAACCGGTATGGCATTCCCGAGCCCTCACGGGTTCATGCCGGCCGCGTAAAGGCCACTGACCTGGATCTCGTACTGATGCCGCTGGTTGCCTTTGATGCCATGGGCCACCGGCTGGGCATGGGCGGCGGATACTACGATCACTGTTTCGCATTCATCAATCGAAGAACCCATTGGTGTAAACCGCGCCTTGTGGGGCTTGCCTACGAATTCCAGCGGCTGCCCTTTCTGAAACCCGAGCCCTGGGACGTTGCACTGGATGCGATTGCAACGGAGCACCATGTGTATCACGGCAGCCGTATCGATACGGCGCGGTGCCGGCGGTAACAGGCCATTTCCTGATGATCGGGTGCGACATGACTGTATTTCCGGCGGCATCCGCCCGGTACAGATAAATGAAATACTGGCTGATGAAATCCGAACCCGATGTTTTCGGCATCGATGACCTGAAGAACACACCCGGAAAAACCGAACCCTGGGATGGTGTACGCAATTACCAGGTGCGCAATATGATGCGCGATGAAATGAAAGCCGGAGACCTGGCATTCTTCTATCACTCCAACTGCAAGGAACCGGGTATCGCAGGCATCATGAAGATCGTTTGCGAGGGATATCCGGACTCCACGGCATTCGACCCGCGGTCACGCTACTACGATCCGAAGAGCGACCCCGGCAAACCGCGCTGGTATCGCGTGGATGTTCGTTACATACGCAAACTGAAACACATCATCACGCTTTCCGAATTGAAAGAACATTCCGAACTGGCTGACCTGCCACTGGTCAGGCGAGGCAACCGGCTTTCCATCATGCCCGTCAACAGGGACCAGTGGGAATACATACTCACGCTTGAATGATCCGGCTCTCGTCCGTGATCAACGGAAAGACCGTGGCAACAGGATTCTCCGTGACGGGTCCGCCCCGGCATTCCGGAATGCCGGGGCATCAGATGCACTGCATGGCGTAATCTCATAAAACCCTGTTATTTACCTGCGAAACGCTCCTTACCGGTAACGCTCTCCGGAGATAACGCACGAAAAAGACGTGCGCACTTCAGGTGTGTGCGTACAGGCTATGCATCATGACTTCGGGTCTTCCTTGATTTTATTCACGCAACGATTTCATTCGAATGCAACTCATCACGCGATGACACACCCGATACAAACATTCGCTTAAAAGGTCTTATTTTTAGTATTGGCCACCTCATGATTCGCGACCGTTAACGCAGAAATTTCTTCCATTGCCTCTTAACAAAACACGATCAAATGTCAACAAAAAATACTGGCATTTTTCAACTCATTGTTTATACTCTGCGTGGGCAACCTGAATAGAGTGGAGGTTTGTTATGGCTACAAAGAAGAAGGCAGCAGCAAAGAAGAAAGCAGCACCGAAGAAAAAGGCAGCAGCAAAGAAGAAAGCAGCACCGAAGAAAAAGGTAGCAACAAAGAAGAAGGCAGCACCGAAGAAAAAGGTAGCAACAAGAAGAAGAAAGGCAGCAGCAAAGAAGAAAGCAGCACCGAAGAAAAAGGCAGCAGCAAAGAAGAAAGCAGCACCGAAGAAAAGGGTAGCAACAAAGAAGAAGACAACCACCAGGCGGCGCTAGTCGTCAGTTCATCCGGAACACTTCGAAAGTTTCCGGGTAGCACGATAAAAAAGCCCGTACTTCACAGTACGGGCTTTTTTTATGCAGTCAGTCACCTCTACGGGTCAGCCTCCATCGAGAAACAGGCGATAAGGCGTGCTACCCGACTCCTCCCAGTAACGGTAGCCAAGATCATCAAGAAAGCGCTGGAATTCCTTGCGACTCTCCACGGGCACCTGGATACCCGCGAGGACCCGACCGTAATCCGCGCCGTGATTGCGATAGTGAAACAGACTGATATTCCAGCGCTTGCCCATGGACGTGAGGAATTTTAGCAGTGCACCCGGGCGTTCCGGGAACTGAAAGCGATAGAGTACCTCATCCTTGAGTCCAGACGCATGCCCGCCGACCATATAACGGATGTGGAGCTTGGCGATTTCACTATCGGTCAGATCCTCGACCGGAAACCCCTCGGTGCGTAGTTGCCCGATGATCGCATGGCGCTCCTCCTCGCCGCCATCCAGCCGTATACCGGCGAACACATGTGCCTGACGGGCATCCGCATACCGGTAGTTGAACTCGGTGATAAACCGCTTGCCCAACGCCTGGCAGAAATTACGGAAGCTGCCCGGTTCTTCCGGAATCGTCACCGCCAGCAAGGCCTCGCGGTACTCGCCGATCTCCGCCCTTTCCGACACATGGCGCAGACGGTCGAAATTGATGTTGGCACCGCTGTTGATCGCCACAAGGCCTTCGCCGGTGATGCCGCTGCGGACGACGTATTTCTTTATTCCGGCAACGGCAAGCGCTCCGGCCGGTTCAACGACGGCGCGGCAATCATCGAAGATATCCTTTATCGCGGCGCAGATCTCGTCCGTATTCACGAGGATGACCTCGTCGACGTGACGGCGTGCGATCCGGTAGGGTTCCTTGCCTGCCTGGCGCACCGCCACGCCATCAGTGAATATCCCCACCGTGTCAAGGATTACACGCCGCTTCTTCTTAAGCGCCATGTACATGCAGGGTGCATCATCCGGCTCCACACCGATGACCTTGATGGACGGCTTCAATGCCTTGACGCAGGCCGCGATGCCGGCGATGAGACCGCCGCCCCCCACCGGAACAAAAATCGCGTGCAGTTCACCTTCCTGTTCACGCAGGATTTCCAGGGCAATCGTTCCCTGGCCGGCAATGACCTCGGGATCATCGTAGGGATGAATAAAAGTCATACCTTTTTCCCGGGCCACCTCGACCGCATGAGCATAGGCATCGTCATAGGTATCTCCCGACAAGCTGATGCGCGCACCGAGACGCCTGACCGAATCAACCTTGATAGACGGCGTGGTCCTTGGCATGATGATCAGGGCCTTCACACCCCGTTTTTTTGCCGCGAGCGCGACGCCCTGCGCATGGTTGCCTGCCGATGCGGCAATCACACCATTCACACATTCCTCGTCCGACAGGCCGGCGATCTTGCTGTAGGCACCGCGCAGCTTGAAGGAGTGCACCGGCTGCAGGTCCTCGCGCTTGAACCACACGGTATTGCGCATGCGTTCCGACAGGCGGTCCGCCACCACAAGCGGTGTCTCGATCGCGACATCGTAGACACGGGAGTTCAATATCATTTTGAGATAGTGTTCAAGCATGGCGCCTACAGTATCAGTTCATTATCCTCTTGGACAGATATCGCACCGTGCGGCCACGGCGATGACTTCCCTCCTGCGTGCGGTTATCATTCTGACCCATTCAAACCAGTTGGGGATTCTGAGATGACACCAGATGACATGAAGAAAATGGCAGCGCAGGCTGCATTGCAGTACGTGGAGACCGGCACGGTAATCGGCATCGGCACTGGCTCGACCGCAAATCACTTCATTGACGCCCTGGCCGGCATCAAACACAGAATTGACGGTGCGGTGGCCAGTTCCGAGGCCAGCGCGAAGCGGCTCGAGGGTTACGGTATCGCGGTGCTTGACCTCAACAGCGTGGATGAGGTCTCGGTCTACATAGACGGCGCCGATGAATCCACCCGTCACCTGCACCTGATCAAGGGCGGCGGCGGCGCCCTCACCCGTGAGAAGATCGTGGCGGCCGCCAGCCACAGGTTTGTCTGTATCGCGGACGGAAGCAAGCTCGTCGATGTGCTCGGGACATTCCCACTGCCCATCGAGGTCATACCGATGGCGCGTAGTTATGTCGCACGCGAACTCGTCAAGCTCGGCGGTCAGCCGGTTTACCGTGAAGGCTTCACCACCGACAACGGGAATATCATCCTCGATGTGCACAATTTGCAGATCATGGAACCGGTCCGCCTGGAAGAGGAGATGAACAACATCGCCGGTGTGGTCACCGTCGGCATCTTTGCCAGGCGTCCGGCGGATATACTGCTGCTCGGCACCCGGGATGGGGTGAAGACACTGACCTGAGCAGGCTTGCCATCCTGATGGGGCCACATATAAACGGCGCCTTTCCACCCCCGAAGGTGGACATACACAGGCCGCATGATATCCGGCACGGGACACAGGAAATGAGCCGGAGGCAGAATATGAATGGCGATTTGTTAAGGCCCAGGCCCGATAAATAGCCACGGAAGCACACGGAAAAACACGAAATACAGGCTCTTCTTTCCGCATCTTCCGTGTGATTCCGTGGCCATAGGAGTGTGATTAGGCTTAACCAGGCACCATTTAGTCAGGATAAAATTACCGGTCACTTGCGGCCAGTCTCGACCGAATACTGCTCAGTGGGTAAATGCGGGGAAAAATGAAGCAAGCCAAACCGCAAATCAAAATTTATGCTTTATACCCAGGCTGAACCTGTCGTCGACCACGCCATCCGTGGCCGCCTTCTGGCAGGCATCCATATTTTTATCGGTGCAGCCCGTCCCGCTATAGCCGGCGAAAACGCTGGTGAACCTGCTCAACGAATGTACGCCGACGATCTGCCAGGCGTTGTAACCGGAGAGTGCGCCGGTATTCGACTCCATCGTCGCCGCTGCCATAACCTGCGTATAGCGAACTGTTGCCCAGTGTCAATCCGCCACCCAGAAACCAGGCATCTGTGCTGCCGGCCGGGGGCGGCGTCCCCACACCATTGACCAGGCTGTTATCGATCTTGTACTGCCCGAACATGGTGAAATTGTTCATGGTATATTTCGCGCCGACGTTATAGGCCGCGTCACTACTGCCGGTCTTGCCGTTGATATAGTCAGCAAAGACCAGGATGCCGGCGTTTTCGTAGCTGAGCCCGACCCCCTCATTCCCGCCGTGCCCGTCGACGCTGGATTGCAAATCGGTTTCATGGAAAGGCAGCAAGGCGTCATACACCGGATCGGGCACCGCTCCCCGGGTCTTGTAGCGCGAGGATAACGCACCGACCCTGACCTCGCCGAAGTCACCGCCGATACCCAGCCATTGATCATGCCCCATGAGCGCCGGGCCGGTATCGCCAGGCTGATATTGCCAGTCCATTCTGAAGACCGCCCTAAGGCCGTTGCCCAGGTCTTCGCTGCCATTCATACCGAACGAACAGTCGACGCAGGCGGAAGCCGCCCCCCCTCCGCCGCCCTGCGGATCGTTACTGGCCGAACCCGGGTTGCCCTGGCCGAACAGGGTCACATCGGCCCGCGCAACCATCATGCCACCGGCCGCCAGCAGAAATGCCGTCAGTAGCATCCACCATTTTCGGTCATGAGAGGACATCCTGGCATCAAGGCGTGTCATTGCAAAAATCACGGCATCTATCGAAAACGTACAATACCCACAAATATGGGGCCCATTGCAATATATTAGAGTATATTACTGTATCAGACTAACAACAAGTGCAACTATTCAACAACAATCAAAACCCGCAAAAACAACACCATGGCGCATAGTCATGGCATCCGGATTGAACAATTAACATCACCCAGAAATGAAACGGGGCCCGAAGGCCCCGTTTCCCTGTTTCCAATCGGTTACGATCAGAACGTGTGCTTCATACCCATGGTATAAACGCCCAGGTTATCGACATTACTGACGTCAACATTGGACCCCACATAGCCGACGTAACCCAGCGTACGCTTGCTGAAGCTGTGGATCCCGACAATCTCCCAGGACTTGTACTGCGCAGTCTGTTCACGCACGCCGGTATCGGCGTTAGTGGTCGAGGCGTTGTTCCCCTGGCCATAGCCGGCATAGAGTGTATTATTGCCCGAGGTGTAGGTGCCACCGACCATCCAGACATCGGCGCCGTCACCGCTGGTCTTCTGCCCCATGGTGCTGGTGTCGGAGTTCGTGATAAGACCCTGGTCGAACTCGTACTGTCCGAAGACAGCGAATTTATCCAGGGTGTACTTGGCGCCCACGGCCGTGGCGGCATCGTCACCACCGGTGTTGTTGGTGATGTAGGTCACGTAGCCCAGCAGACCGCCGTTCTCGTACTTCACGCCGGCGCTGTAGGGATTGGGGTTACGCGGCCTGGTGCTGTCAGGCACGATGGTATAGGTTGCGTTGAGCTGCAGACCTTTCCAGTCCGGGCTGGCGTAGCCGACCGTATTGGTCGCACGGCCTTCACCGCTTTCGCCCTTCTCGTTGTGCAGATTGGACTGCAGGCCGATATTACGCTGCTGGGCGATGGTGCGGTAGACCGGGTCGACCATGGCGCCATAGGACTTGTAGACGGTCGACATGGTGCCGGCCTTCAGCGTGCCGAAGCCGCCGCCCAGGCCCAGCCACTGGTCACGACCCGTGAGACCGCCACTGCCGTTGCCGTCATTGCCGTTGATGTCATACTGCCAGTCGAGGAAGAACAACGCCTTCAGGCCGTTGCCCAGATCCTCGGCTGCCCTTGACACCGACGGAGCAGGTGGTACACACCAGCTGGGTATTGCTGTCTCCCCTGGCAATGAACGGGTAGTAATTATCGCCAGTCCCATCATTAGTCTTGCCGCCGTTGAAGTAGGCAAGCGCCTCGTCGATGTGACCCATGATCTGGACGTCGGCCTGCGCGGTTGCCACCACACCACCGGCCAGGATCATGCCGATCACTGTCGGTAATAGTTTCTTGGTAGTCATGATATTCCCCTTAACACAGTTGATTGAAGTTTAGGTACGGAAATAGCCAACCTCATTGCACCCGGACACAATACAACAAGTGCATGCAAAAATGCAACACATTTTTCAAAAAAACTACATAGTTCACATTGTGTTGTATATTTACAACGAACTATGCCTGATTGGCCTCAGAATCGGTCCAGCGGGCGGGGATACCTGTTTCAATCGAAGACCTTATACTTTCTGTCTCATAAAGGGAGACCGAACTCATCTTTTCGCAGCGGCGCTTATGGATCTGGCGCCATGGGGACTGCGAAACGCAACGGCCCGCCGGATGGCGGGCCGTTTGGTGGAGATGGCTGGGGGACTAGGATTCGAACCTAGGTTGACGGAGTCAGAGTCCGTAGTCCTACCACTAGACGATCCCCCAGGAAAGGAGACCCCTTAGCGCTTGGAGAACTGCGGCGCGCGGCGGGCTTTGTGGAGACCGATTTTCTTGCGTTCCACCTGCCGGGCGTCACGGGTCACGTATCCGGCGCGGCGCAGGAGTGAACGCAACTCCTGGTCGTATTCGATCAGGGCCCGGGTAATCCCATGACGTATGGCGCCCGCCTGACCACTGATACCTCCACCCTTGACGGTGACGGTAATATCCAGACCCTCCTCCATATTGGCCTTCTGAAGGGGTTGGCGCACGATCATGCGGGCCGTTTCCCGGCCGAAATATTCATCCAGCGGACGGTTGTTCACGGTGATTGCACCGGAACCCTTGCGCAGGAAAACACGTGCCGTGGATGTCTTGCGACGTCCGGTGCTGTAATGGGTTTCACTCATTTGCGGTCTTCCTGTCTCTCCCGGCCGCCAAGCCGGGCGGCTTTCTCGTGATCTCGATTAAATTTCCAGTGTCCGGGGTTGCTGGGCGGCATGCTGGTGTTCGGAACCGGCGTAGACCTTGAGCTTGCGAAACATGGCCCGCCCCAGGGGATTCTTCGGCAGCATGCCCTTCACGGCGATTTCGATCACCCGCCCGGGCGCCTTGGCCTGCAACTTCCCGAAACTGATGGATTTCAAGTTGCCGATGTACCCCGTATGGTGGTGATACATCTTGTCGGTCGCCTTGCGACCGGTTACATGCACCTTGTCGGCATTGATGACAATAATGTAGTCGCCGGTATCTACATGCGGCGTATATTCCGGCTTGTGCTTGCCGCGCAGGCGACGAGCGATCTCGGTGGCCAGACGCCCGAGTGTCTTGCCTGCGGCATCCACGACATACCAGTCGTGATTCACCTCATGCGCTTTCGCGGAAAATGTCCCCATAGGAATGACTCCAGGCCCTGCCATATCTAAAGAGCGGGGATGTTACAAAAGTCGCCTTTAAGTTACAAGCACCGGAAGCAGGTGACTCAGGGGCCCGGGACGTGAGCACGACCCAGCATACGACGCACCGGGATTGTATAAATGCCGCATGAGGACAGGATGTCCGGAGCGGCCGTCCTGCAGACGCATCGCTACGCGCCTCCCTGCGCTCCGCGATGTACCTACGACGTACATGGAAGTACGAGTGCCACGGGAGGACAGGATGTCCGAAGCGGCCGTCCCTGTAGGCAAAAAAAAGCGCGGTTTGGGTAACCGCGCTGATAAATACCTCCTTGGGAGGAGGTGGAGGAGCACTGACTGGCCGATAGATAGGGGGGGCAGGCCAATCAGCGTGTTAGTATTTTCTTATATACTTTTCTTAAAGTCAAGCACGTCATCCATAAACTTTTTCGTCCTTCGGGCGATAAGTCGCAACTACCTGTATTAACAGATATTTCTCTCGTATTTTCCTGGCTTTCCGAACTGTTTATCGGTCATGTGAGCGCACCGGTCAGATCTTCAGCCGTTCGACGATTCTGCCATGCAGCAAGTGCTCCTCGATAATCTCGTCAACATCTTCCTGATCTATATAGGTATACCAGACCCCCTCCGGGTACACGACCACGACCGGTCCTTCCGCGCAGCGGTCAAGACAACCCGCGGTGTTGATGCGGACCCCCCCTGGTCCGGCGATACCCAACTCCTTACTGCGATGTTTTGCATGGTTGCGCATACCCAGTGCATCGAAGCGCTGGCAACAGGCACTGCCGTCTTCACGGAGGTTGGTACAGAAAAAAACGTGGTAACGATAATAGGACATGTCTCAACCATACCCGAGAACCCCGGCCGGGTAAAAAATGGGCCGACCAGGAGCCTGTCGGACTTAGGATTGATCTACTGCGCAGGCGGGAGAGCGGCCCATAGTTCCCCGATATCTCGTTGCATAGCACCACTATGCGCCTCGATATCGTGAACCTCTGCGCTCACTCTCCCACCATGCTCGCTACGATCACCTAAGTCCGACGGCTCTGGATGCCTTCACCCGTTCATGCTATCTTGTTCCCATGACACAGCGAAATTTGACATTTTTCGACCGCTGCATCGTGCAATTCGACCAGGCCGCCAGGACCCTGTTCGGTCAACCCGCGGGATCGGGGCGTGGTTCTCCTGCGCAATCGGCGACAGACGATAATCTCTCGGCAACGGAAAAAGCCGAGAGCATCTGTCTCATGAGGGTGAACCATGCCGGCGAGGTCTGCGCCCAGGCGCTCTATCAGGGACAGGCGATGACCGCGCGACGCGACGAGATACGCGAACAGATGCAACAGGCCGCCGCAGAGGAAAATGACCATCTGCTGTGGTGCCGGCAGCGTCTCGATGAACTCGGCGGACATACCAGTCTTCTCAACCCCCTCTGGTACACAGGCTCGGTCGTGATCGGCGCAGCCACAGGACTGCTGGGAGACAAATGGAGTCTGGGCTTCCTGGCGGAGACGGAACACCAGGTGGTCGATCACCTGCAGGCGCATCTGGAACGTCTTCCCGAAACCGATGGCAAATCCAGCGCCATACTGGAACAAATGAAGCAAGACGAAGCCAGACACAAGGCCAGCGCGCTGCATGCAGGGGGGTCGGCGCTGCCCGAACCGGCAAAAAAAATCATGACGCTGATGTCACGGGTCATGACCGTAATCGCCTACCGTATCTGAGGTCCGTCATTTGCGTAGCCGCCGTCCGGCGGCGATTCAAATGACCGGCGGTCGCCCTCCTCCACCAGGAACGTATTGCCGTGACGGTTATTTCACGCGCAAACCGCGTTTCAGGTTGCGTCCGTAAAACATCTCCAGCATTTCACGTCTGACCCGCTCGTGTATCTTGCGCTGCTGGTCCGGGGAGAGCTCATCCTTGCTGACGCCAAGCAGATAATCATCCAGTTTCAGGTCTTTCAGCATCATCTTGGTGTGAAAGATATTCTCCTGGTAAACATTTACATCGATCATCTGGTAGCGATCCAGGGTATCCCGGGACAGGTAGTTCTGGATGGAATTTATCCTGTGATCGATGAAGTGTTTCTTGCCCCTGACATCACGGGTAAATCCACGGACCCGATAGTCCATGATGACGATGTCCGACTCGAAACTGTGTATCAGGTAGTTGAGGGCCTTCAATGGCGAGATGCGACCGCAGGTGGATACATCGATATCGGCGCGAAAGGTGCTGATTCCGTTATCCGGATGGCTTTCGGGATAGGTGTGAACCGTAATATGACTCTTGTCCAGGTGCATTACCACGGCATCCGGCAGGGGGCCCGGAGCCTCCGTATTGGATAGCTGTTCGGAGGTCAGGGGCTCCTCCGAGATCAGCATGGTCACACTGGCGCCCTGGGGATCATAGTCCTGTCGCGCGGTATTGAGGACAGTGGCGCCGATGATGTCGGCGACATCGGTAAGGATCTGTGTCAGCCGCTCGGCGTTGTAGGCTTCGTCGATATATTCGATATACTTTCTGCGGTGGGCCGGGAGTTCCGCATAGCAGATATCGTAAATATTGAAACTGAGAGTCTTGGTGAGGTTGTTAAACCCGTGCAGCTTGAGTTTAGCCATTGTCATCAACCCTCCAGGCGCGGGATTTCAGCATGCAGCACACGGTACCAGGACAATCCCTGCCACCCTACCCTCGAGTCCACGCGCCCGGAATTGCCGTGATTCGCGGCAACCATACCCGTTCCTGTTGAGTCGCTGCCCGGATCATGAAGACTGATCACACACCTTGCCGGCAGTGACGATCTCATAGTCATGCGTGATCTCCACCGCCTTCCCGAGCATGATTGTAGCCGAACAGTATTTTTCCGCGGAAAGCTGTACGGCACGCGCCACCTGCTTCCCGGACAAACCGTTTCCGCTGATGACGAAGTGCGCATGTATACGCGTGAATACCCTCGGCGGCTTCTCGGCCCGCTCCGCCTCCAGGTGTACAACACAATCCGTTACGGGTTGGCGAGCCTTCCCGAGGATGGAGACCACATCATACGCCGTACAGCCGCCCATCCCGATCAGCAGCATCTCCATGGGACGAATGCCGAGATTTCTCCCGCCCCCCTCCGGAGGACCGTCCATGACCACGGCATGGCCACTGTCGGACTCGCCAACGAAGGTCGCGCCTTCAACCCATTTTATCCTTGCTTTCATGCGGCCCCGCGATTTCGAATGTGCCGGCTGATATCAACGTGGCTCCCGTGCGGCCACGACCCTCAAGAAAGGGCGCATATTAACCGATAAGGACATATGCAAGGAATCCCACAGATCAGCGTTATGGAAAAGACACGTATCCCCCCGGTCGCCAATGCCTGCGTCCAGAGGTTTCTCGAGCACTGCCACCGCCGCAAGTACCCGACCAAAAGCGTCATCATCTATGCGGGAGACAAGCCGGACGTACTGTATTACATCATCAAGGGCTCGGTCACCGTCCTGATCGAGGACGAGGATGGCCATGAAATCGTGCTGGCATACATCAATTCGGGAGGCTTCTTTGGTGAAATGGGGCTGTTCGGCGAACAGCCCAATCGCAGCGCATGGGTACGCACGCGCAGCGAAACCGAGGTCGCGGAGATAAGTTATCCCCGCTTCCGGGCGCTGGCCAAGGAAGATCCGGATATCCTGCTCGAGCTGACGGCACAGCTCGCCACGCGCCTGCGCAAAACCAGTCGCATGGTCAGCAACCTTGCCTTCCTGGATGTCACCGGCCGGGTGGCGCATACGCTGCTCGAGCTCTGCAAGGAACCGGATGCCATGACGCATCCGGACGGCATGCAGATCCGGGTTACACGCCAGGAAATCGGCCGCATCGTGGGGTGTTCGCGAGAAATGGCCGGACGGGTACTCAAATCGCTGGCCGAACAGGGCCACATCGCCGTGAAGGGAAAAACCATCGTGGTGTTCGGGACGCGCTAGGCATCCGTCGTACCCGGGTGATCGTAGCAAGCATGGCGGGAGAGCGCAGCGAACAGGGGCGATGGGCCCACGCCCCTTCAGGCATTCTGTGACAATCACGGCCTGCCGAATAGCTCCTCCAGCTTCTCACCCGGATCCGGGGCCTTCATAAACGCCTCACCGACCAGAAAGGCATTTACCCCCCGCGCTCGCATCAATGCCACATCCGTGCCGGTGTGAATGCCGCTTTCGGTAACCACCAGGCGGTCATCCGGAATCAGCCGCAGCAGTCCCAGCGTCACCTCCAGGCTGGTCGCAAAAGAACGCAGATCGCGGTTATTGATACCAATCAGCGGCGCCGGCGCCTGCAGCGCACGTTCAAGCTCTCCTCTCTCGTGCACCTCGACCAGCACATCCATGCCCAGATGAGAGGACAACTGCAGAAGCTCGAGCAGCATGACATCGCCCAGTGCCGCCACGATCAGCAATATGCAATCCGCACCCAGCGCCCGGGCTTCATAGACCTGGTAGGGATCGATAATGAAGTCTTTCCGCAGTACGGGCAGGGAGCAGCCACCCCGAGCCTGCTGAAGGTAGATATCGGCGCCCTTGAAGAAATCAATGTCGGTCAGCACGGAAAGACAGGCGGCGCCGCCCCGCTCGTAACTCGCGGCAATCTGCGCAGGATCAAAATCCTCCCGCAATATCCCGCGGCTGGGTGACGCCTTCTTTATCTCGGCGATAACGGCAGGCTGGCCGGCATCGATCTTGCGATGCAGACTGCCAAGGAATCCCCGCGGCGGGTCTGCATCCTGCACGCGTTGGCTCAGGGTATGCAGATCCACCTTGCGGATACGCTCGTCGACCTCTTCAGACTTGCGCGCCAGGATCTTTTTCAGGATATCGGGGGTTTCCGTCATGTTTTTTCTCAAACAGAACCAGCCCTTATTTAAGGGGTATTGTCTTTATATAAAGGCAAATGGCCACGGAAGCACACGAAAAAAATGAAATATTCACTAATCATGTCCGTGTATTCCGTGGCTGTTTACCACGCTACTGGCTTAACGAAGCGCCAGGCTCCTGGGAGTCTTTCCATAAAGAAATAAACTCACCGCAAAGGCGCAAAGAACGCAAAGGCGCTGTGTGTTTTCATTAAAGAATTCCTCTGCGTCCTTTGCGTCTTTGCGGTGAAATCGGTGTTTATAGACGGAGAACAGTCATCTCAAACAGCGTTCGAAACCCGGACCAATGCCTCCAGGGTCTCCCTTGCCTTGCCGTTACGCAACACCTCTCGCGCCCGGGCGACACCTTCCGCCAGAGATGGCTCCAGACCGGCGGCATAGATAGCCGCACCCGCATTGAGCATCACGATGTCACGCGCCGGACAGGACTCGTTCTCCAGCACACGCCGGATCATGGCAAGGCTTTGTCCGGCATCCTCGACGGCCAGCACGGCAAGATCCGCTCGCGGCAGGCCGAAATCCTCCGGTGCGATGGTGTGGATCGAAATCACCCCCTCGTTCAGTTCCGCCACCCGTGTAGGCGCAGCGATGCTGATTTCATCCAGACCATCCTCGGCGTGCACGACGAGCACGTGCTCGCTCCCCAGTTGCCTGAGCACCTGCGCCAGCGGTTCAAGCCACTCGCCGCTGAAAACGCCAAGCACCTGGTTGGGTGCGCCGGCCGGATTGGTCAGTGGTCCGAGCAGGTTGAAAACCGTGCGTATACCCATCTCCCGGCGCGGTCCGATGGCGTGTTTCATGGCGCCGTGATGCCGGGGCGCAAACAGAAATCCCACGCCCACACGCGTCAATACAGGCGGCAACCTGCAAGGGCGTCAGATCAAGACGCACCCCGGCCGCCTCGAGCACGTCGGCGCTACCGGATTTGCTCGAGACGGAGCGGTTGCCGTGCTTGGCCACCCTGCCGCCCGCCGCGGCGGTCACCAGCGCGCTTGCCGTGGAGATATTGAAGGTGCTGGCGCCATCGCCGCCGGTGCCGCAGGTATCGACCAGATGCGGTCCACTCACCTCGACATGGGTTGCGAGCTCGCGCATGACGCTCGCGGCGGCCGCGATTTCGTCGACCGTCTCGCCCTTCATGCGCAGCCCTACCAGGAAACCGCCGACCTGCGCCGGCGTTGCCTGGCCGGTCATGATCAGACGCATCACCGACTGCATCGCCTCACTGTCGAGATCGCGACGCCCGGTAACAGCGCGAATGGCCGACGGCATATCCATCAGGATCCTAGAAAATTGCGCAGCAGGTCATGGCCGCAGTCTGTCAATATGGATTCCGGATGAAACTGGACACCCTCGACCGCGAGCTCCCTGTGCCGTACCCCCATGATTTCATCTCGGCCGCCCTGTTCGCCGGTCGTCCAGGCGGTGACCTCGAGACAGGCCGGCAGGCTCTCGGCCTCGATCACCAGCGAGTGATAGCGAGTCGCCTCGAAGGGATTCGGAAGACCCTGGAATACACCGGCATCACCATGATGAATCAATGATGTCTTGCCATGCATGATTTTGCGAGCATGAACAATCCGACCCCCAAAAGCCTGCCCGATACTTTGATGTCCCAAGACACACCCCGAGGATGGGAACGCGCCCGGCGAAATGTCTGATGGTCTCTACGGATACACCCGCCTCACTCGGTGTACAGGGACCGGGGGAGATGACGATTTTTTCCGGGTGCAGGGCCTCGATTTCCGGCAGCGTGATCTTGTCATTGCGATAAACGCGGACATCGGCACCCAGCTCACCGAGATACTGGACGAGGTTGTAGGTAAAGGAATCGTAATTATCGATCATCAACAACATAGAATTATCCGCCCGGACAGATATTGCGGCGATCAGCGGCAGACCCGGCGCGGACTGCCTGCGCCATGAAATCCCGCCGACCATCCGGCGTATAGAAGAACGGCTTCTCCCGTACCCACATGATGCCCGATATGCGCCTGTCTCCCGTGTTTTCCTGCGTCAACCGGACCGGCCTGACGCGCCGTTCAGACCATTGCAGGCCATGGCAACCGCGCGAAATATGGCCCTCCCCTTGTTGAGCGTTTCATTCCATTCGCTGGTTGGCACCGAATCCGCCACGATGCCGGCGCCGGCCTGGATATGCAGCATACCGTCTTTGATGACCGCCGTGCGTATGGCGATAGCGGTATCCATATTACCCGACCATGACAGGTAACCGACAGCACCGGCATAGATACCACGCTTTACCGGTTCCAGCTCGTCGATGATCTCCATGGCGCGGATCTTGGGTGCGCCGCTGACCGTGCCGGCCGGGAAGGTTGCCCGCAACACGTCGATGGCGCTCATGCCGGGGCGGATACAGCCGGTCACATTGGAGACGATGTGCATAACATGGGAATAGCGCTCGATCACCATTTTATCCGTAAGCTTCACACTGCCGA
>CAVQCA010000081.1:0-29483 GCA_963710815.1 uncultured Gammaproteobacteria bacterium | reverse complement strand
CGAGGTGAGCAGCAGGTAGAGCGATTCGGGCGTGGTGACCAGAATGTGCGGCGGGCAGCGCTTCATCGCCGCACGCTCCGCCGTAGAGGTATCGCCGGTGCGCACCTGGGCGCGTACCGGCACATCCGGCAGGCCGCTCTCCAGCAGGGAATCGCGGATACCGTTCAGCGGCAGTTCCAGGTTACGGTGAATGTCGTTCGACAGCGCCTTGAGCGGCGAGACGTACAGCACCTGCGTCTCATCCGGCAGCGGCACCTCCAGACCCTCCCGGATCAACCTGTCGATGGCGGCCAGAAACGCCGCCAGGGTCTTGCCCGATCCGGTGGGTGCGGCGATGAGGGTGTTGCGGCCCGCGCTGATCGCCGGCCATGCCTGAACCTGAATCTCCGAAGGAGCATCGAAATGCCCGCCGAACCAGCGGGCAACGGCCGGATGAAACACAGTGAGGGACATGCGGGAATCATGGCAGTGAGGTGGACCGGCGTCCAGCCCGCTCCCGGCCGCATGGCGCTTGCCTGAACTTCAACCCGAATAAACAGCCACGGAATCCTACACGGAAGATTGGTGGCTATTCCCTGGCAGACATCGACAGTGCAAAATAAAAACGGCGACCGGTGAAATTACGCACAGGCCGCCGTAGAGGAGTCATGAACTATGAAAAAAACCACGTCCAAGTCCCTTTGGACACTTGCAGACTAGCGCACTCAACCTGACTCCACAATTGTGGGAACTACGTATATGTCCGGTATCCACTCCGGCCTTCTCCAAAGACACCCTGCCGCCGATCCGAAAAAAGCATCGTGTCCTGCCGGTGCGGCCCGGCGTGGCGAATTCCACTGTCATCGTGTCCGGTAACGCCGGTTCGCGATAGCAGATTATACTACCCGTGAACCGCGTATCCCTGCCGCGGCCTCATGTCATCACTGCAACCGGGATTATTTCTTCCACCACACCCCATGCGCTACCGGATCGGCGAGCCGTCAAGGAAACGAAAATCCCGGAGCCGGCGCCGGGATACACGGCGCGCCAGGAAACCGCTGCCGCGCTGGTTGCTGTGGGGAGCCTTCGTATTCCTCATTGTCAGCCTGCTTCCGGTGATCGCCCTGCGCTGGATACCGCCACCCACCTCGGCCGTGATGCTGGTTCGCAGCCTGAGCGAAGGACGGTCCCAGGATTACCAATGGGTGCCGTTGAAACACATCGCCCCGACAATGGCGCTGGCCGTGGTGGCGGCCGAGGACCAGAAATTTCCGGACCACTGGGGCTTTGACCTGGCCGCCATCCGCGATGCCGCCGAGACCCGGGTGCACGGCGGTCGCCTGCGCGGCGCCAGCACGCTGACCCAGCAGGTGGCGAGAAACCTGTTCCTGTGGCAGGGACGAAGCTATCTGCGCAAGGGGCTGGAGGCATGGATGACCGTGCTGCTGGAGATCGTCTGGTCAAAACGCCGCATCCTGGAGGTATACCTCAATATCGCCGAGATGGGCGATCACACCTTCGGCGTACAGGCGGCAGCGCGGCGTTTTTTCGCGCGGCCGGCAGATGCCATCAACATGAGAGCAGGCGGCGCTGCTGGCCGCGGTACTGCCCAATCCGCATCGTTACCGGGTCGAGAGCCCTTCGAGCTATGTGCTGGAGCGACGCGACTGGATTCTGCAGCAGATGGCGCGGCTGGGCGGCAACTACCTGCGGGGCATCCTGCCGGGGCACGCAAGATGAACAACAACCGGGCGACAGGACACCGGCGACTTCGCACCGGTTCGCGCGTGCTGGCGGGTGCGGTATTGCTCCTGTACTACACTGTGTGCATGTCCACCGGTACACCGCATACGGAGAAACCCATGGCGCTGACACTCACATCCACCGCCTTCACTGACGGTAGCGAAATTCCATCCCGATATACCTGCCAGGGAGACGACCTTTCACCGCCACTGGCATGGCGTGGCATCCCGCCCGGCGCCCGCAGTCTGGCCCTCATCGTTGACGATCCCGATGCGCCGGACCCCGCGGCACCGCGCATGACATGGGTCCACTGGGTGGTCTTCAACCTGCCGCCGGAAACCACGGGGCTGCCGGAAGCCGTCACCGAGGGCGCGCTTCCGGCAGGAACCGGGCAGGGACTGAATGACTGGAAACGCACCGGCTATGGCGGCCCCTGCCCGCCCATTGGACGGCATCGCTATTTTTTCAAACTCTATGCCCTGGATACGGTGCTCGAGTTATCCGGCAAGCCGACAAAGCCGGCGCTCGAAGCCGCAATGCAGGGCCATGTCATCGAGCAGGCGCAACTGCTCGGCACTTATCTGAAGTCGAGGTAGACAGCGCCGGTTCTTCACCGGTAAACAGCCACGAAAGACTCTGTAAATCCCCTGGTAAAGTCCGCGCACTTCGAAGTACAGGAATGTGCAAGTGTCGCATGAGACAGCAAGCCGGTAGCGACCCGCAGTGTTTTATAAGTTAAAATAAATCGTTGCCTTGATTATTCAAGCGCCATCCGGGTGAGAGGGTCACCGCCACCCCTTCGTGTGGTTATCCGGCGCCGAAATCTGGTCGATTGTTATCCTGCCGGCGGGCATCACGCATTACCGGAACCGCACATGACTGACAAGCGCGTCGAAAATCTCAACATCGTCTCCTACACGCGGCTGATCACGCCGGAGGAACTCAAGCACCGGCTGCCGATCACCGAGCAGGCGGCCGCCTCCGTCATCAAGGGTCGTGAAACCATCAAGGACATTCTGGACCGCAAGGACACGCGTCTGTTCATCGTGGTCGGCCCCTGCTCCATCCACGACCCGGTGGCCGCCATCGAGTACGGCAACCGGTTGAAGGCACTCGCACAGCAGGTGGAAGACACACTCTACCTGGTGATGCGCGTCTACTTCGAGAAGCCGCGCAGCACCATCGGCTGGAAGGGGCTGATCAACGACCCGCACCTGAACGGTTCCTTTGAGATCGGGAAGGGGCTGCACATCGCGCGGCGCCTGCTGCTGGAACTGGCCGAAATGGGTCTGCCGCTGGCGACCGAGGCGCTGGATCCGATCTCGCCGCAATACCTGCAGGATTTCATCTCCTGGTCGGCCATCGGCGCACGCACCGCCGAATCGCAGACGCACCGCGAGATGTCGAGCGGACTTTCCTGCGCCGTCGGCTTCAAGAACGGCACCGATGGCGGGCTGGGGGTCGCCGTGAATGCCCTCAAGTCCGTCATTCACCCGCACAATTTCCTCGGCATCGACCCCGACGGCCGGGTCTCCGTCGTCTCGACCGCCGGTAACCGGTACGCGCACGTGGTGCTGCGTGGCGGCAACGGCAAGCCCAATTACGATTCCGTGAATGTCGCCATTTGTGAACGGGCCCTGCTGCAGGCCGGTCTCAGACCGAACATCATGGTGGACTGCAGCCACGAGAATTCCAGCAAGGATCCGGCGCTGCAGCCCCTGGTGGCGGAGAATGTGACCAACCAGATCATCGAGGGCAACCGCTCGATCATCGGCCTGATGATCGAGAGCAACCTCAACTGGGGAAATCAGCCCATTCCGGAGAACCCCGCGGAGTTGAAATACGGCGTCTCCGTCACTGACGCCTGCATCGACTGGGACATCACGGAAAAGACCATCCTGAATATCCGGAGTGGCATCCGGCGGGCCGTCGGCACCTGATAAAGGTTCGAAGCAGCAATCCCGTCCGCCGGGGGCCTGCCCGAACTTTCGGTGCTGTCGGATCTCCCCCTCTCCCGCCGTGAAACACCGTAAGGTGGCAAAGGGACGTGAATTTCCTTACTATCTGGCGCCAGTTCACCCGGACCCGATGATCAACCGCCGATGGCACTCATGCACCGACCAATACCGCTTGTATACCGACTTGTCGCCCTGCTGCTGCTGGCCGCATTTGTCAGCGGCTGCGCCAGCATGGGCGAAAGGAAAAAGGCCGACCTGCTCAACAGGACCACCCGTCAATACGAAAGGGCCATCCGCTGGGGAGACTACGGGGATGCCAGCGCCTTCATAAAACAGACGGGGACGATGGCCGTGGCGCCGAATCCGGACAGCCTTAAGCAGTTTCGGGTAACCTCCTATGAAACCCAGAGTACCGTCCTGAACGAGGACGATACCGAGGCGCAGGTCGTGGTGCAGATCAAGTATTACAACGAAAACCGTATGCAGGTGGAGACGCTGACAGACCGGCAGACCTGGAAGTACGAAGCCGACCCGGGTGTGTGGTACCTGGACAGCCCCCTACCGGCCTTTCACTGACCGGGGCACATCCCACGGTCCTTATCCCTGTGTTTCCGACACCGGGGGAAAAGCCACCATGATTTTGTCGATGAGCCGGCGAAGGGTAGGATGAACCCTTACCTTTCAAGCACCTGAGAAGAATGGCACTTACTTAAGTCGAAATCGTGATAAATAGCCACGGAATCCACGGAAGACACAGAAATTATCTGTGGATATTCCGTGTTTTCCGTGTGCTTCCGTGGCCATTGATTCTTTAATATAAGAACGATATCCCTTAGTAAGCGCCATTCGCACCTGAGAAGAGAAACGCATTCAATGACCTGGTGGGCAACCCTGCTCGGCGGAACACTCGGCTACATGTTTGGTGGACCGCTCGGCGCACTGCTCGGCGCCATTCTGGGGCGTAACCTCGACCGCGGGATTGGCGTGGCCAGACGACCGTCGATGTTCGACCCCGAACGGCACGAACGTGTCCAGGCCGCTTTCTTCACCGCAACCTTTTCGGTGATGGGCCATATCGCCAAGGCCGACGGCCGGGTGACGCCAGCCGAAATCTCCGCGGCCGAGATGATCATGCGACGCATGCAGCTCGACCCGGCCCAGCGCAAGGCGGCCATCCACCTGTTCAACGAGGGCAAGAAGGACGATTTCCCCCTGCACGATATCCTGACGCAGTTCAGGAGCGAATGTCATGGCCGGCGCACCCTCCTGCAGATGTTCCTCGAGATACAGATCGCCACGGCAATGGCCGACGGAAGAATCCACGGCGACGAGAAACGCATCCTGTTCCACATCGGCGAAGCACTGGGTTTCGACCACGCCGCCATTGAACATCTTTTCGCCTTCATCGGCGCCGGCCAGGCACCGGAGCGGGAAAAATACTCGCTCGCCAATGCCTATCGCATCCTCGGCGTCGGCGAGGATGCAACCGACGCCGAAATCAAGAAGTCCTACCGGCGCCTGATGAACCAGCATCACCCCGACAAACTCATCGCCAAGGGCCTGCCCGAGGAGATGATCAAGCTGGCGACCGAGAAAACCCGGGAAATCAGAGCGGCCTATGACCTGATCAAGGCGAACCGCGGCTGACCGGCCCCCCGGCCACCCTGGAACCGGGCCGGGCATGTCCACGACCGGGTTTTCGGGATGAAATTATTGTAGAATTCACGCTGACCCACCGACGACGGCAGACCAGTTTCCGGTTTCGCTGAACGGCGTTCCCGCCAGGTTTGCGGTGAAATCATTGCGTACCGGTGACAATCCCGGAAAACCGGAGCAGGCGAAAAAGGAGAAAATAAATGACTAACCCCCGGAGTGATGTCAGGTCCATGACCGTCAGCGAGGTGATGCAACGCGAAGTGTTTGCCGCCAACGCCGACTGGTCACTGGAGGAACTGGCGGGATTTCTGGTCGACAACGGGATCTCCGGTGCGCCGGTCATCGAGGAGGGCGGTGAACTGGTCGGTGTGGTATCCATGACGGACATGGTCCGCCAAAGCAGCATGCCGGACAGCACCGAGGATACGGAGGACGCCCACGATGTCTATCTCTTCGAACTGGAAAGGCAGCTGGGCCACGAGGAACTCAGGATGTTTCACACCCGCAACGACTCCCCGGTCCAGGTCCGGGACATCATGACCCCGATGATCTTCAAGGTCGAGGAGAATACCGGTGTGCAGGAAGTCGCGGAGACCATGCTGAGGGGAAGAATACACCGGGTGTTCGTTACCCAGGGAAACACCCTGACGGGGATCGTCACCGCACTGGACATGCTGCGGGTCATCAGGGCCCTGTAAGCCACACGGCCAAAGCAGGCCAGACGGGCACCCGGCAGCCCCAGCACTCAATTTCATCGACACAGGAGCCCAGGCATCATGACCGACCGCGCAGATACCATGATCAGTAAAGAGACCATCAATAACACGCCCCTGGGTGAGGGGCTTACCGATGCCCAGTGCGTGATGCTCGCCGAAGTGGTCACCCCCTGCTCCATCAAGGATGGCACCTTCCTCATCGAGGAAGGGCAGAAAGACGACGCCATACATGTGCTTACCCGGGGCCGGCTCGAGGTGCTCACACGCAGCGGAGGCGGCTCCTGGGTCACCCTGCAGCTGCTGAAGGAGGGCGACATGGTCGGCGAGATGGGCTTCATCGACGGTGTAGAACACTCCGCCAGTCTGCGCGCGCTGGGCAACTGCGATCTCATCCGCCTGGACCGTGACAGCTTCGAGAGCCTGATCAAAAAGGATCCGGAACTGGTCTACCAGGTCATGCGCTCCATCATGCGCACCGTACACCGCATTCTGCGCGGCATGAACGCCCAGTACGTGGAACTGACCAACTATATCGCCAAACAACACGGGCGCTACTAGGAAACTGTCCGTTACCGGCCCGCCCAAAGAGGTCGATTTATGACACGCCTGATCCTGCTGATCTTGCTAATGCCGCCAGTGCTCGCCTTTTCCGCCGGGAACTGGTCTTCCCGGTTACAGAACGGGGCCACGGTGAGCGTGGACCCGGCGACCAACCGCGCCACCATAACGCGCGACGGGGTCACCAGCCAGCTCTGGGACGGCGCCCATCGCATGCAGGACGGTAGCATCCTCATCACCAACCACGGCGTGGCCATACCGAACGAGTCCATCCTCGAATCCCGTGAACTACAGCCTCCCGAGACCGAGGAATGGGAAGGTGTCCGCATCGTCGGCACTTCACCATGCGAAAAACTGGTGCGACGCGTGTGCGGGGACGAGAACCAGTGCAAGGACGCGGAAGCCTGCAGCCCGTCCCGGCAGCTGCTCGAGATGGAAACCGGGGAACGCAATGCCAGCAAGAACCGCGGCCTGATGACCTATACCAGCGGCCAGTGCCTGAAGGCGACGAATCATCGCGAGTTTTTCACCAGCTGCGCCAAGGCCGGCGTCACGGTGACCGAGTAAAGACACCACAGCGGTCACCCCGGCCGGTGCAACGCGCGGCAGGCCCGGATGCCGGTGGCCGCAATCCCACTGTCCCCGGGATGATGAGCGCATCTGTCGTCTGAAATCCTTGCCGGGACAAGGCGAAGACCGGTACCGTGCCCTGATACGCGGAGCGGAATCTCGCGGGGCGTTATTGCGGGTGTTCTTCCAGCCACTCCCGGGCAAGCTTCCCGGCTTCCGCGATTTCATCCGGATTCATGTGCGTGGCGATGATCGTCCGGTTGTCGATGGCTGATTTCTCCCCGTTTGCAGCCGCGATATCGAACCACATACGGGCCATGACAAGGTCCTGCGGCACCCCGTACCCGTGTGCATACATAGAGCCCACATTGTTTTGTGCGTCGGTGATACCATACTCCGCGGCGATCAGAAAACATTGCAACGCTTCCCCGTAATCCCGGTAGATACCAAATCCGTTGTAGTACATGACCCCCAGATTATGGATCGCATGGATGTCGCCTCTGTTGGCCAATTGCCGGTATTCACTGAACACCTTCGCGTAATCGCCGTCTTTTTCCGCGTTCGCCGCCTCATCCCAGCCACCCGAGACCGGACAGGACCCGGCCAGCAGCAGTCCGAAGATTGCCGTACGGATGGCCGCAAGCAATTGTTCACCGGAAGGCATTGAGTCTTTCCATAGCGCAGCAGCTGGTTAGATTCATCGACCTGACGCCAGCGGCATCCTCGGGAAGCGCGGCGACAGCATTTCCGTGGTTTCGACATTTTCCAATAAGACAGTAGCAGCATAATTTACGATTAGCGCCGGGTATATTGGCCTTAGGTACGGTGTCGATCCGTGACGGATCGCAGGTTTCCCGGCCCCGGCAGACCTCTGGCTCTTTATTGACGCGGCGCGGTGTCGATAACGTCGAGAGCAGGCAGCGGCATTGTCGCCATCGGATTACCGGCAGCGAGGGAATTCAAAATGACAGAGCTACGCGTAGCGAAAAGTCTCACCGTGTTACTGATAGCCGTTCTACAGCTGGCGGGGTGCGCCCGCATTGACAGCGTCCGGCCGGACACCGGCGAAGGTTCCAAATTCGCCGTCTATCGCAGAAGCTATGACGAGGTCTGGAATGCCGCGCTCAGCGTCGCCGGGCAGAGACTGACGCTTGTCGAGACCGACAGGAACACGGGAACGATCAAGGCGGAGGCGCTGGACCGCACCTTCGGCGAGGTGCTGGGAATTTTTATCGACCCGCCAAGGAACGGTCAGAAAAGATATGTCGTCGAGGTGCTCAGCCTGCTGAAAAACAGACCGCAAATTCCCGACAAGGATTCGGAGCCGCAAATCATCGGCGAAATCAAGGCCAGGCTCAACCTCCAGGAGCCTGTCGGACTCAGGTGATCCTATCCGAATCCGGCAGACTCCCGGAAGCAGGCAATAAGCTATCCCGGGGGTATTGCGCGCGTCAGCGCACGAAAGCATCCCGCCCGGCATAGACTGCCGATTCGCCCAGGGATTCCTCGATACGCATCAACTGGTTGTACTTTTCCACCCGTTCGCCCCGGCAGGGCGCGCCGGTCTTGAGGTGGCCGGTGGAAAGCGCCACGGTGAGATCGGCAATGAAACTGTCCACCGTCTCGCCGCTGCGGTGGGACACCATCGCGCCCCAGTTCGCACCGTAGGCCATGTTGATCGCGGCCACGGTCTCGGTCAGCGAGCCGATCTGGTTGAGCTTGATGAGCACCGCGTTGGCGACATTCTCGTCGATGCCGCGCGGATGCGCTCCACGTTGGTGACGAAGAGATCGTCGCCCACCAGCTCGATCCTGTCGCCCAGTTCCCGGTTGAGAATCTTCCAGCCGTCCCAGTCGTCCTCGGCGAGGCCGTCCTCCAGGACGACGATGGGAAAGCGTGACGCCCAATCGGCGTACATCGCCACCATCTCTGCGGCATCCACCTTGCGGCCCTCGGTGCGCAGGTGATAGAGGCCGTCCTCGAAGAAGCCGCTGGAGGCGGGGTCGAGCGCAATCGCCATGTCCTCACCAGGCCGGTAGCCGGCGGCGGTGATGGCCTGGACGATCAGCTCAAGCGCCTCGACATTGCGCTTCAATGCAGGCGCGAAGCCGCCCTCGTCGCCCACGCCGGTGGAGTGGCCGGCATCCTTCAATACCTTCTTCAACGCATGGTAGACCTCGGCACCCCAGCGCAAGGCCTCGGCGAAATCGGGTGCGCCGACCGGGGCGATCATGAACTCCTGCAGGTCGGTGCCCTGCCAGTTGGCGTGCACCCCGCCGTTCAGGATGTTGAACATGGGCACCGGCAAGCGGCAGGCCGTGGCTCCGCCCAGATAACGAAACAAGGGCAGGCCACAGGCGGTCGCCGCCGTGCGCGCCACCGCCAGGCTCACACCCAGGATGGCGTTGGCGCCCAGTTTCGCCTTGTTGGGGGTGCCGTCCAGCGTCAGCATGGCCCGATCCACCGCCCCCTGGTCCAGCGCGTCCATGCCAATGAGCGCCGCCGCCATCTCGCCGTTCACGTGGCCGACCGCCTTCTTCACCCCCTTGCCGCCGTAGCGGCTCTTGTCACCGTCACGCAGCTCCAGGGCCTCGTGCACGCCGGTAGAAGCACCGGAAGGCACCGCGGCACGACCCATGGCGCCGCTGTCCAGGGTGATCTCGACTTCCACGGTGGGATTACCGCGCGAGTCGAGGATTTCGCGGGCGTGGATCGTTTTGATGCAGGTGCTCATGGTTTACTCCTCAGGTCGATGGAACGGGTGGGACGCCGGTAGCGGAAACAATACCGCGGCCGTCAAGGTGCAGGCGGCGGAAAGGGACGATGGCCAGACCGATGACCCGGCAGGCAGAGCGGTCGGGGAACCCGCGGGAAAGCGGGGATTGAGCTTGAGGCTCGACCGCAAGCGCGGCAGCGCGTCCAGAACCGCGCCGGGCACAAGAGCAAATCCTGGTTTCCACTTACGTCTGTCCATTAAAGCCAAAAATCATACCATGCGGACAGGGGATGCATACGCCGTGAAGCAGAAATTTGATCGCGATCATCAAATATCGCCGACGGTTTCGGCAACTGGTGCAGCCGTTCAACGTCTGTTACGGGCGCGACCGGCGACTCGCCGCGCCGATGTTCAGGGCCTCTTGACAGCCGGCCCGCGACCCACGTTCAATCGCATCGATGACCACTCGTGACAGCTTCGCTACCGCCCCGACCTCCCGCAACGGGTTTCAACGCCTGCTCGAGCGTCGGCACGGCGGTGTGGTGTTGTTTCTCGTGGTATTTCTCGGGCTGGCGCTGCTCACCCGCGGCGCGCTGCTCGCGCAGGCCGCGCATGACGTGACCTGGGACGCGAGCCTGCCGGCCGCGTTCGGCTGGGGCCTGCTTTTCGATCTCGGGGCGGCGGCATGGTTTTCGCTGCCGCTGGTGGTGCTGCTGACCCTGCTGCCGGCGCGGTTCTTCGCACGCCGGTGGGGCCGGGCCGTGATGCACGTGCTGGCGCTGGCGGTCATCTACCTGCTGCTGTTCGAGGCGGTGGCAGAGTGGCTGTTCTGGAACGAATTCGGCGTGCGCTTCAATTTCATCGCCGTCGACTACCTGGTCTACACGCACGAGGTGATCGGCAACATCCGCGAATCGTACCCGATGCCGCTCATCCTCGGCAGCCTCGGCGCCGGGACGCTGCTGGTGTATGCGCTGGTGCTGCTCACCGGCTGGCCGGCGCGCTGGCTGGCCGCGGCCGCGGAACCCGCGAAACGACGCTACCTTGCCGGCGCGGCCTGGTGCGCGGGCATCATTGCGCTGGGCGCGGTGCTGAACCAGGGCTGGCTGCCGGACTTCGCCAACAACTACAACCGCGAGATCGGCAAGGACGGTGTCTGGGCATTTTTCGCGGCGTTCCGCAGCAACGCGCTCGACTACGACCGGTTCTACCCGACGCTGCCGATCGACCAGGCGTTCGCCCGCCTGCGGCAGGATCTGCGGGAAGACGGGGCGGTGTTGCTGCGGCCCGGGGCGCGCGACACGCTGCGTTACGTGCATAACCCGGGGCCCGAGCTGAAACCCAATGTCATCCAGATCACGGTGGAGAGCCTGAGCGCGGACTTCCTCGGCATCTTCAACCCCGCGTCGACACTGACGCCGAATCTGACGGCGCTCGCGGACAAGAGCCTGGTCTTCGATAATTTCTACGCGACCGGCACGCGCACGGACCGCGGCATGGAGGCGCTGGCGCTTTCGCTGCCGCCGACGCCCGGCCGCTCGCTGGTGAAGCGCCCGCACAACGAGACACCTGTTCACGCTCGGTTCGGTCTTCCGCGCGAAGGGCTACGACACGGTGTTCCTCTATGGCGGGTTCGGCTATTTCGACAACATGAATTATTTTTTCAGGCACAACGGGTACCGGATCATCGACCGCAACAGCGTGCGCCGTGACGACATCACCTTCGCCAATATCTGGGGCGCCAGCGACGAAGACCTGTTCCGATGGACGCTGCGCGAGGCCGACGCCGAGTATGCAAGGGGCCGACCGTTCCATTTCTTCGTGATGACGACCTCCAACCACCGGCCTTACACCTATCCGGAAGGGCGCATCGACCTGCCGCCGAAGATCTCCCGCCGCCCCGGCGCGGTGAAATACACCGACTACGCCATCGGCAAGCTCATCCGCGACGCGCAGACGAAGCCGTGGTTCCGGAACACCGTCTTTGTGATCGTGGCCGATCACTGTGCCTCGAGCGCCGGCAGGACCGAGCTGCCGGTGAAGAAATACCACATTCCGCTCATCGTCTATGCCCCCGGCGGCCAGATCGCTCCCGGGCACATCAAGACGCTCGCCAGTCAGATGGATTACGCGCCGACGCTTCTCGGCCTGCTGCACTGGAGTTACCCCAGCCGCTTCTTCGGCCACGACGTGCGCAGGATCGCACCACGGGAGGCGCATGCCCTGATCGGCAACTACCAGAAACTGGGCGAGTTGAACGCCGACGATGGATTTGTGGTACTTAAGCCCGTGCGCGCCGCGGCATCCTATGTCTATGACCCTGTCACCAGGACCCAGTCGGCGCGCCCGCTCGACGAGGCAGCGGAACGCGGGGCCATCGCCTACTATCAGACCGCGAGCTATCTTTACCGGCAGGGAGGCGACCGCGAACTGAGCCCGCAGGAGTTTGCCGACGCTATCCGCCAGGGCGAGGCATTGACCAAACGACACGCCATCGCCAGCCGCTGACGGGATTATCCGGGTGACCGCTGCAGGCCACGGCCCACCGGATTGCATTGCATCGCCTGGCCTTGCGCCCTCGATTCCCGCACCCGGGCTGAACCTCCCGCGCAAACCGCTGCAAGCGTCCAGTGAATCCGGCAAGGATATCGAACGCACGGGCGGGAGGCCGAGATCTGCCGGCAAATCAACCCCCGGTCGGCGAAGAAACCGACCCTGGAGGCGGTCCAGGGTCACACGACCCGCGGGAATACAGCGGCGGGTTCCCCGTGAATCCGGTTGAGTTATGCTCCCTGTACCCGCTCAGCACCGGAATCGCGGACGGGGTATGAATAATGGAGACACAGATGCGACGAATACTCTGGTTTACCGTGATTGCAATCGGCATGGCGGTCCTGCTTGGCGGACTGGGCACGTGGCACCTGTACGGCGATCGTGAAACTGTCACGAAATTTCGCACCGTCCCGTTGCAGCGCACTGACCTGCTGGCCACCATCGGCGCGACCGGCACGGTCGAGCCGGAGGAAGTCGTGGACGTCGGCGCGCAGGTGGCCGGGCAGATCAATGCATTCGGCAAGGACGTCGATGGCATGCCGGTCGATTACGGTTCGGTCGTCGATGCAGGAACGGTGCTGGCGCAGATTGACGATTCCCTGTACGCCGCCGACGTTCAGCAGGCCCGCGCCAACCTGAACAGCGCCGAGGCCAACGTGCTCCAGTCGCAGGCCAGGCTGGATCAGGCCCGTCAGGACTGGGAGCGCGCGCAGAAACTCGGCCCCTCGGAAGCGCTGGCGCCGAGCGCCTATGATCAATACAAGGCCGGTTTCGAGATTGCCAAAGCCAACCTGGCGGTGGCGCAGGCGGCGGTTGCCCAGAACCGGGCGGCGCTGAATCGGGCGCAGCGCAATCTCGGCTACTGCACCATCACCTCGCCGGTCAAGGGCGTCATCATCGACCGGCGCGTCAACATCGGCCAAACCGTCGTGTCCAGCCTGAATGCCCCGAGTCTGTTCCTGATCGCCAAGGACCTCAAGCGCATCCAGGTCTGGGTGTCGGTGAACGAAGCCGACATCGGCAGTATCCATCCGGGTCAGGAAGTAACGTTCACCGTGGACGCCTTTCCGGGCCGGATTTTCCACGGTGAGGTCGGCAAGGTGCGCCTGAACGCCAGCATGACGCAGAACGTCGTCACCTATACGGTGGTGGTGAACACGGACAACGCCGACGGCAAGCTGCTCCCCTATCTGACGGCCAATGTGCAGTTCATCACCGGCCGCCGCGAAAATGTGCTCGCCGCGCCCAACGCGGCGCTGCGCTGGAAGCCTCAAGCCGATGAAATCGCGCCGGAATTTCGCCAGGCGGCCGACGCCTCCGGCGGTGGAGCACCGAACGGTTCAGCCCGGTCTGGCGGTTCCACCGAAACGCAACAGACCCTCTGGGTGACGCAGGGCAACTTTGTGCGCCCGGTGAAGGTCAGAACCGGTTTGACGGATGGCTCACTGACTGAAGTGGAAGGCGCCGATCTATCGGAAGGGATGAAGGTGGTGGTCGGTGTGCAATCATCCCGGGCCACCGCCGCTGCCAGCGGCGGGGCCAGTCCGTTTACGCCGCAATTCGGCCGCGCCCGCAGCAACGCCGCCCAGGGTGCGTCGTCGGGCAGCGGCCGCTCGGGAGGCGCGCCCTGAATTTGCAAACGCAAGGCGTTCAACCATGGAGTTGATTGAACTGCGAGACATTCACAAGACCTACCACCTGGGTGAAGTGGATCTGCCGGTATTGAAGGGCATTTCCCTGAGCGTCGCCCGGGGTGAACTGGTGGCGTTGATGGGCGCCAGCGGCTCCGGCAAGAGCACATTGATGCATGTACTGGGTTGCCTGGATCACCCGAGCACGGGCGAATACTGGCTGGATGGCCGTGAAATCTCCGGTTTGTCGGCAAAGGAACGGGCGCAGGTGCGCAATCGGACGATCGGTTTCGTCTTTCAGAGCTTCAACCTGCTGGCGCGCACCAGCGCCCTGGAAAACGTGATGATGCCCTTGTCCTACGCCGCGGCTCATCTCACGGAGCGAGAAATGCAGCAGCGGGCCACCGAATTGCTCCAGCGTGTCGGGCTGGCGGACCGGATGCACCACCAGCCGTCGCAGTTATCCGGCGGCCAGCAACAACGCGTGGCCATCGCGCGATCGCTGGTGAACACTCCGCAGATCCTGCTCGCCGACGAACCCACCGGCAACCTCGATTCCCGCACCAGCGAGGAAATCCTCCGGATGTTCCAGGATCTCAACCGGCGCGAGGGCCTCACGATCATCCTGGTGACGCACGACCCGGAGGTGGCGCGTTATGCGCAACGGATCATCCATATCAAGGATGGACTCATCGAAGACGGCGCTTTCGCCCCCGCGGCGACTGAGCGGGACGCTGCCGTCGTGGCCGGAAACCCCGCGTGAAATCGCTCCGCACCCTGAAGCTGGCCGTGCGCGCCTTGCGCCGCAACATCATGCGGGCGGCGCTGACGACCCTGGGCATCGTCATCGGCGTCGCGGCGGTAATCGCCATGATGGAGATCGGCAACGGTTCCGCCGCCGCGATCCAGCGCAGCATTGCCAGCATGGGCACCAACAACCTGATCATCCGGCCCGGCACCGCCGCCAGCGGCGGGATCAGTTTCGGCGCCGGCAGCGTGAAGACGCTGACGCCCGAGGATGCCGAGGCCATCAAAAAGGAATGTCCCGCCGTCGCCAGCGTGGCGCCGATCGAGCGCGTGCGCACACAGGTCGTGTATGGCAACCGCAACTGGGTGCCGTACTTCATCTACGGCACGACGCCGCAGTACCTGCAGGTGCGCGACTGGACGGACCTGGCGGAGGGCGAAAATTTCACCGACCAGGATGTCCGCAACGCCAGCAAGGTCTGCCTCATCGGCCAGACCATCGCTCGCGAACTCTTCGGCGGGCAGTCGCCGATTGGTCAGGAATTGCGCATCCAGAACGTCGCCTTCAAGGTCATCGGCGTCCTCCAGCGCAAGGGCGCCAACATGATGGGCATGGACCAGGACGACGTCGTGCTTGCGCCGTGGACGACAATCAAGTACCGCGTCGCCGGCTCCTCGGTGACCAACGTCAACCAGAGCGCCGCCGAAACCGGCTCGACCTCGGTCAACACGCTCAGCCAGATCTATCCCGGCCGGGAAAGCCTCTACCCCAAGCCCTCGGCCACCCAGCAGGCCGATACGCCGCTGCCGGTGCGCTTCACGAGTGTGGACCAGATCATCGCTGCGGCGCGTTCCGGCAGTCAGATCCCGGCGGCCATTCAACAGATCACCACCCTGCTGCAGGAACGCCACCGCATCCGCCCGGGTCAGCCGGATGATTTCACGATTCGCGACCTGACCGAAATGACCAAGGCATTGTCTTCCACGACCGCGCTGATGACCCGACTGCTGCTGGCGGTGGCCATGATCTCGCTGCTGGTCGGCGGGGTGGGCATCATGAACATCATGCTGGTCTCGGTCACCGAACGCACGCGCGAGATCGGCCTGCGCATGGCGGTGGGCGCGGAACCGGGCGACATCCTGCGGCAATTTCTCGCCGAGGCGGTCGTGCTGTGCCTGATCGGCGGCGCGATGGGCATTCTGATCGGCCGCGGCAGTTCGTTGCTGGTGCGGCTGGTGCTGAACTGGCCGACCGCCATCTCCGTCGGCGCCATTGTGGCGGCGGTGCTGGTCTCGGCGACTGTCGGCATCGTCTTCGGCTATTACCCGGCCTGGAAAGCCTCCCGGCTGGATCCGATCGAGGCGCTGCGCTATGAATAGGCGTATCCCGTGGCTTGTGATCGGTCGCGCTGCTGGCCGGCTGCGCTGTCGGCCCGGACTACCAGCCTCCGCAAACGACGATGCCCGACGGCTGGGTCGGGTCATCGGACACCGCTGCGCCGGTCGGACTGACCACCTGGTGGCAGACATTCCATGACCCGAAACTGACCGCGCTGATGGACGAGGCGCTGCGGACGAATCTGGATATCCAGCTCGCCGCGGCGCGCGTGCGTGAGGCACGTTTCTCGCGCGGCGTCATCGCCGGCGGTCTGTGGCCGACGGTCAACGCCTCCGCCAGCTACCAGCGCACCCGGCAAGGATCGGCGGGCGAACAGAATCTGTTTCAGACCGGCCTCGACGCACTGTGGGAGGCGGATCTCTTCGGCGGCATCCGCCGCAACGTCGAGTCGGCCGAGGCGAACATTCTCGCCGCGCAGGAAGGGTTGCATGACGTACAGGTCAGCCTCGCGGCCGAGGTGGCGCTGAATTATGTGCAACTGCGCGGCTTTCAACAGCAGATCGCGATTGCGCGGGATAATCTGCAGGCGCAGCGGCACACCGCCGACATCACCCGGCAGCGGTTCAATGCCGGCTTTGTCAGCGGGCTCGATGTGGCGAACGCCGATGCACAGGTCGCCGCCACCGAGTCGACCATCCCGGTGCTGCAAACCTCCGCACGGCAATCCATCTACGCGTTGAGCGTCCTGCTGGCGCGACCGCCCGCGGACTTGCTGAACGAGCTTGCCGAAACCCGGCCGCAGCCGGTGACGCCACCGGAGGTGCCGGTGGGGCTGCCCTCGGAACTGTTGCGCCGCCGGCCGGACATCCGGCAGGCGGAAGCAAGGCTCCACGCCGCCACCGCGCAGATCGGCGTGGCCGTCGCCGACTTCTTCCCGACGTTCTCCCTGACCGGTTCGCTGAACTGGCGGGCTGACAAGCTGTCCAGCCTCTCCAGCGGTAACGCCCGTTCGTGGGCGTTTGGTCCGTCGGTGAACTGGCCGATCTTCCAGGGCGGCAGCATTGCCGCCAATGTCCACGTGCAGGAAGCGCTCCGCGACCAGGCCTATATCACCTACCAGAAGACCGTGCTCGCGGCGTTGCAGGATGTGGAGAATGCGCTTATCGCCTACGCAAAGGAGTGGGAGCACAACAAGTCACTCAACGACGCCGTCACAGCCAACCGCAAGGCCGTCAGGATCGCGACGCAGCTTTACACCGAGGGCCAGACCGATTTCCTGAATGTACTTCAGTCACAGCGTGCCCTGTACCTCTCGCAGACCGCCTTCGTCCAGAGCGATTCCAGCCTGAACCAGGATCTGATTGCACTCTACAAGGCGCTCGGCGGCGGCTGGGATACGGCCCCCGCACCGGCGGCGCCGGGCGGGTGAGGGGTTGCGGCGGTAACGGAAGTGGCGGCCAACGCGCCGCTCAGGGCGCGCGCTCGGGCCGCTGGGCCGGGGCACCGGCCGATGGACTCTGCAGACGCATCAAGCGCAGCGGCAGGTTGCTGTAGCTCACGATGTCGCCCCAGGTCAGTATGCCCAGAATGCTGTCCAGGCCTTCCAGCTTGCCGTGCCTGGCAACCAGCGCGACATCCGTTGCCGCGGCGCGCATGCGTCCCACCACGTCCAGCACCACATCCTCGGGGTCCACCACAATCCAGCTGGTCACCAGCTTTTCGCCGAGATCCGCGCCCAGCTCGCCGAGGCGTACCAGGCGGTCGATGCGACCCCAGGGCAACACGCCCTGTACCTCTCCCGCACTGGTGACCATGACGTGTGAACGGCGACCCCCCCGCCAGGGCAGCTGCCGACGCAGTTCGGCCAGCTCCTGGCCACGCTCGACACGAACGGTGGGCGTGCTCAGTGCATCGGCGCCGCTTCGCAGCATGTAGGCGTGGGTGTGCAGGGATTCGGGGATGTAGTGTCCGCGCCGCGTAAGCTTCATGGAATAGATGCTGTCCGCCATGATCAACCGGCGCACCCCGTAGGAAATCGACACCGCAACCAACAGCGGCACGATGACGTTATAGTCGCGCGTCATCTCGAAGATCATGACAATGGCGGTGACCACCGCGCCGGTTGCCCCACCCATCATGGCGGCCATGCCGATGACGGCGGCCCCACGCGGATCGAGCGACAGCCCCGGCAACAACCCGGTGACGATCACGGCGTAGGCTCCGCCCAGCACCGCGCCGATAAACAGGGAGGGGGAAAACACGCCGCCCGATGCACCGGAACCCAGGGACAGCGAGGTCGCCAGCAGCTTCGCGCCGAACAGCAGCACCAGTACGTAAGGGTCGGTGAGCGAGGCCGTGAGCACATCGCGGATGGTGGCATAACCCACGCCCTCGATGTAGTAATGCCCCAGATGCCTCATGGCCAGGTACATCAGCACACCCACCAGGAACATGCCCAGCGCGTGGCGGGTGTAGTAGTTTCCGGGAATCCGGTCGAAGAGATCCTCTAGCCCGTAGATGGCGTGGATAAAGAGCGCGGAGGCACCGCCCAGGATCACACCCAGCACGGCATAGGCAGCATACTCCGCGGGCAGTGTCTGATGCGCGGCGGGGAGCGTCAGGGCCGGGATATCGAAGGACGGGTGGACACCGAAGAACGCCTGACCGAAGAACGTGCCGGCGCCGGTGGCGAGGGCCACGGGAACCAGAGTGCGAGCACTGACCTCCGGCATCAGGAGCTCGACGGCGAACAACAAGCCGCCGATGGGCGTATTGAACGTGGCCGCGATACCCCCCGCAGCGCCGCCGGCGATAAGGGTGATGCGCTGCCATTCCGGCATCCGGATATATTGGCCGACGGTGGAACCGAAGGCGGCGCCGATCTGGATGATAGGACCTTCGCGGCCAATGGCGGCACCCGTGCCGATGGAAAGGGACGAGGCCACTGCCTTGATGAACGCCACCACGGGGCGGATGACACCACGCTGGTAGTAGATGGCATCGATGACCTCCGGCACACCGTGCCCCTTGGCTTCCGGCGCGAAGGTCTTCACCAGGAAAGCGACGATCAGTGCGCCACCCACTGGCACGAGGATGATTCCGACTCCCCACGGACTGGGAGGGGTATGGAGGTTGGCGTCGTACGCGAAGGACCACAGGCCGAAGAAGGACAGGTTGTGGATGAGGCCGATCAGGCCGCGGAATACCACGGCGCCCAGTCCCGCCACCAGTCCTACCATGAGCGCCAGAATGGCCAGCCGGAACGGTGACTCGTCCACCCTCCAGGGTCTCTCCATGGCGGCGCGGTGCAGGGGGGAAGTCTTTGAAATATTATCGCGGTACGACTTGAGTCGTTGCAGGAACATGGGTCAGATACGCCTTTTTGTTGATTCCCGGTTTTTATCCCGTTTCCAGGACGATTGAGGGCAAGAGTAAACCGTCCCGTTTCGTTGCCTCAACCCGTCAATGGTATATCGGGCTGCAAAACCGCTCGAAAGACAGGAAGCCTGGTTCCCGAATTCAGCATCGGCGTGTCGTTCATGCACCGAGAAAGGTTGCGGCGAGCCCGAGAAAAATCAGAAAACCGAAGCTGTCGGTAAAACCGGTCAGGATGATGCTGCTGCCGAGCGCGGGATCCTGGCCGGTGCGCTTGAGAACCATCGGTACCAGCGCGCCCGCCAGGGCGGCGAGCAGCAGGTTGAGCACCATGGCGGCGGACATGATGGCGCCGAGTGAAAACCTGCCGTACAGCACCCAGGTAACCGCCCCCATGAAGCCACCCCAGATCACCCCGTTGATCAGGGCCACACCCACCTCCTTGCTGACCAGGTAGCGAAAGTTGCCGGAATCGACCTGTTTCAGGGCCATGCCCTGGATCATCAGGGCCAGGGTTTGCTGGCCGGTATTCCCCCCGACGCTCGCCACGATGGGCATGAGCGCGGCCAGGGCCACGATCTTCTCGATGGTGCCCTCGAACTGGCCAATAATGCGGGAAGCGATGAAAGCGGTACACAGGTTGAGGGCAATCCACACCCAGCGACCGCGAGCCGCCTTCCACGGCGTCGCGAACAGATCCTCGTCCTCTCTGAGACCCACCTGGGCGAGCACGTCCTTGTGGGATGATTCGCGCAGGTAGTCGAGCATGTCATCCACCTTGAGGCAGCCGACCAGTTGCCGGTGTGCATTCACCACCGGTGCAACGATCAGGTCATAGCGCTCGAATGCCCGGGCGGCATCGGCGGCATCATCGTTCGTATGAAAACGCACAGGGTCTTTTTCCATCACCGCGGCAACCCGGGTCTCGCCCGGGTGCACCACCAGCGCCTCGATCCCGAGCGTACCGCGCAGCAGACCGCCGCGATCCACCACCATCAGCCGGTCGCTGGCCTCGGGAAGCCTGCCGCGGCGACGCAGATAGCGCAGCACCACATCGAGGGTGACGTCCTCGCGCACCGCGGCCAGATCGAAGTCCATGAGCGCGCCAACGGAGTCCTCGGGGAAAGCGAGTACCGATTGCACCTGCGTGCGGTTCTCGTGGTTCAGGCGCTGCAGCAGACCCTGCACCACATCGCCCGGAAGGTCCGGTACCAGATCGGCGATGTCATCGCTGTCGAGGCGTTCGGCGGCATCGACCAGTTCTTTCGCGGGAATGGTTTCGATCAGCGAGGAGCGCACCGGATCGGACAGTTCCAGCAGCACCGCACCTGCGTAATGGCTGTCGACCAGCTCCCACAGGGTTCGGCGTGCGTCCGTGCGCAGCGTCTCCAGCAGATGGGCGATGTCGGCCGGGTGCAGGTGGTTGATCTGGCGGCGCAATTCGTTGCGATACTGGCGTGCGACCAGATCCTCCACCACCTCGTGGCGGCGCATCTCGGTCTTGTGCACCAGGTCACGCACCAGTTCCTGCTTCTCGAGGAGAGAGCGGATACGCGCCAGACTATCGTCCAGACTCGGGTGGGATAAGGGTGTCATGCCGTGTTTGCCAGTGGGTCAACGCCGGTGTTGTCATCGAATACAGCCGGCGCCATTTCCGGGACCAGTCGACAGGGTGAACCGAGTCCGAAACTGCCGGCCGCTATTTTGTCATTTTTCCTTGCGCTGACGCCATAGATAATCCGGCTCGTACCGGCTGTTGCATGCCGCGGCCAGGTCATCCTTGCCGGCGGGGATCTCCCGTTCCAGCCCGCTGCCGAGCAGAGAATATACCCCGATAACGGGGGCATAATTCTGGCTATAATAGCTGTCGATGCCAGCCCGGCACCTTCCATCTATACTACAGGGAGATACCATGTACAGCTCAACCCTCCGGAAAACGGGTCTTTATATCCTGATCTTCAATTTCATCGTGGCGACGTTTCCATCCCAGGCGCTTGCCGGAATCATCGCGACACCGGTCGCCATTTCCGCCCAGGAAAACAACAACACCGTCTCGCATCTCAAGGATCTGCTGGCCCGTAAAGACGTGCGCGGTCAGCTGGTGCAGCTGGGAATCGATCCCGCCGTCGCCGAACAGCGTGTGGATGCCCTTACCACGTCAGAGATCGCGCGACTGCAGCCGCAACTCAACAGCCTGCCTGCCGGTGGCGACAGCCTGCTGGTCGTCGTCGGCGTCGTCTTCATCGTGCTGATCATCCTGGAGCTGGTCGGGGTCATCAATATCTTCAACAAGTTCTGAAGCCGGCGATCGCATCAGAAGGGTGAAGTTCGGGTTCGCGGCAACCGTCCTGGCGGCGGTACTGTTTCTGGCAGGCTGTGCCGGCGCGCCCCCCGTACTGGCGCCCCACCTCCCCGTAGAGGCGCGCGGGACGACGGTCGAACTCGATGCCACACCCTTCTTCCCCCAGACGGTGCACCAGTGCGGCCCGGCCGCACTGGCCACCGTGCTGGCAAGCAGTGGTGTGGATATCACGCCCGAGGCTCTGGTCTCCCGCGTCTACCTGCCGGACAGGCACGGGAGTCTGCAGGCCGAACTGGTGGCAGCCACCCGAAGTTACGCACGACTGCCCTACATCATAGAACCCGACCTCTCTGCCCTGCTGACGGAACTGCAGGCCGCTCACCCGGTACTGGTCCTGCAGAACCTGGGCGTGTCCTTCTACCCTGTCTGGCACTATGCCGTGGTCATAGGCTACCTGCCGGGCGAAGACGCGGTAATCCTGCGCTCGGGCGTCACGCGCCGGGTCGTCATGCCGGCCGCCCGTTTCCTCAGGACCTGGCAACTCGCCGGCGACTGGGGCCTGATCGTGCTGCGCCCCGGGGAATTGCCCGCCCATCCCGGACCCGTGGCGTACCTGAAGGCGGCCGCCGATCTCGAATCGGTCGGTCAGACACAGGCCGCCGCGCGCGCCTATGCGGCGGCCGTCAGCCGCTGGCCGGACAACGCGACCGCCTGGCTGGGACTCGGCAACACCCGCTACCGGAGCGGAAACCTGAAGGAAGCCGAACGCAGTTATCGCCGCGCCGTACAAGCCGACCCCGGCTACCTCGCCGCCTGGAACAACCTCGCCGAGGTGCTGGCGCAGCGCGGGTGCTTTCATGCCGCCATCACGACCCTTGACGGTGCACTCTCCCGCCCCCGCACCGGCGCCGATACCACGCTGCGGCGTCTGCTGGAGCAGACGCGTAGCGAAATCCTCGCCCGCCAGCCGGCGGGCAAACCCGTTGACGAGGCCAGCTGCGAACAAGTCGACTGATGGCGGGCCCCGGTGCTCATTTGCGCGCACCGGGGCCGAAATCACCCGGGGGGGGCGTGAGAAGACGTTACGATCGCAGGCGCAGACCGCAACGACAGGTGAAGCTGAGGGCCGCGTTTACTGCCTGAATTGATAGGTGGGCGGGCCACCATAGCGCGGCTGGTAAGTCGGGTATTCGCCATTGCCGCCGGCCCGGGTTCCCGAACTCCGGTGGCCAGGCTGTCCTGGATATCCCGCTCCGGGCGCTTCGTATGCCGACTGATTTCCGGGATAGGGTGAAAAAGCAGGCTGACTGTATTTTCCGTTATAGGGCGGCAGGGTTTGTTCGTTGGTTTGTTCGTTGGCTTGTTCGTTGGCTTTTTCCAGTTTTCTGACACGCTCCTCCAGTTGCCTGATGTACTCCAGGTTCGCGGCGGGGACGCTACCCGACTCACCGTAAGGAGGTGCATAATTGCCGCGGACACCACGGCCGTTGCCGGGGACTGGATAGCCGTAACCGGACGGGCCATAAGCGGGATAGCCGCCATAGTCCCCCCCATAGCCGTGCGCACCGTAACCGCTAGTATCATAAGCCGGACTGCCGTATTCGGTCGCAAGGGAGAATGCGTAGCCCGGATCGAGATAATCCAGCGCACCGTAACCGGGATAGTCGTAATGATCACCGCCCGGATAGTCATCGGTCCACGCGGAGGATTCCGGCGTGTTATCGACGTCATAGGCATTGACCGTGCCGGCAAACAACAAAACGGCAAGCGCCAGCCCGTTGCGCCACATCCCCCGGATTCTTAAGGTATACGGCACATCCAACATGACTCTTCACCCCGTTTGCGGCAAGTTGCCGGGAATCCGCCTCGATCCTCGGTACCTGCGATGTGGCCGGAGGATACACGAGATCGAGGGCAAATTGTAACAAGACCACCTCCGGGAACGGCAACCACGCACGCGCCCCGCCGGTATGTCCCTGCCCCGTCCGGCGAGACCCGCGACGGCCGCCTTGTCAACGTCTTCACGCAGGATTAATCTGCCTGTCTTTCCGCGGAGCAACCCATCACCGTGCCTCATCAACACCCGGCAGCAGCCGACTATGCGGGCCTGACGCCGGACACCCTGCTGGATGCTGTCGATCAATGCGGCTACCCAACCAGCGGCAGGTTTCTGGCGCTCAACAGCTACGAGAACCGCGTTTATCAGATCGGTCTGGAGGACGCCCCTCCTATTATCGCGAAGTTCTACCGGCCCGGACGCTGGTCCAATGCGGCGATTCTGGAAGAACATGCCCTGGCCCTGGAACTGGCGGAGCAGGAAATCCCGGTAGTGGCTCCACTGCCGTACAACGATACGACGCTGCATGTCTGGAACGGCTATCGCTATGCGCTGTATCCTCGCCAGGGCGGCCGCTGGCCGGAATTGAACCTGCGGGATGACCGCCTGTGGATGGGGCGCATGATCGGGCGTCTGCATGCCGTCGGGGCGACGCGGCCGTTTCACCATCGACCGACACTGGATATCGACAGCTTCGGACACCAGTCCTGCCGGTTCCTGCTCACGCAGGGTTTCATCCCCCAATACCTCGAGGCCGCCTATGAAACCCTCACCGGCGATCTGCTGCGCCAGATCGGCGCCCGCTTCGCCGATGCCGCATCCGCCAGGCAGATACGCCTGCACGGAGACTGTCATCCCGGCAATATCCTGTGGACCGAACAGGGTCCCCATTTCGTGGATCTTGATGACTGTCGCACAGGCCCGGCGATTCAGGACCTCTGGATGCTGGTCTCGGGCGAGCGCGAGGAGATGCAGCGGCAACTGGGTGACCTGCTGGAAGGCTATCTGCGCTTCCATGATTTCAACCCCCTGGAGTTTCAACTGATCGAGTCCCTGCGTACCCTGCGCATGCTCCACTACGCCGCCTGGCTGGCGCGGCGCCGGGAGGATCCGGCTTTCATCCAGGCCTTCCCCTGGTTCGATACCACCCGCTATTGGGAAGACCATGTGCTGGCGCTGAGAGAGCAGGCAGCGCTGCTCGATGAGCCTCCCCTTGCCCTATAATGGGACGCAGCCCATGCTCAGTATGAAAAAATGGACGGAAATTCTCGGCATCGAACTGACTCCTGTCAGCCACACCGAGAAGCTGGTCTCGGCCCTGGGCGGATTTGCCGGCATCGCATCGATACTGTTCATTACCCAGCATTTCGTCGGCAACGCGAGCGCCCTGATCGTGGCCTCGATGGGAGCATCGGCGGTGCTGCTGTTCGCGGTCCCCCACGGCGCCCTGTCCCAACCGTGGCCGGTCCTCGGGGGGCATGTCATATCGGCATGCATCGGAGTGACATGCGCCAGCATGATCCCCTGGCCGTTTATCGCGGCGAGCCTCGCGGTCGGTCTGGCGATCGGCGTGATGTACTACCTGCGCTGCATCCATCCGCCGGGCGGCGCAACGGCACTGTCGGCCGTCATGAGCGGCGAAGGCGTACACGCGCTGGGCTACCAGTTCGTCATCACCCCGGTACTGCTCAATGCGCTGGTCATCCTGGCCATCGCGCTGCTCTTCAATTATCCCTTCGCCTGGCGCCGCTACCCTGCCTTCCTGGCCACACGACGCACGCAACAGCGCGAGAAAGCGGCAGGCAGGGCGCACTACAGCGCCATCGCCCATGAAGACCTGGTGTTCGCCCTCAGCCAGATCGACTCGTTCGTGGATATTCCGGAGGACGACCTGCTGCGCATCTACGAACTCGCAACGGGCAGGGAAAGACAACGACGCTTCGATCCGGCACGGATCCTGACGGGCCACTATTACAGCAATGGCCAATCCAGCGCCGCCTGGTCAGTGCGCCAGATCGTGGATGCCTCGCCCGGTTCCGATCTGCACCATGACATGGTGGTCTACAAGGTGGTGGCCGGAACGGGACGCCGGGGCTCCGGCGTGCTTACCCGGGCGGAGTTCGGTGACTGGGCCAGAGAAGAGGTCATGCGTGACGGCGATGACTGGAAACGCGTGCCTGTCGATCACGGGCGATCTTCCTGAATCAGGACAACGCCCGGTGACTGGCCGGTATCAGGCGCTCTTCAATCGTTCCAGCGACTCCGCGTCGAGCGGCTTGGGTCGGGCGATGCCGAAACCCTGCGCGTAATCGATGCCAATTCCCGCCAGCACCTCCAGGATTGCATCGTTCTCCACGAATTCGGCGATGGTTTTAAGACCCATCACCCTGCTCAGCTGGGCAATGGCGCTCACCATCGCGGCATTCACCGGGTCGCTGTCCAGACCCCTGATGAAACTGCCGTCGATTTTCAGGTAATCCACCGGCAGGTTCCTGAGATAGCTGAAAGAACTCAAGCCGCTGCCAAAGTCATCCAGTGAAAACCGGCAGCCGAGCTGTTTGAGTTCGGTGATAAACCGGATCGCGTGGTCCAGATTGGCGATCGCCGCGGTTTCGGTGATTTCGAAGCACACCGACGCCGGCGGAACGGCGTGTCTGGCGAATCTGTCCTTGACGAACCCCAGGAAGGATTCATCGGCCAGGGAGTTGCCGGAGAGGTTTATCGCCATGACCTGCTCCTGCCCGCAGTCGCTATGCCAGGCAAAACTGCGGTCGATCACCCAGCGGTCCAGCGCCGTCACCAGGTTGTAGCGTTCCGCCGCCGGCAAGAACCGGGCAGGCGTGACCAGTTCACCGGCCTCGTCCCTCATCCGCACCAGCACCTCGAAATGACCGCAATCGCCGGCATGGGGATTGACCGGCACGATCTCCTGGCGATACAGCACCAGGCGCTCCTCCTTGATAGCCTCCGTCAGCCTGCGCACCCATTTCATTTCGCTATGGCGCCGGGCAAGATCCTGGTCTCCGTCCTGGTAGACGTGGATACGGTTGCCCCCGCGATCCTTGGCCGCGTAGCAGGCAAGGTCCGCCTGTCTCATGAGCGCCGTGACGCTTTCCGTGCCGGAATCAAGTACCGAGATCCCGATGCTGGCACTGACCTCGAGGCTCGAACCCCGGCTGCCATCATTGATCGTGCGGATCATCGCCAGCATCTTTTCCGTAATCTCCACGGCATCCTCCTGCATGCAATGCTGCAGGAGGATGCCGAATTCATCCCCCCCTATCCTGGCGAGGACATCTGTTTCACGCATTCCGCCCTGAAGAATGGATGCCACGCCCGTGAGCAGTTGGTCACCCTCTGAATGGCTGCAGGTGTCATTGACGATCTTGAACTTGTCCATGTCGAGATAGCAAAGGACATGAGTATCGCTCCCATCCCTGGTCGCCTCCAGCGCCGATTGCAGGCGCGTCTCGAATTCACGCCGGTTGATCAGACCGGTGAGTGCGTCATGCGCGGCCTGATAACTGAGCTGCCTCGCCATGTTGCGATTCTCGGTCACGTCGCGGATTACCAGCACGACACCCAGCGCCTCGCCGTCTCGGCTCAGGAGCGGCGAGATCGAATACTGAATGGCGACGCTGCTGCCATCATGGCGGCGCATCATCCACTCGCGCCCGGATCTCGCTGCCGTGCCGGTTTGCAGGGATCGGGACACCGGCTTCTCGATGCCCTCCCTGCTGGCGGCATCGAAATGACCCAGTATGCGGCTCAAGGACAGGCCGCGCGCGATCGCATAGTCACAGCCGGTCAGTTTCTCGGCGACCGGATTGAGAAACTCGACCTGTCCGTTCACGTCAGTGGTGATGACGGCATCCCCGATCGATTGCAGTGTTATCTGGGCAAGCTCCTTCTCCTGCTGCAGATCGTATTCCGCCTGCTTGCGGTCGGTGATATCGAGGAGATAGCCGGCGTAATGGGTAATACAGCCGTCTTCATCCCTGACCGGAATCGAGTAGTCGTACACCCACCTCACCTGGTCATCGGCCGTCAGGATACGGTAATCGATGCCGGGATCAGCGTAGCGGTTATTACCGGTATTGAATTCGGCCTGCCTCACACGTTCGATGTCATTCGGATGCACAAGAGAGGCATAGGGCGTCTTCTGGCGCATCAGGTCGACGGCATCATACCCGAACTGGGAAACCGTCCTGGAGGCATATTCGATCGGCCAGTCGCCACCGATGCGCCAGCGGAATACCGTGACCGGGCCCGTGGTAAACAGATCCCGCTCCCGTACCAGCTCCATTTCCGCCTGCTGCCGTTCCCTGATCTGCGCCTCCAGCGAGCTGTTCGTCCCTGTCAGCCGGGCGAGTAATTCATTATTCTCGCAGCGCAAATGCAGGGTTCTGATGACACTGGCATTGTAATTACGCGCAATGAACAACAGTGCGCCTGCGAACACCACCAGCAGAATCCCCATTTCATTCGATGTGTTGTCCGCCTGCGAGAGCAGGGCATGGGCCGGAATGATTATCACGGGCAACATGAAGGCGATATAGACCGACATCATGGCCGCGTAGGAGGAAATCGCACCCGCCAGTATGCCGGCCAGCCCCATGATCACAAGAATCGGATATTCAACCGGCCATGAGAAATCGATCAGCAGGCCCAGACAACCCCAGATGATCCCCGAGAACAGGGCGCCCGTCAGGTACCAATAGGCCCAGCGTGGATTTGCGCGCGCCTCCTTGTCTGCATGCCGGTAGGCATTGACAATGGAGGATCTTACCGCGGTTTGCAGCAGCTGCAGATCGAACCAGAACAGCAGCCAGGTATGATCCGCAACATTCCATAGAGCGAGACTGAGGAGCGCGGCAACGACCAGCGCCGCACCCAGCGCAACCGGTGCCTGGGTATAAACGAGTTCAACCTGTTCGGATGAAAAAATCGTTGTTGATCGCGATTCCGGGTTCATGGCGACCGCTTGTAAGGTGGGCATATCCAGTGCACCCGCCCGGGTATTTTCAACCATCATTTTGCTGTCTTCTCCACCATGCAGCCGGAACAAGGAATACGTCACATGAGAACAATTTGTTTGTTCTCAATACATTATCGGTCATCGCTTATGATTATTGAGACACGGGCGGAGTACCCTGGATGCGGCCACGCCGGGGAGGGGTTTCAGGATGCGAATAACAACCCTATCTTATTGTTATCTCTATAAATCAAGGATCAGCGCGGCATTCCATGCACATTGACATGCGGGCTTGTTGCCATGGGGATGCCGCGATAACGGGCCCGCATACAGGCGGGATACCGACAGCCTTACTCCCCGGGACTTCCGAGGAGTCGTTCCACGTAACGGCCTGCTCTTCTCAACGGACCAGGCGACCCTGCGCAGGACTTGTTGATCTCGATCGTGGTCACACCACCGGTGCGATTGATGCCTGTCTGGGCAACCTTCCTTACCAGCAAGCCTGACTGGCTGCGGTAAACCCGATAGAGGGTATCCGGATTCATGTCTTCATAGACCGAACTTCCGTACAGCGTGTCAACGGGTGATATCCGGCCGCGGTATCCAGCCAGAATCGCCACCAGATCGATGCCACTTTGTGGATGCAGGGTGAACGCCTGATGCGGTTCCGAATTTTCCCTGTCGACATTACGGTAACGTCCACCGAGTCGTTCGATGCGGTACATGGCATCAAATCCCAGCAGGTTTGCCCATGGACGCCACTTCAGGAATACCGCATCCAGACGCCACTGGTCACCGTAGAGGAGATAGTGTTCCGGATTGCAGAAA
>CAVQCA010000080.1:0-75493 GCA_963710815.1 uncultured Gammaproteobacteria bacterium | reverse complement strand
ATCAGACGGTGCTATAACAGTGAAACCTTCAATAGCGGTAGCGCCTCGGGCTGGACGGTGGTGGACGATCCATTGGCGACCCATGCCCCGTCTATCTGGGGCGTGGTGAACGGGCAGTACCAGGAGAGCAGCGGCACACGGTACCCGGACGACGTGGGGATTTTCAGATATACCGCCGACGGCTGGGAGGCACCGGCCACGTATACGCGCTATGACGGAGGCAGTTACGGGCCGATGGATCTGAATCTGCTCGTGCGCTCCACGGACATCGGCGTGGTGGGAGTGCTGTTTGGCTACCAGGATGACAACAACTATTACAGTTTCTCGATGACCCAGCGGGGAGGATACCGGCGGCTGGCGAAGAAGGTGAACGGGGTATTCACGCAGTTGGCGGCAAGCACGCAGAGTTTCACGGTGGGACAGTGGATGAACCTGAGAATCGTGATGGAGAACGACCTCATCGTGGTGTTTATCGACGGCAGGCAGGTGATGTCGGCAGTAGATACGAGCTTCAGTCCGGGAAGATCGCGCTGTGGACGGGCCGCAACGGACCGAGTCAATTCGATGCTGTGGCGGTGCTGGCACCCCCAGCCCAACCTGTTATTGGGCTGACCGCTCCGGAGGAGTATGCGGTGCACCGGGGGGACGCTGAATGTGGCTGCTGAGCTGACCAACACGACGAACGTGGGAGGGGTGAAGTTTGTGCTGGACGAGGGGACGGGGGTGCGCAGACAGCGACCGATCCGAGCTACCCCTACACGGCCCCCCCGTTTAACTTTGCCGTTTCCGGGACACACGAGGTACGGGCGTATGTACTTGACGGCTCGTCCCAGCCGATGAGCGGTGACGGATCGGTTGACGTCAAACCGGGAATCGGAGTCAACGGTTATTACCTGGTGGGTTTTGGCGACAGTATTACCGACGGTGTTTTCGACGATGACCCGACGGATGACATCTCCCTTGACGGTCGGAATACCAGCGGCGGCTACGAGCCGGTGCTGAACAATCTCCTGACGGGCTATAAACCGCTAACGGTGGTTGATGAAGGTCACCCCGGGGATACCGCGCCGGAGGGTTGGGCGAGGATCAGTACGATACTGACACGCACGGCCGATGCCCAGGCATACCTGGTGATGTATGGGACCAATGACACGAACTTGTCGCCGACCGAGCCGAGTGGACTTGGCCAGTCCCCGGGTGATGCGGACTACCCAGGCTCATACAAGGAGGCTATGCAGGGCATCATTGATGCGGTTGTCGGCGCGGGCAAAAAGGTCTTTCTCGCCAAAATACCACCGGTAATCGGGAATGCCACCGTCAACACGACCATTCAGGAATTCAACCAGGTGATCGACGAATTGTTGACCGACCCCGATAATGCAGCGACCGGACTGGTATACGCGGGGCCGGATTTTTACACCCACTTCACCAACAACCCCGGCCAGATTGGCCCGGATCATGTACACCCCAACGGTGCCGGCTATGCCGCCATGGGGTCGCTGTGGGCGAGCATACTGAACGGTAACCTGTAAAGTGGAGAATATGCGGTCTGTCGGGTTGTTTTATTTGCCTGGCTGGCGATCTATCGTGACCTGGTCAACCACCCGCCTGAATTCTTCCGCAAACCTTTCTCTCGTATGATGTAGCCTTGTGTGTTCCCATGCTTTCCGTGACATGATCCTGAGTTGTTCAGCAGGCATGCTGGAAATCATTTGTATGGCTTCTTTTATTGTTTTTATGGAACTGTCCTTCAGAATTATGCCGAAATCTTCCACATCCACGCTTGCTTCATAACTAACCACGGGGATCAAACCCGCTTGCATGCAGGTTATGGCGCTTCCACCGCCCCCTTCCGAACAGGAAGGGTATATAAGTGCGACGCACTTATTTGTAATTTCTATAAATTCCGTGCTCTCAACGTCGATCCATCCGGGAGTATGGATGTTCGGGGTTTGATACAGTTCCTTGTGATAGGCCTCTTCAAAATCTCTTTCGCTCTGGATAGGCCCGCAGACATACAGATGACAATCCGGTAATTCCGCAAAGGCATCCAATACCAGATCCAGTCCCTTATGTACGAAGCCCGCACTCCCGAACCATAAAAAGTTATTCCGGCACGATGCATGATTTTTTACTTCCGGCCATGGATATGTTGAGCACGTCGGAAAAGGCAAACGGAACAAGGGCTTTTTTGCATATTCATACGTCCCGAGAGTAAATCGATTAGCAGTGATAATGGCGTAGTCGGCATATTCGATTGCCATATTCGTTTCAATTATCCTGAGACCTTTCAGTGTTATTCCTTTTCTTTCCTGAAGAGCAAGACCCCGCCTGAACGTTTCGTGGTTATTAAAGAGCCAATGTGCGGTATCCAGGTGAACGATCTTTATACAGTCTTTATTGAGTAATTTCGCAATTCTTTCGAAATTGGTGCGAAAAGCGACAAAGAACGCATAATCCTTTTCGGGAACGAAGGTCTTGTTGCGGTAATCGACTACATCCACACGGTATCCGGATTCCAGAAAGGTTCTGGCAATCTGTAAAGAAGTCCAGCTGTGGGAATGAGCATTCGAGATGGGTTTTTTACCTTCTGACAAAAACGGTTCGATCCAGAGGGACAGAAGTACGTTGCCTTTGTAGCCATTATCTGGATCCAGAGATATGCATTTCTTACCAGGAGTTGGAATATAGTGCCTTATTTCAATGCCAAATTTTCTCAAGATTTTTTTTATTACTTTTGTTGTCTTCGTTGTAATTTTCTCTAGCATTTTAATTTCTCTTGATTCAATGTAGTACCTGTGATCCGTAAACAAATCGTCGATAAGGGCTGGCAGAGCGCCCGTGTATGCAGTGGCGTTGTTGTCTGGCTCCGAAAATAAATATTTTTACAAAAACCGCCGGGAGTTAACAATATATGGAGGAAGCGCGATTGGCGACGGGTCGATGTATACCATTGACAAGTTTTGACTTGTGAGATCGCAAATGTTCAATGATAGCAGGTACCACGGTTCGAAGGATGTCGGGGAGGCGATGTATGCCCTTGTAAGGGACCTGTATCCCATCTGCCGCAGCATAACCGGAAACGGCGTACGTCTTACCCTGGATCACATCAAACAGAGAATTCCTCTTGATGTGCATGAGGTTCCAAGCGGCACCCGGGTATTCGACTGGGTTGTGCCGAAAGAGTGGAATATCGAGGACGCATATGTGATTACTCCGGCTGGTGAAAGAATAGCGGAGTTCAGGAAGCACAACCTTCATGTGCTTAACTATAGCATCCCGGTGCACAGGAAAGTGACGCTTGACGAATTGCGACAACACATCTTCACCTTGCCGTCGCACCCCGAGTGGGTGCCCTACCGGACGTCCTATTACAAGGAAAACTGGGGCTTCTGCCTGTCTCACCGTCAGGCCGAGTCCTTGCTCGATGGTGAATACGAGGTACGTATAGATTCTACGCTTGAGCCTGGCCACTTGACCTATGGCGAACTGTTTCTCCCGGGCGAAAGCAATGAAGAAGTACTTTTGTCCTGTCATGTATGTCATCCCTCTCTGTGCAACGACAACCTGTCGGGTATTGCGTTAACAACCAGTCTGGCCGAGTACCTAAGGAACCGGCAGACGCGCTATTCCTACCGTTTTTTGTACATTCCCGGAACAATCGGTTCGATTACCTGGCTTGCAATCAACGATGAAAAGGTGAAAAACATCAAGCACGGCTTTGTCGTAACGTGCGTGGGTGATGCAGGAGCATTCACCTATAAGAAAAGCCGGCGCGGGACAGCGGAAATAGATCTGGCAGTTCTGCATGTGCTGCGGCATTCAAGAGAGGGGTTTCGCGAAATTGAATTCTACCCCTATGGCTATGATGAGCGGCAGTACTGCTCGCCCGGGTTCAATCTGGCGGTGGGCAGTCTTTCGCGAAGCAGTCACGGGCAGTATCCGGAATACCACACATCAGCTGACAATCTCGATCTGGTCAGTCCCGAAAACCTTAGGGAATCCTTCGAGACCTATCTCGACGTTATCGACGTGCTCGAAAACAACCGCACCTATCTGAATTTGAATCCGAAGTGTGAGCCACAGCTGGGGAAACGCGGCCTGTACGGAAACGTGGGGGCAACGTCAGAGGCGAAGCTAAAGGAAATGGCGCTTCTTTGGGTGCTGAATCTCTCGGACGGTGAGCATGACCTGTTGCAGATCGCCGAGCGCTCGGGTGAGTCATTTGCGGAAATACGGAACGCTGCCGAAGCTTTGCGGCAGTCTGGCCTGTTGAAAGAAGTGGGCGACAAACCTGTTTTCTGATGGGCGAATTCATACAGTTTTGCGAAACATAAACACTACACGGAGATCCTATGTTCGATACGGCATTCTTTAACGGCCGGTCCGTGTTGGTGACCGGCGCAAGCGGTTTTATCGGCTCACATTTATGCAAACGCTTGATACAACTCGGTGCGGTGGTTCATGGTGTGTCACGAATTGAACGCAAGGGCGGTGGCGTATCACGCTGGTGGCAAGCCGAGCTAAACGACGAGCTTGCAACAAGCCGGGTTATCAATTCCGTCGCACCGGATATTATTTATCATCTTGCAAGCTTTGTTTCCGGAAAACGCGAAATCGAGTTCGTGCTGCCCGCATTGCGCAGCAATTTGCTCAGCACGGTAAATCTGCTGGTCGGCGCAACGCAGGCAGAATGCCCCAAGGTAGTGCTTACTGGTTCACTCGAGGAGGCAGAGGGGGATGTTGCAACGGCAATCCCGGCATCGCCCTACGCCGCCGCCAAGACTGCGGCAAGCTCCTATGCCCGTATGTTCCACACACTTTATGCCACCCCCGTGGTTACAGCCAGGTTATTCATGGTATACGGACCAGCCCAGAAGGATCGTACAAAACTGGTGCCATATGTAACCCTTTCGCTGTTGAGGGGTGAGTCGCCCAAACTGATGAGCGGCAGACGGGAGGTAGACTGGATATATGTCGATGATGTTGTTGACGCCTATCTGGCGCTCGCCACCACGCCCGGGATCCATGGCCAAACGGTGGATGTCGGGTCTGGGGAACTGGCCTCTGTCCGTCAAGTGGTTGAGCAGCTCGCCGATATCATTGCGGCGCCTGTACACCCGGATTTCGGGAATGTCGTTGATCGGCCGATGGAGACGGTTGCGGGTGGCAGACGTAAACCGTACATTTGAACTCATGGGCTGGAAGCCGAAGACATCGCTGATCCGGGGTCTAGAGCAGACTGTGAACTGGTACCGCGATGATATACGACACCAGCGTCCTGATTGACACCGGATCAATACTTCGCCAGAAGGCTGGAACTATGCGCCGGTGCCCAGCAGAATCAGAAAGCCGGTTACCAATCGACCAGAAGCAAGCCGGCGCGGGGCCATCTTTGCGTGGCTCTACAACTGGCTTTCCAGGGGTCGGAGCGATACAGGCCGCTGACGATCGACTCCGGCCGGTAACCGCGCGTTTGGTTTCATCCGCCAGTCGGACAAGGACACCCTATTGATGATTTTTGCCCAGGAAGCACTCGAACGCCTGCAAGCAGGGAACCGTCGCTTCGTTTCCGACGCCACCGGCCGCCAGGTGCTCGCGAGCCAGTCGCGGCGCAGCGAGTTGGCGGCAGGCCAGGAACCGTTCGCCATCATCCTGGGCTGTTCCGATTCACGCGTGCCGGCGGAGATCGTCTTCGACCAGGGTCTGGGTGATCTCTTTGTCATCCGCGTGGCCGGTAACATTGTTGCACCTTCCCAGGTCGGCAGCGTCGAGTTCGCGGCCGAGCGGTTCGGGACGCGACTCGTCGTGGTGCTGGGCCACTCCAGGTGCGGGGCGATTCTGGCTACCCTGGAGGAGCTTGACGAGCAGGGAAAGAACAGTCGGCGTAATCTCCGCTCGATCGTGGACCGCATCCGGCCCTCTGTGGAGTCCTTGCTGGATACCGAGCTTCGGAACGATCCGGATGCTCTGGTGCGGCAGGCCGTGCGGGCAAACATCCGCGCCTCAGTGAACCATCTGCGACACGGGTCGGAGGTCCTGGAACAGTTGATCCAGCAGGACGGTCTCCTCGTGGTCGGCGCCGAGTATTCACTGGAAACCGGAGTCGTGGACTTTTTCGACGGAATGCCGTAATCGGCGCTCGTGCGTGATTATTGCCAAACGCCGTCTGCAGGGCATGCGGGACACGACGTGGCGCGCCGTTCCCGAAACATGCGGTGAATATCCCGGACAGGATCGCTGAAGAAACTGCATGCACACCCTGACACCGTGCCGGGCGGGAAACGACTCCGGTACAGGCTGCGCGCCCGATTGTAATCAAGAAATTTCATCCGCGAGGTAACGACCATGGCTGTAGACGTTATTGTGCTCGGAGATGGTACCGGTGGTGTCTTGACCGCCAATCTGCTGGCCAGGAAGGCGCGGAAAAAGGACCTGCAGATCAATATCAAGGTCATCGGCAATTCACCGGTACACACCTATCAGCCGGGGATGCTCTTTCTGCCATTCCAGACGACGCGGATACAGGACGCTTGCGGATATTCAGCGCAACAACGAGGACTTTATCGGTTCCGGGGTCAACTATCTGGTCGAAAACATCGAGACGCTGGACACGGAGACACGGACGGTGACCACTGACAAGGGTACCCACAGCTACGACTGGATAATCCTCTGCCTGGGTTCCCGCACAATCATCTGACGAGACCCCGGGTCTGGAGGATTTCTGGGGCAAAAAGGTCCACGGTTTCTACACCCCCGATAGCGCCATGCGTCTGGCCAGGGCTCTGGAGGAGTTTCAGGGCGGAGATCTGGTGGTGGATGTGGCGGAGATGCCGATCAAGTGCCCGGTGGCGCCGGTGGAGTTTGCCTGCCTGGTGGATGAGTACCTGCACAAGCGGGGCCTGCGCAGCAAGACCCGGCTCACCCTGGTGACCCCGCTCACGGGGGCCTTCACCAAGCCGGTGTGCAACGACGCGCTGATGGGCATGCTGGTCGACAAGGACATCAACGTGGTTCCCAATGCCTCCCTGAGTGAGGTGACCGAAAACTACATGGCCTGCCCGGACGGGCAGCAGATCCCCTACGACCTGATGGTGACTGTCCCGCCTCACGACGGCTCGGACGTCATCGAGGACGCAGGGCTCGGGGACGGCGTGGGTTTCGGCCTGACCGACAAGCTCACCCTCAAGTCACGCAAGGCGGAACGGGTGTTCCTGCTCGGGGACAACACGAACGTACCCACCTCCAAGGCGGGATCGGTGGCGCACTTCCAGGCGGATGTTGTGGTCCACAATCTGCTGCGCGAGATCGAGGGCCGGGCGGCTGAGCCGCTTGCGGACGGGCACACCAACTGCTTCATTGAGACCGGCTACAACAAGGCGATCCTGATCGATTTCAACTACGATACCCAGCCCGTGCCCGGAACCTTCCCGCTGCCGTTCCTGGGACCCATGTCGCTGTTGAAAGAGTCCTACCTCAACCATCTGGGCAAGCTTGCCTTCAAGTACATCTACTGGCACATACTGCTCCCCGGGCTACCCCATTCCGCTGGTGGGTTCGCAGATGAGTGTATCCGGCAAGAATATGAAAGTACTGGAGAAATACGTTTCAGGAAGGCACTAAGTAGTGGGACTCCGCGGGCTGGCCGCGCCTGCGAATAAGTGCTCGCGGCCGGGATCATTCACCAGAATGCCGCCCGGCTACTACAGACTGCGCGCGAGCAGTCCCATCGCGCAGTCGGGCTCATCCAGCGGGATGCGCACGCGATAGCCGCCCCCCGGGGCCTCATGCATCCCTTCGCCATCCCGGTCGAACATGCGCTCCAGGCGGAAGCTGCGGTTGCCGCCGGGCAGGATCAGTTCCAGCTCGTCGCCGACGGCGAACTTGTTCCTGACATCGACCTCGGCGAGGCCGCTTGCCGGATCGTAGCCGACCAGCTCCCCGACGAAGCGCTGGCGGATGCTGGTGGAGCAGCTCTCCAGGTAATTCTGGTACTCGTGGTCGTGGTGGCGCTGCAGGAAGCCGTCGGTATAGCCGCGGTTGGACAGGTTCTCCAGGCTGGCCAGTAGCGCCGCGTCGAACGGCCGGCCCGCCGCGGCGTCGTCGATCGCGCGGCGATACGCCTGGGTGGTGCGCGCCACGTAGTAATGCGACTTGGTGCGCCCCTCGATCTTGAGGCTGTCGATGCCCATGGACACCAGCCGTTCGACATGTTCCAGCGCCCGCAGGTCGCGGGAATTCAGGATGTAGGTGCCGTGCTCGTCCTCCTCGATCGGCATCAGTTCGCCGGGGCGCTTGCCTTCCTCCAGCAGGCGCACGGCGACCGGCGTCTGCGCAACGGGAGGGGCAGGCGGGCACGATGTCACCGCCGGCATCCACGTCCGCGTCTTTCACCGTGTAGTCCCAGCGGCAGGAGTTGGTGCACACCCCCTGGTTGGCGTCGCGGTGGTTGAAGTAGCCGGAGAGCAGGCAGCGCCCGGAGTAGGCGATGCACAGCGCGCCGTGCACGAACACCTCCAGTTCGATGTCCGGGCAGGCCTGGCGGATCTCCCCGATCTGCTCCAGGGAGAGTTCGCGCGAGAGGATGATGCGCCGTATGCCCTGCGCCTGCCAGAAGCGCACGCTGGCGTGGTTCATGGTGTTGGCCTGCACCGAGAGGTGGATGGCCATGTCGGGCCAGCGCTCGCGCACCAGCAGGATGAGGCCGGGATCGGCCATGATGAGGGCATCCGGCCCCAGCTCGATGACCGGCTCCATGTCGGCGAGGAAGGTCCTGATCTTGCTGTCGTGCGGCAGCACGTTGCTCGCGAGGAAGAAGGCTTTGCCGGCGGCGTGGGTCTCGCGTATGCCGCAGGCCAGCGTCTCCAGGCGATGGAAGTCGTTGTTGCGCACCCGCAGGCTGTAGCGCGGCATGCCGGCATAGACGGCATCGGCGCCGTAGGCGAGCGCATAGCGCAGGTTGTGGAGCGTGCCGGCCGGCGCCAGCAGTTCGGTGGCTTGCATGGGAGACCCTGCACGCAGAAGCGGACGCAGAAAATAGCGCCTGGCTGGTCCGGACTGCAAGCCTGTGCGGAGTTGCTGCGATGCTCGCTGGGTGTGTCGCAACGTCGGGCCGCGGTGTAAGATGATGACGCAAGCCGGTCGCGGACACCGGGACGATGTTCGACATCCGCCATACGAATAACGCATTGCCGGTGCTGATCGCATGCTGAGAATCTCCAGTCACGTTGCCATTCCGGATGGTGAGATCGAAATTATCGCCATTCGTGCCCAGGGAGCGGGTGGCCAGAATGTCAACAAGGTGTCGAGCGCCGTTCACCTGCGTTTCGATGTCCGCGCCTCGTCACTGCCCGATTTCTACAAGGAACGGCTGCTGCGACTGAGTGACCGGCGCATCAGCGCCGAGGGTGTGATCGTCATCAAGGCCCAGCAGTACCGCAGCCGGGAGAAAAACCGCGCGGCGGCACTCGCGCGGCTTCAGGAACTGGTGCAAGGTGTTGCTGTGACGCGCAAGAAGCGCCTGCCGACCCGGCCGCCACGACGCGCCAGTGAGCGGCGCCTCGAGGAGAAGGGCAGGCGCGGCCGGGACAAGATCCTGAGAGGGAAGGTGCCGGTGGAACCGCACTGAATGCGGCGGCGCCGTGCGTCTGGCTCCCAGACCTGGCGGTGCGGAAAGACCTTAATCCGGTGTGATATCCGGCAAAAAGGAAACGACATGAGCGCAAAACCCAACAACCACAACATGGCCCTGTTCTGCGACTTCGAGAATGTCGCGCTCGGCGTGCGTGACGCCAAGTATGCGGCCTTCGATATCCGGAAGGTGCTGGAACGGCTGCTGCTCAAGGGCAATATCGTCGTAAAAAAGGCCTACTGCGACTGGGAGCGCTACAAGGAGTTCAAGGGGGCGATGCACGAGGCGACTTTCGAGCTCATCGAGATTCCCCATGTGCGCATGTCAGGCAAGAATTCCGCCGACATCCGCATGGTCGTCGACGCGCTGGACCTCTGCTACACCAAGTCGCACGTCGATACCTTCGTGATCATCAGCGGCGACTCGGACTTCTCGGCGCTGGTCAGCAAGCTGCGCGAGAACAACAAGGTGGTGATCGGCGTCGGAGTGAAGAATTCCACCTCCGACCTGCTGATCTCCAACTGCGACGAGTTCATCTTCTACGACGACCTGGTGCGTGGTGCGGAAAAACCGCGGCGCTCGCGGCGCAAGGCCGCCGCGAAGAAGGCATCGAAGAAGACCGCCGCCCGAACCGAGGCCGACAAGGAGCAGGAAGCGCTCGATCTGGTGCTGGAAACCGTCGAGGACCTGTTCAAGGAGCGCGGCGAGGAAGAGAAGGTGTGGGGTTCGATGGTGAAGCAGACACTGAAGCGGCGCAACCCCGGCTTCAACGAGACCTACCACGGCTTCAGCACCTTCGGGAAACTGCTGGAGGAGGCGCAGGCCCGCCACCTGCTGACGCTGGAACTGGACGAGAAGTCGGGCGGCTATATCATCCGGAGCTTTACCCAGGAGGAGTGACTGCCGTCGTTGCGGAGCGGGCTAGCGGCGTCCACGTCCCCGTACGCCGCGGGGATCTTCGAAATTCACGCGCAGGGGCCGGTCGCCGAGCGTCTTGCCGTTGAGCGCGGCGATGGCGGCGCGCGCCTCGTGGCCCTCCATCTCGACAAACCCGAAACCCTTGCACTTCCCGGAGAAGACATCCGCGGCCAGTCTGATCGAGCGTACGGTTCCGTATTCTGAAAACAGCGCCTGGACGGAATCCTCGGTGGCGTCGAAGGGTAGATTGCCGACAAACATTTTTTTCATGCGGTGTCCTCGATGAATCGGGTGGCGATGTGCTGTAGCGAAAAAAGGAACCCCGCGATGTCGCGGGGTTCCTTGCGGGATTCGGATCTGAAGTCCGGTCAGTCCTGTACCGTGACTTTGCTTGCCTGCAGCCCTTTCGGCCCTTTCTCAACCTCGAAGTTCACTGACTGACCTTCGGCCAGCGTCTTGAACCCGCCGCCCTGGATGGCGGAGAAATGCACGAACACATCATCGCCTCCATTGGCGGGGGTGATAAAGCCAAACCCCTTGGATTCGTTGAACCACTTAACAGTACCTGTAGCCATTTATAACCTCTGTAATATATAAATACGGACTCAGTCGCCGTGCAAGTCAGGCGTTGCTCAGGAGATACCGGTGGGTGACTGCTGGGAAGACCTGGGAAACGTGCGGACCTGACTGACTGCGCCGATCCCGGCGCGTGCTTTGTATATACCAACCTCCCGGGATCGAATCACCTCCCGCATCATACACGAAGCCCCTGCCGAACACCCGGCTTTTTATCCGCATGGGTCCGCCTGCGGACAGGGCGGGGGCGCGGGTGGCGCTCAATCCAGTGACGGACCGAGGACGAACTCGACCGGTTCGAAGCCGTGGTCTTCCAGCGTAGGGGCGATATCTTCCCAGTCATAGTCCGGATTCTGCTCCTCGATGCTCGCGATCAATCCCGTCACATGCCGGTAGGCTTCATGCTGTTCGAGTTCCCCGGGGATGCGCACGAGCCGGATGGCGGTGGCCTCCCTGGCTGGTAGAATCATGAGTCTTTTATACATGCGTTGCTCCACGGGTTGATGAACGGGAAATTGTCGGTTGCATCGGACAAGCCTGCGGGATCTATTAGAGACAATATCCGGCCGGCTGACAACCATCAGGCGCCTGTTCGTGTGGCGATAGGGTAATAAAGTAATAAGTAATAAAGTGAGAAGTGAATGGCGCTTGGTTAAGGCCCAGGCCCGATAAATAGCCACGCAAGCATACGGAAGACACGGAAAGAAGAGCCTGTCTTTCGTGTCTTCCGTGTGATTCCGTGTCCATTATGTTTGAGCCCGAGGACAAACCGGGGCACTTCACGGCGGACGGTGTAGCTCACAGCAGGAAAAGCGTCGCCAGCCCCAGGAAGCTCATGAAGCCGACCACATCGGTTATCGTGGTCAGGATGACCGCGCCCGAGAGGGCGGGGTCGATGCCCAGTCGTTTCAGCACCAGCGGAATGACCACCCCGCTGACGGCCGCAACCAGCAGATTGATGATCATTGCCGCGGCGATGACCAGGGCGATCCCCCGTTGATGAAACCAGGCACCGGTGACCAGGCTCACCACCACGGCCCAGATGACGCCGTTAAGCAGACCGATGGCGAATTCCTTGTTGAACAGCCAGCGGACGTTGCCGGAAGCGATCTGGTCGAGCGCCAGGCCGCGGATCGTCAGGGTCAGAGTCTGGCTGCCGGCGATGCCGCCCATGCTGGCAACCACGGGCATCAGCACCGCCAGGGCGACGATCTTGCCGATGGTATGTTCGAACAGTCCGATGACCCAGGTCGCCAGGAACACCGTCACCAGATTGATACCGAGCCACAGCGCGCGCCGTTTCATGCTTGGCAGCATGGGGGCGAACAGGTCCTCGTCCTCGCTCAGACCGGCGTGATGCAGCATCGCGGCATCCGCCTCTGCACGGATGATATCGACCACGTCGTCGATGGTGATACGACCCAGCAGCCGGTTGTTCCGGTCGATGACGGCGACCGAGATCAGGTCCCGCCGCTCGAACAGCACCGCCAGTTCGTGTTCGGTGGCCTCGGCGCGCACCCATTCGGCCATGGGCTCCATGACCTGCTCGACACGGGCCTCCGGGTCTCCGGTCACCACATTGGCAATGGGCAGCTTGCCCAGGTAGGTGCCGTCATCGGCGATGATCATCAGTGCATCCGTGTGGCTCGGCAGACCGGTATGACGACGCAGGTAGCGCAGCACCACGGCGAGCGTCACATCCTTGCGCACGCTGACCACATCGGTGCTCATCAGGCGGGCGGCCGTGCCTTCGTCGTAGGTCAGGGTTGCCTCGACCCGGCGGCGGTGGTCCTCGTCGAGGGAGTCCAGGATGGCCTCGGTGATATCCTCCGGCAGCTCATCCATGACATCGACGAGGTCCTCGATCTCCATGCCTTCCGCCGCGGCGACCAGCTCGGCGTGATCCATTTTTTCGAGGATGACGGCACGGGCTTCTTCACCGAGATAGGAGAGAGTCTCGCCTTCCAGTCCTTCCGGCACGAGTTCCCAGAGCTGGAGGCGCTTCTCGGGCGGCAGAGACTCGAGCAGATCGGCGGTCTCGGCGGGATGCAGCTGATCGAGTTCACTGCGCAAGGCCTCGTTATTCGCCGCGGAAAGCAAGGCGAATACCCTGTCCAGACGTTCATGTTCCTGAACTTTTGCTGGCTGCTCTGTCACGTCATGCTCCTGCGTGTCCGTTGGGTGGTGCGGATTGCCGCCCATGACCAATGATGGGTCGGCCCGCTGTTGACGTTACGGGGAGGAGGGTCCGGAATTATGTCAGCGTCCGGCCCCGTCAAGGGTGTTCAGTCTGACGGTTGGTTGGCCTGCCTGCAAGCCGGAAGGCCGGATGATCTGCCGGATTTGCCGCTCGTTCGGGCCGCTCGCGGTTGCTAGCTGCTGGCCATGCCCGGAGGCGTGATCGTTCCGGTTTCTGCCACGGGATTATGCTGATGACTGGCCGCAGTACCGGGGATGCTGCCGCATTCGTTGAATACCCGCAGGGGGCAGTTACGGCATACCTGCGGATCGAGTTTGTTGAACACCCCGACGATGGCTTCGCTCTTGCTGCGGAAGGAGTTTTCCTCGCCAATGGCCTCCATGAACCCGCCCTTGTGCAGCGTCTTCATGACTGCGGTCTTCAGCTGGATGAAATACAGGCCCCCGCCCTGGGCGCGCCGGCGCTTTGCCTCGGTGGCCAGAAATTCGGCTCCGGCCACGTCCACGAAATTGATGGGCGAGGCCACCACGATCAGGTGCTTCTGCGACGGGGTCTGCTTCTCGAATGAACGGAAGGTCTCCTGCACCGCGTTCACCGCCCCGAAGAACAACGATCCGTCCACCCGCACGATTTTCATCTGCGGGCATTCCGGCAGGGCCGGATTGCGGGTGAATTTGCGCTTCGCGTGCTGGGGGTCGGGAACCCGCTTCACCACCTGCGGGCGGGAGGTGCGGCTGAGATAGATCACCAGCGAGAGCATGACACCGACGACGATCGCCTCTTCCAGCGCGATGGACAGGGTGGCGACAAAGGTGACCAGCAGGATCGCGGTCTCCGCCCGGCTGGTGCGAATGATCTGGCTGATATGGTGGAAGTCGATCAGGCCCCAGGCCACCAGGAACAGCACGCCCGCCATGGCGGCATTGGGCAGATAGTTGGCGAGCGGGGCCACCAGCACCACAATGGCTGCCAGCAGGACCCCGGCAGTGATGGCAGCCACCGGCGTCTTGGCGCCGGCGGTGTAGTTTAGCCCGCTGCGATTGAAGGAGCCGGTGGCTACGTAACCGGAGAAGAAGCTGCCGATGAGGTTGGACAGGCCCTGGCCGATGAATTCCTGGTTGCCGTCCAGGTGCTGACCGCTGCGCACCGCCATGGCGCGGGCGATCGAAACCGCTTCGGTGAGGGCCAGCAGGGTAACAGCCACCGCACCGCTGAACAGTTCCCTCAGGTTGTCGATCGACAGGGTGGGCATCGACAGCGGCGGCAGCACGGATGGCAGCGCGCCCACGGTGGTGATGGTCTTGACGCCGAATTGCTGCAGGACGATGCCCAGTATACTGCCGCCGAGCATGGCTATGATCATATAGGGCCAGCGGGGCAGGAAGCGGCGAACCAGCACGCCGATGATCAGCGTGGCGACGGAGATGGTGGTGACATACGGTCCGATCCCGTGCAGGTGAGTGAACAGCGTTCCCCAGGTCTCGACGAACGAGGTACCACGCGGGATGGCCAGACCGAAAAAGTTTTTGACCTGGTTGGTGGCGATCAGGATCGCGGCGCCGGCGGTAAAGCCGATCACTACCGAATGGGAAATGAAATTGACCAGCGCACCCATGCGCGCCAGGCCCAGCGAGAGTTCGATCAGGCCCACCATGAAGGTGAGGGTGAAAGCGAGCTGAACGTAGGGGATGCTGCCAGGTTCGGCGTAGGTGGACAAAATGGAGAAAAGCACGAGGGAGGCGGCGGTCGTGGGGCCGGAGACCAGGTGCCAGGAGGAACCGAACAGGGCGGCGATGACAGCGGGAACCATGCCCGCATACAGGCCGTATTCCGGCGGCATGCCGGCGATGGTGGCGAAGGCGACACCCTGCGGTAAAACCACCACCGCACCGGTGAGTCCGGCCATGAGATCGTCCCGCATGGTGCGCCGGTTGACCATTGGCCACCAGGACAGAAACGGCATGAAAGGCCTGAGCCAGTCTAGGGTTTTGGTCGGCGTGGACATCGGGGCTTGCATCTCGGGTTGGTTGCTTGAAATCGGGCCGGCGATTTCGCTTCGGAGGTAAGCGTGCGCCAACGAAACGTTATGGAGACCTTAAGGACATGTAAACAAAACGTCAAGGATTCCGGCAGGATCCGGCACGGGTGGGATCATATCCTGGAGTCTGATTCCATTTTGAAGCCCAGGTAAACCTCTGTCCCGCGTCCAGGAAGACTTGCCATTTCAATAGTCCAGCCATAACGATCACAGATGCGCCTGGTGAGTGACAGCCCGATGCCTTCCCCGCGGCTTTTGCTGCCTTTGTAATGTCGCTGGAAGACGCTTGTCAGTTCCGCCTCGGCGATGCCGTGACCGGTGTCGGCGATACACAGCTGTTCCTGCGTCAGGCGGATGCTGACCTCTCCCCGATCGGTGTTCTGGAAGGCGTTGCGGATCAGGTTGCCCACCACGATCAGCAGCAAGGGCCGGTCCGCCATCAGATGGGGGCGGGAGCCGACATCGAGTTTTACCTTGACGGACTTGCCCTCGAGCAGATGGTGGTGTTTTTCCATTGCCTCCTGCACCACGTCCGCCACCGGGGTGGGTGCGGCGCTGCCGTCCCGCTGTTCCCGCGCGAGTGCCAGCAGCGCACTGGTGATTTCCGCCATCTCCTGGGCCGCCCGCTGCACACGCAGGGCGCGCGCCCGCTGGCGGGGAGTGAGCGAGGCGTCCTCCTCCTGGATCTCCGCCGTTCCCTGGATGATCGACAGTGGCGTGCGCAGTTCGTGGCTGACATCGGTGGTGAACGCGCGTTCGCGCTCGATGAAGGCGCCGAGCCGGGCGAGATACCGGTCGAAGGCGCGCGCCAGCGCCCCCAGTTCGTCCGGGGGGAAGTCCTCGCCCAGCGGCGAATGCGTCGTCTCCGGTGCCAGCGCCTTTACACGACTGGCCAGCACCGAGACTGGAGCGATGATGCGGGCCGCGAGCCACATACCGCCGGCACTCGCGAGCAGCATGATTACCAGCACCCCGCTGCCGAGCAGCCATTTGAAGCGTTTTTCACGCGCTGCCTGGTGGGTTTTGTTGTAGAGCAGGTAGTAGCGGGAGTCTCCCGTGTCCTGTACCAGCAGGCGGTAGGGAACGCCTTGCAGCGTTAGGGAAGTCAGTCCGGGCGGAGCCTTGCGCAATTCCTCGGGCAGCGGCGGCGCCCCCGCGGCGGCCGGGGTCACGTACCCCGACACCGTTACGGTGGCCGGGGGCAGGGAGTAGGGGTTGCGCTGGCGCCGGGCGAGGTAGTCGTCCAGTTCCGCCTTGAGCGTCTGATCCATCAAGCGCAGCCCGGCGTCATGCGTGGCGAGGTACAGCCAACCGCTCAGCAGCAGGCTCAGTATGCCCCCGAACACAGCGAAGGCCAGTCCGCCCCGGAAACGCAGGCTGCGTTTAAAGCGTATCGACATCCGCCAGTCGATAACCGCGGCCACGCACCGTCTGCAGCAGCGGCGGTTCACCGGGGTGGTCTATGGCGCTGCGCAGCACATGCATGTGGGCGCGCAGGGCGTCGCTGTCAGGTGGCTTCTTGCCCCAGATCAGCGCCTCGATTTCGCGCCGCGACACCACTCGGGGAGAGTGTTTCATCAGCATCTCGATGATACGCATCGGTATGGGGGGCAGTTCGACTTCGCGCGCGCCGCGCCGGATCATAAGAGTGCCGGTGTCGAAGCGGAGATCAGCCACCTCAAGCCGCCGCCCCCGGCTCGAGCCCGCGCCGGAGGCGCGCCGCACCAGGGCATGGAGTCGTGCGTCGACTTCACGCAGGGCGAAGGGCTTGATCACGTAATCATCCGCTCCGGCCTCCAGTCCGGTGACACGATCCTCCACGGAATCCCGGGCGGTGAGCATCAGCACGGGGGTTTCCTTGCCCGCCTCCTCGCGCAGCTTGCGGCACAGCATGATGCCGTTCATGCCCGGCAGGATCACGTCCAGCACTATGATGTTATAGGGATTGCGTATCGCCATGTGCAGCCCGGTAAGGCCGTCCTCGGCGGCATCCACCTGGTGGCCACGTTCCTCGAGATACTCGCAGATGTTGGCCGCGAGGTCGTGATTATCTTCGATGACAAGAATGCGCATAAGGTTAATCTAACGCGAATGGGGCGCCAGGGCGAGTAACCCTGCCAGCCAGGGGGTTGCCGGGAATTCCGCCTCACACCGTTACCCGCTATTGTCTGAGTCGGTGATGCCCTGTCCGCGTGGCAATTGCGCCTGAATTCACTTGCCGCCGGTGAGATTCGTGCCCCCGCTGCGTATGACCTCACTGTAGAAGCGCGCGCTTTGCTTCGGGGTGCGTTGCCGGGTGGTGAAATCCACGTGCACCAGGCCGAAGCGTTTGGCGTAGCCGCAGGCCCACTCGAAGTTGTCAAGCAGCGACCAGGCGAAATAGCCGCGCAGATCGACGCCCCGACCGAGCGCCTCGCGGGCAGCGCGCAGATGACCGCGCAGGTAGTCAACGCGATCCGGGTCCTGCGCCTCACCGCGGTCGGGAGACGGATCGTCAAAGGCTGCTCCGTTCTCGGTGATATAGACCGGAGGGTTGCCGTAGCGTCCCTTGATCCAGAGCAGTGTCTCCGTGAGTCCGGCGGGATAGACCTCCCAGTCCATGGCGGTATGGGGCCGGTCATCCTGGCGCACGCGGGCGGTGTGTAGCCGGCGGGTCCGTCGGGTCATCGCGGATGACGCTGCGCGTATAGTAGTTGACGCCGAGGAAATCCACCGTGCCGCGAAGGCCGTGCGAGATCGGCGCCGGGGAAGCGGGGCCAGTCCTTGCCGAAGATGTCCGCCAGTCCGGGAGGATAGGCCCCGTGAAACAGCGGATCCAGAAACCAGCGATTGATAAAGGCATCGCGCCGACTGTGCGGCGGCGAGGTCAGGGGCGGCGTCGCTTGCCGGATGCTGCGGTTCCAGATTCACCGCCAGTCCGATGCGGTGCCGGCCGCAGGCGCGATATGCCGTTGCCGCGGCAGCATGGGCGCGCAACAGGGCATGGGCGACGCGCGGCGTCTCGTTGAGGCTGCGATGCCCCGGGGCATGCTGGCCCTGCAGGTAGCCGGCCACGGTGATTACCCACGGCTCGTTCAGCGTCAGCCAGAGGTGCACGCGGTCATCGAGGGCGTCAAACATCAGTCGGGCGTAGTCCGCGAACCAGTCGGCGCTGTCCGGACTGAGCCAGCCCCCGCGCTCCTGCAGCGCCGCCGGCAGATCCCAGTGATAGAGCGTCACCATGGGCTGGATGCCGTGCGCGAGCAGCGCGTCCACCAGCCGTTGGTAGAAGTCCAGGCCTTTGGGGTTCGGTTTTCCCGACGCCCTCCGGGAGTATCCGTCCCCAGGCGATGCTGAAGCGGTAGGCGTTCAACCCGAGCCGGGCCATCAGTTCGACGTCGTCGGCGTAGCGGCGGTAATGATCGCAGGCAATATCCCCGGTGTCATCGTTTGCTATCCGCCCCGGGGTATGGGCGTAGCGGTGCCAGATACTTGCCCCGGCCCCGTCGGCGAGGGGTGAGCCTTCAATCTGGTAGGCCGAGGTCGCGGCACCCCAGAGAAAATCTTCCGGAAAAAAAGTGGTGTGCTGCATGACCGGTTCGGGCAAGGGAAAACAGGTTGGCGGCCGTGCGCTCAGCCCGGTGTCAGGTCCGGGCTCCGGTCCCCGTTCGTTGAGGCGGGAGAAAGGCTGCGCAGTTTCCAGGTGCCGTCATCGGCGATTTCGAGCAGTTCATCGTAGAGTGCGGGGTCGACGTTGTCGCCCAGGGTCAGATAGGTGATCTTGCGCTTGCGCAGCAGCGCCATGAGCTCATTGACACGGCATTCGCTCAGGGCCTTGCCCGGATGGTCCAGGAAGACGAAGCTGGGCGCGGCGAGCAGCACGCGGGCGAAGGCGATGAGCTGCTGTTCGCCGAGTGACAGCAGGTCGCCCCATTTGCGTTCGACGTCCAGTCCGCCGGCCCGGGTTACGATCTTTTCCACATTCAGCTCGCGCAGAGTCGAAAGGATCTGCTCTTCCTCGATCAGCTTTTCCTGGCCGGTATGCAGCAGCACATCCCGCAGGGTTCCCGGCGGCAGGTAGGGATGCTCCGGCATGAATAGCATGTCGTCGAGCCCGGGGCGCAGGATCCGTCCCTCACCCTTGTCCCATAAATCGGCGGTGGCGCGGAACAGGACGTTCTTCGCGGAATCGTTCGCGGTCCGGATCAGCAGATGCGTCCCGACGGGGACGGCGACGTTCAGGTGGTCGACCAGGATGCGGTTGCTGCGGCGTGACCGCAGCGTCACCCCCTCGAAGGCGATCATCCCGCAGCTATCGCAGGTTTCGATCTCCGGAATCGTCGGCGGCGGCGCCTTGTCCATGGCTTCGCGCAGTGCCCCGAGTCGTGCGATGACCGCCGTGTAGTTCGAGATGGACTGGAACTGCGTGACGATGAGGGAAAATGCTCCGAGCAGGTGACCGAAGGCCATGGCCGACTGGCTGATGACGCCAAATTCGGCCTTGCCGTGGATGAACATGGGTGCCACGATCAGGGCCGGGATGATCTGAATCAGATAATTGTAGCCGGTGGTGAAATAACCGAGATTGCGGTTAACCTGGATGATGCGTTTAAAGTTTTCGGTCAATATCTCGAGGCGGTCGAGCAGCCGCATCCTGATCCGTCCCTCACGGCGCAACAGCGCGATCGAGACGGCGTTATCCCCGACATGCAGCATATGCGCGCGGAAGTTGGCCTCCTTGTCCAGCTGGTCGTAGTTCAGACGGATCAGGGGTTTTCCGAGATACACGGTGAGAAAAGAGCCCAGGGAGGCGTAGGCGACCGCCACCACGAACAGCAGCGGACTGATAGTCCACATGACGCCGGAGAAGGCAACCACCGTAAAGCTGGCGTTGAGAAACAACAGCACGAAGGACAGGGTGGTCGAGGTCAATGAGCGGATATCCTCGGCGATGCGCTGGTCGGGATTCGGCAGGTCGCCGGCGTCGTACAAGCGGAAATAGGTCCGGTTATCGAGATAACGGACGACGGCGCGTTCCGTAAGCCACTTGCGCCACAGCAGTCCGAGGCGCTCCTCGGCGTAACGGTACAGCACCGCGGCGATCGTCGAGACGGCGAAGACGAGCACGTAGGCCAGGGCATAATAGATAAACCCGCCCATGTTCCGGTGTTCGATGGCCGTCATGAAGTCCCGGGCGACGTAACTGTTCACCACATTCAGCGCGTTGATGCCGAACAGGAAGAGGATGAGCACGATAAACAGTCCTTTGGCCTTGCCGCCGACTTCGGACTTGAGGAGGGCCTTCATCATCTCGACGAACCGGTCGAGGATCGTGCGGTTGATTGGCAGATGAAAGGCGGTCATGTTTCAGACATCAGGGCACCCGGTAATCCCGGGATGCCGGCGAAGAAGGGCGTGTACTTGTCCATGCTGATGACGGTTGGGCGGGGCCCCGGTGACTTCGGACGGCAGCCAGTATAGCCTTGTTGGGATCAACCGCCGAGTGGGGATTCCCCATTTGACCGCCGGTCACCCCCCCGGGGGGTGATCCCTGTGTTCCATCATCGCTTCATAAAGGTTGCCAACATGCACACCCGGCTGCTGGACGCGTTTACCGACCTCTCCGACTGGATGGCCGTGACCTCGGGTCAGGCGAAACTCGACATCATCCCCGAGCCGTCCCCCCATGGCCAGGCCATGCGGCTGGATTTCGACTTCGGGGGAGGTGGCGGATTCGTGGTCGCCCGCAGGCCCCTTGCCTTCACCCTGCCGGAAACCTTTGCGTTTCACTTCTTCATCCGGGGCGCCGCTCCGTCGAACAGGTTCGAATTCAAACTCGTCGATCCGGCCGGTGTCAATGTCTGGCGTTATGAGAATGCCGCCTTCGACTTTGCGGCCGACTGGCACTCGCTCTGCATCCCGAGCAACCGGATCGATTTCGCCTGGGGACCGGCGGGGGGGGACTCCCTCCGATATCGGCGCCATCGAGTTTGCCGTGTCCGCCGGGCCGGGCGGTCAGGGCACGCTCTGGATCGCCGACCTGCGCCTGGAGGACCGCACGGTGTACGAACCGCCCCGGCTGCGCGCCTCGGGTGCCCTGCCGGGTCATGATCCTGCCTGCGCCATGGACGGCCGCCCGGAGACCAGCTGGCGCAGCGAGGCCGGTCCCGCCTGGCTGGAGATCGATTTCCGGCAGGTGCGCGAGTATGGCGGCCTGATCCTGCACTGGACGCCAGCGCCCGGCGAACGGCGTTTCACGCTGCAGGCTTGCGATGATGGGCGCGCGTGGCTTCCCCTGTATGCGGCGCCGCGCGCGGCCGGTGAGTACAGCTATGTGTACCTGCCCGACGGGGCGTCGCGCTACCTGAGGCTCGAGGTGGAGGGGGTCGGCGCGGCGGAGCCCCCCGGCGTCATCGCGATCGAGGTGCAGCCGTTCGACTTCTCGCGCTCCATCCATGCCTTCTTCCATCAGGTGGCCGGCCACGGCGCGCGCGGGCGTTACCCCCGGTGGCTGTACCGGGAGCAGACCTACTGGACGCCCGTGGGCATCCCCGATGGGACGGTCCCGGCGCTGCTCAATGAGGAAGGTCTGCTGGAGGTTGACCGCGGCAGCTTTTCCCTGGAACCCTTTCTTTACGTCGACGGCGCACTGCTGGGCTGGGCCGGCGCCGATATCAGCCAGTCCCTGGAGGCGGGCAGCCTGCCGCTGCCTTCCTCCGTCTGGCGACGCGGTGACCTGCGGCTGATCACCACCGCCTTCGCCAGCGGCCCGCCCGGCCGCGTCGTGCTGCATGCCCGTTACCGGGTGGAAAATCACGGTCCCCGCCGCAGCCCTGACCCTGTTCGTCGCCGTGCGACCCTTGCAGGTCACACCGACCTGGCAGGAATTCGAGCACCTGGGTGGCGTCAGCCCGGTGCGCGAACTCGATTACCTCGAGGGCGTGGTATGGGTGAACGGCGCGAAGGCGGTGATCCCGCTGCAGCCGGCGGACGGATTCGGCGCCGCGATCTTCGATCAGGGGCCGATCAGCGATTACCTGGCCGGCGGGGAGCTGCCGCCGGAGCACCGGGTGCGCGACGGCTTTGGCTACGCCTCCGGCGCGCTGCGCTTCGACCTCGACCTGGCGTCGGGCGCCTTCGGGGAGGTCTTCCTCGCCATTCCTTTCGGGTCCGTTGCGCCGGGTGCGTCGCTGCCGCCGGGCTATTCGGGGCCGGAGCAGTTCGAACGGGCGCGTCGCCAGTGGTCCGAGCGGCTCGGCGCGGTGGATTTCCGGCTGCCACCGCCGGCGCGCGCCTGCCTGGAGAGCTGCCGGAGCGCCACGGCGCATATCCTCCTCAATCGCGACGGTCCCGCGTTGCAGCCCGGTCCGCGCCGCTATACCCGCGCCTGGATCCGCGACGGCGCGGTTATGGCCGCCGCCCTGCTGCGCATGGGCCGCAGCGCCGAAGCCGGCGAGTTCATCCGCTGGTATGCCTCGTTTCAGGGTGCTGACGGCAATGTTCCCTGTTGCGTGGATCACAACGGGCCGGACTGGCTGGCCGAGCACGACAGCCACGGTGAGTTCATCTTCGCGGTCGCCGACTATTACCGCTACAGCGGTGACCGTCGCCTGGTCGAGGACCTCTGGCCGGCCGTGCGCCGCGCGGTTGGCTACCTGGAACACCTGCGCCGCCAGCGGCTCACACCCGCGTATCGCACACCGGAGCGGATCGCCTGCTTTGGCCTGCTGCCCGAGTCGGTCAGCCACGAGGGTTATCTTGCCCACCCGGTGCATGCCTACTGGGATGATTTCTGGGCGTTGCGCGGCTTCAAGGACACGGCCGGGCTGGCGCAGGTCATGGGCGATCCGGCCGAGGCGGCGCGGCTTGCCGCCCTGTGCGATGATTTCCGCGCGACGCTCTGCGCCTCGCTGCAGCATGTTATGACCACGCGCGGCATCGATTACCTGCCCGGTTCGGTGGAGTGGGCCGATCCGGATCCGACCGCCGTCGCCAATGTCCTCACCCTCGTGGACGAGGCCCACAACCTGCCGTCAGCGGTCTTGCGGACCACCTTCGCCAGGTTTCTTGAGCGCTTCCGCGCGATGCATGCCGGGGAGGTGCCCTGGACCAACTACACGCCCTACGAGATCCGCATCATCGGCGCACTGGTGCGTCTCGGTCAGCGAGTGGAAGCCCACGAGATGGCGCGTTTCTTTCTCGCGGAGCGCCGGCCGCCGGCCTGGAACCAGTGGCCCGAGATCGCCTGGCGCGACCCGCGCACACCGGGGCACCAGGGTGACCTGCCACACAGCTGGATCGGGGCCGAGTACGTGCTTGTCTTCCACGACCTGTTCGCCTATGACCGCGAGGCGGATCAATCGCTGGTTATCGCGGCCGGCATCCCGGCGGATTGGCTGGCGGCGGGCGAGGTCGCGGTCAACGGCCTGCCGACCCGCTATGGTCGTCTCGACCTGCGACTGCGCCAGGAAGCGGACGGCGCCCTGCGCCTGAGCCTGCGCGGGGAACACAGTTTGCCACCCGGCGGTTTCCGTTTCGAACCGCCCGGCGATCGACCCGCTGAGGGATGTCGGGTGAATGGTGAACAGACGCTGGATTTCACGCCGAAGGAAGTGTGGATCGCGGCATTTCCGGCCGAGGTCGTGGTCAGATTCCATCTATAAATAAACATCTCAAACGAATACATTCACCGCAAAGACGCAAAGGACGCAAAGTGTTTTATTGTTTTTTTATAAAGAATGTCTTTGCGATCTTTGCGTCTTTGCGGTGAAAACGGTTTTATGATCTGACATTAAGACGTTTTTTTCACGAGACAATTATGAGCGCACACTCTTACACCGACCCGAATGCCGCGCCCGCGATCCTGCATCGCCTGTCGAACGGTCGCTACGAGGTACTGATCTCTGACACCGGGAGCGGCATGTCGTCCTGTGACGGGATTGCGCTCACCCGCTGGCACGCCGATCCCGTCGAGGACGATCTCGGCACCATCGTGTACCTGCGCGACCTCGACGACGGACGGTTCTGGTCGCTCGGCTACCAGCCGACGCGCACCCCGGCCGGCGTCTACCAGACCGAGGCTGCCGGCGGGAGCTTCGACCTGGCGCGCGAGGATCGGGGCATTGCGGCGCGACTGTGGGTGAGCGTATCGGCCGACGCGGATGTGGAGTTGCGCCGCGTCGAATTGCAGAACGTCTCGTCGCGGCAACGGCGGATCGAACTGACCAGTTACCTGGAAGTCGTTCTTTATCCGGCCGAGGCTGATGACGCCCACCCCGCATTCGCCAGGCTGTTCGTCCAGACCGAATGGGATGGCGCGCAGGCTGCGCTGCTCGCCCGCCGCCGCCCGCGCGCCGCGCACGAGCGCTGGCCGTGGCTGGTACACGCCCTCGTCGGGGCGCCGGTGAGCGAGTGGGAGACCGATCGCGCACGATTTCTTGGCCGCGGGGGTACACCGGCGCGCCCGGCGGCGCTGCTGGGCATCGAACCCTTGTCCGGCAGCGTCGGCAATGTGCTCGATCCGGTCATGAGCCTGCGCACCGTGGTCGAACTGGCGCCGGGCGAACGCGCCAGGTTGCTGCTGCTGACCGGCGCGGCGCGGGGGCGTGACGACGCGCTGCAGTTGCTGCAGCCTTATCTTGCCGCCGCCCGCGTGCAGCCCGCACGGGCCACCGGGCCTGCCGGCGCCCCGACGCCAGCGCCGCCGCCGGGACGGACACCGGCTCCCGCCGGTGACAAGGACACCGGACTGGTGTTCTTTAACGGCTACGGGGGTTTCACGCCGGCGGGCGACGAATACGTCGTGCGCCTGCCGTGGCAGGGCGGGGCGCTGCGCCGGCCGCCGCTGCCCTGGATCAACGTGGTGTCGAACGAACGCTGCGGTTTTATCGTCAGCGAAAGCGGCGCCGGCTACACCTGGGCGCGCAACAGCCAGGCGAACCGGCTGACGCCATGGTTCAACGACCCGGTGAGCGATCCCCATGGCGAGGCCTGCTATCTGCGCGACGAGGCCAGCGGAGAGTACTGGTCGCCGCTGCCCGGTCCCCGGCCCGCTGCCTGTGACTACGAGGCGCGCCACGGTTTCGGTTACAGCCGCTTTACCTGCCGGTACGACGATCTGGACCAGGAGACCACCCTGTTCGTGCCACGCCACGATCCGGTCCGTATCCTGCGCCTGCGCCTGACCAATCGCGCTGACATGCCCCGGCGGCTCTCACTCTTTTCCTGCCAGCGCCTGGTGCTGGGCACCCTGCCGGTTTCGCCAAGCCCAGTCGTCACCGCCTTCGACGCCGAACGGGAACTGCTGCGCGCCGTCAATCCCGCCGCCGACGATTTCGCCGACGGCATCGTCTTTGCCTGCGCCGTGGTCAGCGGGACAGACGTCGAACACACGGACTTTACCTGCGACCGCACTGCCTTTATCGGCAGGCACGGCGATCCCTCCGACCCGGCCGGCCTGCGGTCGGGAACGACGCTGGATGGCGCCTGCGGCGACGGCCTTGAGCCCTGCTTCGTGCAACGGCTGCGGATCACCCTGGCGCCGGGCGAGACGGCGGAGTGCGCCTTCCTGCTCGGAGAATGCCTGGACGAAGACGGGCTGGACCGGCTGGTGGCGCACTACCGCGTGCCCGGGGCGGTGCAGACCGCCTTCGAGGAAGTCCGGGAGTATTGGACGTCGCTGGTCGCTACCCTGCGCGTCGAGACGCCGTCGCCGGCCATCGACCTGATGCTGAACGGCTGGCTGCTGTACCAGAACCTCGCCTGCCGCATCCAGGCACGCTCGGCCTTCTACCAGTCGGGCGGAGCCTACGGTTTTCGCGATCAACTGCAGGACGCCGCCGCGACTTGCCGGCGTCCGCCCTGACCTGACGCGGGCGCAGCTGCTGCTGCACGCAAGCCATCAGTTCGCCGAGGGCGACGTGCTGCACTGGTGGCATCCCGCCCCGATGGAGCGCGGGCTGCGCACCCGCTTCTCCGATGACCTGCTGTGGCTGCCGTATCTCACCAGCCACTACCTCGAAGTTACCGGCGATGCCACGATCCTCGGCGAGCACGCGCCGTTTCTGGCCGCGCGGCTGCTCGAGCCGGGCGAGGACGAGGCCTATCTGCAGCCCGAGACGAGTGACTGAATCCGCCGACCTCTACGAACACTGCTGCCGCGCCCTCGACCGTTCGCTCACGCGCGGCGCCCACGGCCTGCCGCTCATGGGCACGGGCGACTGGAATGACGGCATGAACCGCGTCGGGCGGGAAGGGCGCGGCGAGAGCGTCTGGCTCGGGTTCTTCCTGTATAAAATCCTCGACGACTTTCTGCCGCTGTGCGAGCGCCGCGACGATCAGGCGCGCCTTGCCCGTTACCGTGACTACCGTGACCGTCTCGCCGAGGCTCTCGAGGCGGGCGGCTGGGACGGCGCCTGGTACCGCCGCGCCTACTACGACGACGGCACGCCGCTCGGCTGCGCCGGCGATCCGGAATGCCGCATCGACGCGCTGGCCCAGTCCTGGGCGGTGCTCTCCGGGGCGGTGCCGCGCGCGCGGGCGGAACAGGCCATGGACGCGCTGGAGGATCAGCTGATCTCGGAGTCCGACGGCCTGGTGCGTCTGCTCACTCCACCCTTCGTCGACACCCCGCACGATCCCGGTTACATCAAGGGCTACGTCGCCGGTGTGCGCGAGAACGGCGGGCAGTACACCCATGCGGCATGCTGGGTGGTGATGGCGCTGGCGGGACTTGGACGCAACCGACGCGCCGCGCGCGTGCTGGAGATGCTGAGCCCGGTCAGTCATGCCGCCACCGCGGACGGCGTCGCCAGATACCGGCTGGAACCCTACGTGGTGGCGGCGGACATCTACGGCGAACCACCGCATGTCGGGCGCGGCGGATGGAGCTGGTACACCGGATCCGCCGGCTGGCTCTATCGGGCGGCACTGGAGTCGGTGCTCGGCCTGCGCGTGACGCAGGGGCGTACCCTCTTGATCCGCCCCTGCATTCCGCCCGACTGGCCCGGATTCCGCCTGCATTACCGCCTGCCCGACGGCACGACGCAATGCGATATCGTGGTCGACAATCCGCACGGCGGCCGGCAGGTGAGCGCCGCGCGACTCGATGGCCGGGAACAGCCGGTCATCGAGGGCGTTGCGCGCATCGCCCTGCCCGCGGCGGGTGGAAGTTACCGCATCGAGGTGGTGTTGGGCTGATATGGGATAAGCGGGAAAGAATTGAGAGGTTGATTCATTTGTGCTTTTGCGGCCATCAATATCTCCCGCACCTGGCGACAAGAATGCGCTCACTAAATACAGTAGCATCGAGGAACCTGGAGTTATTCACGGGAAGCGGCATGGGTGTGTGATGTATGCGTTATAAAACCAGCGGGCATCTGCAACTGCACTGGTTCTCAAGCCGAACCTATAGAGGACGATTCGTTCACTATCTCAGCAGCAACATTCATCGTCTTGAGTGAAGTAGCGATTTCATCAGTGTAAATAGGGTTCATCACTATGACGACATCGGGAGGGTTATCCCTCAAATGCTCCGGGCTGACCACCTGATGCCCCGTTCCCGGTACATACTTACCCTGTTTGTGGGGATTCAGGTCAATTATATTCGTCACTTCATCCCTAACCCTGAGCATGTTCAGAAAAGTCACGCCCTTCGAACCTGCACCCCAAACCACAACTCGTTTCCCGTTATTCTTGAAACCATCAATGCGTCTCATCCACACATCCCGCTTTTCAGCATACTTCTTCTCAAATGCATTCGCATAAGTTGCCACCATGGGGATACCGGTTGATACCGGGGTACGAATATCGTCAACAGCAGACGGCTGTGCCTCAATCGACAGGAATTGCCGCCCGAAGACTTCACGAAGATATTTTACTGAAAATCCACTGTCTGCAAACAACCTTTCAAGTGAACTTTCTGAAAAATACCCGCAATGTTCATAAATAATGTCCCAAATCCCAAGGTCTTTCAGCGTAAATAGCGTATTTGGTACCTCAAAATACAGTGCCGTGTTGTTGCTGCCGATGGCGTTCCGTACGATACTCAAGAACTGTTTTGGTGACTCGATATGCTCAAGTGCATGACGACAGCAGATTAATTCTGCCTGTAGATCAGCATAACGGTCAGAATAGTAATCCTGCACAATTGTGACATTATGCAATATTTCATCACTGTGCCTGCCGGGCTCGTAGCTGGGGTCAAATCCAATCCCATGATTGCCCCCTTTATTGCAGAGTTGCGCCAGGAAATCGCCTTTACCACAGGCGATTTCAACAATCGTCTTACCATGCAAGTCGTATCGCTCTACTAGTTCATCGGCAAGCGCGTCTGCATACTCGCAGAATCTCGGTGAATAGTGCAGGGAGTTTTCATATTCAAGGCTATAGTCGATCTGCCGTGAGTCAAATGTTCCGTTGTACAGGTGCCCACAGGTTCGGCAGAAAATGAGGTTGATATCACCTTTGGGTGCCGCCAGAGCTGCATCCCTGGTGGAGTACAGAACATTACAATATACGGGCACATCTTCAAGCTTTATGCAGATCGATGTGTCGCCAGAATCACATACAGGACAATATTTCTGGATGGATGCTGGCATGCAGGTCAATACGCCCTTTACAATGCAACCATCTGCGGATGGAGACCCATCTCTTGAAGAATTTTGCCAATCTCCTCGCAATAGATTCCGTTCATGACGACAACAACATCCGGCCGATACTCTTTGAGAAACTCAGGGCCAACAATTTTATGTCCGGTACCTGGCATGTAATGACCCTGTCGATATGGATTTATATCGACAACAAATTCGATTTCCTTCGGCACACTAAGGGTTGTCAGGAAAGACACGCCCTTTGATCCTGACCCCCACAATACAATCTTTTTCCCCATCGACGCATGCTCTTTGAGCCGTGATTCCCAAAGAATCCGTTTTTCACGGAACTTCCGCGAAAACTCCTGTACATAGTGTGTTAACTTTTCGTGATCATTTTCCTGCGGGAGAATATCTCCCTGTCCTGTTGGACTGCCAGAAGGACAGGCCTCAATTGTCAGGTATTGATCATCATATTCAGTGGCAAGGTCTAGCACTTCAAATCCGCAACGGCGAAACAACCTCGCCAGTGAGCCTGGTGTAAAGTATGAGCAGTGTTCGTAATAAATATCCTCGAAGGCACAGTCTCTCACGATTCTGGTCGCATCGGGAATCTGGAAAAACACCGTGGTATCCAGACGATTCCCGATTGAACGCCGAACCGTTTTTATGAACTCGGCTGTCGGGTGAATATGCTCCAGCGTCATCTTGCAGCATATGAAATCACCCTGGTATGACGCATACTTTTCGGTGTAATAATCCTTGACGAACTTTATGCGTTCTGCCGCCGGACTATCGATTCTCTCTGCAACGAAGCCGGGCTCAAAACCGGTACCGCTGTTATTGCCCATCTCGCACAAAAGCAGAAGAAACCCGCCTTTGCCGCAGCCAATCTCTATTACTTCCTTGTTACGCAGGTTGTAGCGGTCAATCAAACGCTGAGCCAGCGTCTTGTGAAAAGCATTGAACGTTCCTGAAAACCCCTGGGTCTCCTCATATCGCCCTGAGTATTCTGTCAGCCGCTGAGCGAATGCGGTATTGGATATGATCTTATAAGTCGGCAAAATCCAAGGCAAATATCACCACGCGGGTAATTTTGCGCCTCCTGCCTGGTTTCCAGGAGAATACAACTGTTTGATGGCACCGAACATGCCTCATAGAAAACTTCCATATTTTCACTTTCGCAGCTTGGCAGGCACTGATTTTTCGCAGAGAGTCGTCTGCCTTCATAAAGTTCCGCTCATTATGGCGCTGTCATATTCTAGACAATCCTCGGCTCTGGAATCCGGCAATGATGAATTTACCGCCCCTTGCCCGGTATTCGGCTTGCTGCTCCAATATTTCGTCTACAAAATTCCATGGCAGCAATAAAACATAATCCGGCATTTCTTCGAGAATTTTTCCAACTGCATATATCGGCTGGTGATGGCCAGGCATATATCGTCCCTGCTTGTAAACGTTGCGGTCAACCACAAAATCGACAATATCCTTCCCTATCCCGACATAGTTGATCAGCGTACTACCCTTGCTGCCGCCCCATAGGCTGCAATTGTTTTACCATTGGCCTTCAAATCATTTAGAAGCACACTCAGTTTCTGCTTGATCCCCTGTACACGCCTGAAAAGTCGGAGTAGCGTGATCGGCCCCTTGTTTTTCACGCTCAGCATTTCTCGCACAGAATCACCGATGTTTTCTATTTTTTCTACATACAACCGCAGTGAGCCGCCATGAATCTGGCAGATGTTTAACTTCATTTAGATACAGGGAATGGTTGCGAACAGTCTGTCAAGGGCCGTAACCGAAAAATAGCAGAGGTGTTCGTGATAGATTGTGTCAAACTCACAATGATCGATGAGATCCTTGACATAGGGTGCTTTGATAACAGCGACCCCGCCGGGTTTTAGCAATACACGGATTCCTTCTACAAAACCGTTGGTATCCGCAACATGGGCGAGAACGTTATTACCATGTATGACATCTGCACCCTTACCCTGATCGTACAGCTTGTGTGCCAGTTCGAGTGTAAAGAATTCACCAAGAGTTGGAACATTTATTTTCTCTGCCTCCCTGGCAGGGCCTTCCGCCGGATCTATGCCAAGAACCGGAATATTGTATTCAACATAGTTCTTGAGCAGATAACCGTCATTGCTGGCAAGTTCCACTACGAGACTTGACTTGTCCAGCTTTCGCCTGTCTATCAGATCGAGCGCATTTTCCCTTGAATGACGCAACAAGGCGTCGGAAAAAGACGAGTAATACGGATAGTCTTCGCAGAACAACACTGATGGGGGGACCGTTTCCAGGATCTGCATCAGGCTGAACCGGTACAGAAACCAACCTCTAGAGGGAAAGCCGGCTCCGCCTGTTTCAATTGCTCATCAGTAAGCAACCGGTTGGCAAGTGGCGTATGGCCGAGATCAAGCACCTTTTCCAGATCCTTATGACCACATGAACGACAAGCTGTGATTCTGGGCATTGTTGATTCCCTGTTGTCAGGAAAATTACAGGCCTTTACATGGCCATCGTGTTATTCAAACGCCATTACCGGTACTATGATATCCGTGCCTGCAATCTCATATTGCAGCAGCCGCAGCGAGCTTTCCGGTCTCTAGCGAAAATCGCTATCCAGAATCCCGTTCTCCACCATGTGCTTGAGATGAGCAATGCGCATATACTTGACGCCTTCGAACTCATCCAGTGTCAATCCGACACTCTTGTAGGCTTCGTACAGCGACTCAACCCCGCGCCGGACCGTCCATTGAGGCTTGAATTCATGCAACACAAGTGAAATCTTGTTGCTGTCAACGCGGTAACAGCGCTTGTCTGGTCCTGCATCCGGTGCGTAATCTATCTGGCAGCCGGGTACGATATCCCTGACGATTTCAGCAATCTCACGCATCTGGTAATTTTCCGTGGTGGTACCAACATTAAACGCCTCGTTGTGAACCAGATCACATGGTGCGTGCAATACCGCAATATAGGCGCGGCATATATCCTCGACATGAACCAGCGGACGCCACGGTGTTCCATTGCCTTTCAGGTAGACGCGTCCCGTCGTAAATGCCCAGGCCGTGAGGTTATTGACCACCAAATCAAAACGCAGTCGCGGTGACACACCATATGCAGTCGATGCTCTTCAATATGTTGGACAGAAATCCGCGTCTGCCATCCCCAACAATGTTACCTCTACTTTTACCTTCGATACGCCGTATGGAGTTACGGGGTTGAAGGCGGCCTTCTCAGTCAGAAAATCCTGTCCTCCCGCACCGTAATTACTGCAAGTAGAGGCAAACAGGAAACGCTTCACACCAGCGTCTTTCGCGATTCGCGCAAGCTCAACCGACGCAAATTCATTGATTTCTTCGGTTATCATCGGCCGGTAATCGCCCATTGGATCGTTGGACAGTCCAGCCAGGTGAATAATGGCATCGAATCCCAGCACATCACTCCTTTGAATGTCGCGCACATCCTTTCTGATACTTTCAACCTCCGGGATAGTCCCGGTAAAAGTACACTGTTCGAACCAGTCTGTATCCAGACCAACCACGTCATGGCCATGCTCAAGCAGCATCGGTATCAGTACTGTACCTATGTAACCCCTATGTCCCGTAACTAATATACGCATTTCACTTGCTCCAGGTCTTCCAGGGCGGATTGCCCTCCTGCCATAATTTTTCCAGAAGTTTCTTGTCACGCACGGTATCCATACATTGCCAGAATGAATTGTGCCGATACGCCATGAGTTCACCTTCGGATGCCAGACGCTCCAGGGGTTCCTTTTCCCACTGCGTATCATCTCCATCGATGTACTGGAATATTCCAGGCTCTAGCACAAAGAATGCACCATTAATCCAGCCTTCAGCAGTCTGTGGCTTCTCCGTAAAAGTCTGAACCTGATCCCCCTTGAACTCGATGTGGCCAAAACGAGCAGGTGGACGCACAGCCGTCAATGTTGCAAGCTTCCCATGTGAACGGTGAAATGCCGAGCAGTGCATGCAAGTCCACATTCGAGACGCCGTCTCCCCAGGTCAGCATAAAGGTGCCCTCACCAATCCATGGAGCCATACGCTTGATTCGTCCACCGGTAGCAGAACCTGCCCCCGTATCTATCAGGTCAACGGACCAGTCAGTGTCAGTATTATTATGGAGTATGACATCACCGCTTCCGGTCTTTACTGTCATATTGCTATGCATTGAGCTGAAATCTCTCATCCAGCGCTTGATATATTCACCCTTGTAACCAAGGGCAATCACAAAATCGGTATACCCGTAATGTGCATAGTGCTTCATGACATGCCACAGGATCGGTTGACCACCAACCTCTACCATGGGTTTAGGTTTAACTTCCGTCTCCTCGGCCAAACGGGTACCTAGCCCACCAGCCAGGATTGCAACCTTCATCGCGCTAGCCTCCAAGATCTTGGCAATCAATACCACTTTGACACAATATTTACCAACAAAACAATAACTTTCTAAATTTAATTAAATTAATAATGCACGAAGCCGATTTACCTAGCAGGTCACGCTTGGCCGACGGCTCCGGATCTTAAGTAGCCGAACAGAGTCCGGCCCAGATATGTATTGCTCGATGCAGCCTATATTTGAATATAATCAACGGTTAGCTTGACTTATTTAATCCTGTATACGTGATTATCATCACTGGATGATAAACATTTCTCAGGAAACATTATCGTCATTAATTGAATTAATCTGGTAGTTAGCTGAGAACCTGGGTGTTAATCTATTGAAGACTTCTATCCGGCAATTCGAATTCGGGACAATTGGCTAATCAACGACTATTTGAGATGGTGAATTCCCAAAAGAAGTAAATGCAATCAGGATTCTGACGGATGATAAGCAATGAACCAAGAGTAAGTATTGGTCTACCCGCATACAATGCAGAGAAATATCTTGAAGAAGCGTTGGAATCTATCCTTGTCCAGACATATAGGAATTTCGAGCTCATCATTTCTGATAATGCCTCAAATGACCGCACCCGGGATATTTGTCTGAAATATGCTCAAAATGACCGGCGACTAAGATATTACCGGAATGACAGGAATCTAGGTGCTGCTCCCAACCATAATCTCGTTTTTGAATTGGCAAAGGGCGAATACTTTAAGTGGTCCAGCTATGACGATAAGTTATCCCCGGATTTTTTGTCCGGATGTGTAGAGGTTCTTGATAAGAATCCAGATGTGGTTTCGTGTCTGCCACAGACGCGCATTATTGATAAAAACGGGCAGTACTTAGCAGAATATGATTACAAAGTGGATGCATATAATCCAAGTCCTCAAATGAGATTTCGGGACTTTATGCTCAACAATTCGTCGGGTAATTATGTTTATGGGCTTATGCGGGTGGATAGCGTTGCACGGACATCACTTCTTGGAAGTTACCCGTCTTCAGATCTGGTGTTTCTGGCAGAATTAGCATTATATGGCAGATACTATGTAATGCCTGAAGCTGTGTTTTATAGAAGATCACATCCAGAACAATCTACAAATGGCGCTTTGCGACTCGAGAGACATCGTATTGCGTGGTTTGACACTTCTTTGGAAAACAAGATAGTACTGCCAAAGTGGCAAGCTTTATTCGGTTATCTGAAGGCCGTAAGGACTGCGCCAGTCAATGTATTCCAGCGTTTATATTGTTATACGCAAGTTGTCCGTTGGGCACTTTTACCGCAGCACTTTAAGGCCTTGGGGAAAGATGTGGTGCTCGTCGTTCAGAAACTGATCATGAACCGCTCCGGCGCCGGCGCTGTGCGCCATGGAGAGTGAAGCGAAGGCGCGTAGGCCCATTATATGGTCTCCTCCCATTTTGCAAGTCTTTGTGACGTAGATGACAGGGACAGGATTGCTTCCGTATATCCGGCCTTGTTAACGGGGGTGTTATGCCCCTGGCCTCGATGAAATGCGCGCGTATCGTCCTTGTCGGTAGCGCGGTCTTGGCTGACCACGGGGACTATCAGATTTTCGCTACGCCGGTCTGACCTGTTGTGTCATCGTTTGTTACAAAGTCTTCGCAATCGTTGGCAGGTTACCTCTCTCAACTCATTAGCTTACTGTTTCAATGATTCTTCAGCCGATCTGGTAGACGGTCTTGTTAACCGTAAGCGCCCACGAAACGACACCTATCCGGATTGCATTCTCTGTTCATGATATTTTTCCTACACATTTATGTTTTCCAATTTGCGAAATGCGGTCGTTGCGGCAAGACCAATGTTAGGCCGAAAATTGTTCCAGCCAGCTTTACTGCCGCAAGCTTGCGGCCAAACAGCAGTTAGCCGACGTTTCCAGGAGTGCGAAAGAATTTTCCGCAGAGGCTAAATCCCTCTTCTGCGCAGTTTGTTACACTGCTATTAAATCATCGGTCCCATTAACCTCATGAAAAGCTACTCGACCTTGGCCATTCTGGCCTTATTCGTGTCAACCACTCTTCCTGTCTTTGCAGGTAATTTCCCAGTGCCCACTTGGGAGCATCTTTCCAGCCGAAATGGCAAGTTACCCGAACCTTTCGGCGGTCCCCAGCAAACCACTGCCGTCGTCTTCGACATTGACGGTGATGGCGTGAACGACATCGTTTTGTGTGAACGCACTCAGGTGCCTGGGATTATCTGGTTGCGGCGCACCGCCACGGGCTGGGATAAATATGTGATAGACGATGGACCACGGCGAACGGAAGCGGGCGGTTTCTCTTACGACGTCGATGGTGACGGCGATCCTGATTTCATCGTCGGAGGCGACTATAAAAGCAATGAGATGTGGTGGTATGAGAACCCCCGCCCGAATTTCGCTCCGAAGATCCCGTGGAAGCGGCACGTTATCAAAAAGAGCGGGGTTGGCCAACACCACGATCAGGCTGTAGCAGACTTTATGGGCACGGGCAAGCCGCAGCTCATGTTCTGGAATCAAAAAGCGAAGAAACTTTTCCTCGCCGAGATCCCTGAGAATCCGCGTCAATCCGGCCCATGGCCATTGACTGAAATCCTCGATGTATCGAAGGTAACGGCCCATCTGAAACAAGAGGGTATGGCAGTATGCGATATTGACGGTGACAATCATCCTGACTTGGTGGCGGGCATGTGGTGGTTTAAACACATCCGCGGCACCGAATTCAAACCAATTCAATTCACTGATCACCCGGGACGCCTCGCCGCTGGCTGGTTCGAACCAGGCAAGATTCCCCAGATCGTGGAGTCTTCGGGCGATGGCGATGGGCCGCTGTTGTTTTTTGAGTGCCATGGTGACCCGACCGATCCTAAAGCTTGGCACAGCCGCGATCTGCTCGGCACCACGGAAATTCATGGGCATAGCCTTGCGTTGGGTGACATCAACGGCGATGGAAACCTGGATATTTTTACAGCGGAGATGGGGCAATGGGATAATAGGCCTGGCGCATCTCCCAACAATACTAACGCTCGCGCATGGATTCTCTATGGCGACGGCCATGGCAACTTTACCACAACCTTGTTTTCCAAAGGTATCGGATTTCACGAGGCCAGGGTTGCTGATCTTAATGGTGATGGACGGTTGGACATACTTGACAAACCTTACCACTTCGATACTCCGCGCGTTGACATCTGGGTGAACCAAGGGAATGGGACGCAGGCTTCGAAGGGAAACTTTGCCGGGCCTCTTAGTATGGAACTTTGGACATATCGCGATGAGCTCAAACAAAATTTGGTGGGCACGTTGGCATTGATTCACCGGCTTGGCTTTACGGATGTCGAAACGTCAAGTTATTATGGAAAATCAGCGGCAGAGTTTAGGCGACTGTTGGACCAACACGGTCTTACTTGCAGCAGCATCGTCACACACTATAAGGCACTGTCCCAAAACGTAGATGCCGTCGCAGCGGACGCCAAGGCGCTTGGAGCCCATTACGTCGTTGTATCTGAATTTCCACACAAAGGAACCCTGACGCTTGACGAATCCAAAAAAGCTGCTGCAGATTTAAATCGTTGGGGCGCGGCTTTGAAAAAGTACGGTCTGCGATTCGCCTACCACCCCCATGGCTTTGAATTTGTCCACACGGCCAACGGGAACCTGTTCGACGATCTGCTCCAACTCACCGAGCCGGAAAACGTGACATACGAGATGGACGTCTTTTGGTTCTACTATGGTGGTGGTGACCCGGTGGCTTACTTGACAAAATATCCGAACCGTTTTGAACTGATGCATCTCAAAGATCTCCGGAAGGGGGAACCCCACGGCAAGCCCATCGGACGCGCGCCTTATTCTACCAGCGTTGCTCTCGGTACAGGTCAGCTAGATTTCCCTGCCATCTTGCGCGCCGCAGCCAAGGCTGGCGTCAAACGCTATTACATCGAGGACGAGTCGCCTTATGCCGCCCAACAGGTGCCCGTATCTCAGGTATATCTTAAATCCGTTCGGTTTTAACGGCCAGCGAGGTCATGGCGTTGAAGGTTGGCGATATCGACAGCAACCGCATGACGCTGCGCATTGAACAGGGCAAGAACCGCAAGGATCGCTATGCCATGCTCTCCCTGGTGTTGCTCGAGCGGCTGCTTCACCGGCCAATGACCAATCGGGCATCTTTGGACTGGCGACCCTGCGTCGTGCAGAGGCCTTGATAATAACCCTCTGCCAGTGCTCCCAAGGGATGCATTGACTCAGTATGAGGTAAGCCCCCGGCTTTAATGGAATGGACGCCCCTTTCCTGAAACGGCATCGAAACGCCAAAGTGGCGGTGTATCTAACCCCACTAACTGGAAAGAAGCGTCCGAGATGAAGATTACAACGGTTGGAATTGATCTGGCAAAGGCGGTATTGCAGGTCCACGGCGTGAACGAACGCGGCAAGGTGACCGTACGCCGGCAACTCAAACGCTAGGGTGTGTTGACGTACTTCGCCAACCTCCTGCCCTGCCTGATTGGGATGAAGGCGTGTGGCAGCGCCCACTACTGGGCGAGGAAGTTGATAGCATCGGGACAACGAAGCAAGTCGGAGACTGGCCGAAATACCCGGCATTGGCCCGATCACGGCCAGCGCACTGCTGGCCTCGATCGGAGACGGGAAGAGCTTCACGAACGGACGGCAACTCTCCGCCTGGTTGGGGTTGCCGCCTCGGCAGCACTCCAGTGGCGGCAAGGCGACCCTTCTGGGGATGAGTAAACGGGGCGACGTCTATCTGCGTACCCTGCTCATTCACGGTGCCCGCCTACCCTGGTGGGGTGCACCAGCCGGTAGAATCCCGGCGCACCGGGATCGACAAGGGAAGTGATAATGTCGGGAGCGTCCCGCTTCGGGGATGCCGGGTTAGTCGAGCGGGACGTAGTACAGCCAGGCGTCCTGGTCGACCTTGAGGTCGATCAGGCTGCCGTTTCTCACGTCGAGATGGACGTAGACCGGAACGCCTTTTTTGATCACGATGCCATAGCCAGAGGGGAAGGTGATGTTGGTGGTGGTCACATTCGAGCCGAGGTAGGTGTTGCCCGAGGTTGCGCCGTAAACATAGAGTCCCGGCCCCGAGTATTTCGTGCGAAAGATGCAGCCGGTGGCGTCCGCCTCATTGCATTGGTACATCTCGGGCTTGGTGCTGATCTCGATATCGACGTACAGCGCCACATCGACCTGTTCGGCGATGGAGGCTGCGACGATGGCCACGTCCCGATCCGGAATCCAGACCCCCGCCTTGTCGACATGACAGGTCTTGCCCCGGTGACAGAGGCCGGTGGTGGCCTTGATGACGGTGGTGCTGATCGGCTGGATGGCTGGCGCGGCCGATGCCGGGGCGCAGCCCATGCTCGCCACAAACAACAGCAACGTAAAAAGGGACGAAAAGGGGTCAGAACCCTTTTTCATCGAAAAAGGGTTCTGACCCCTTTTCGTCTTGACCGGATTTAGCAACACCGCTTGATCCCGTTCCATTTGCGTTCCAGCTCCGTCTTGAAGAAGGCCTTGCGATCGAGCGGCGCGCCCTCGCCGGCGTGGTGCGTGTGCCAGTGTACCAGATAGCGCTCGTAGGCGTCGTCGCCGCTGAGGGTGCGCAACGCGCGCCACAGCCGTTGCAATGTCCTCCCGCGCATCAGTCGCGCACCCAGTTTTCCACCAGCCGTGACGGGATGTGCGGCGACTCGGAGAGCGGCGGGCGCACGTGCCCGGTGGCGGCGCGCCAGGAAACCCGCAGCGTTTCCAGCACCAGCACCCAGGTGATCACCAGGAAGAGCAGGGTGAGCGCTGCGTTCAGGTGGTCGTTGAAGATGAGGTGCTGGGTCCTGGCGATATTCTCCGGGGCGATCGCACCGCCGGCGAGCTTCGCGGCCAGGTCGCCGGCGTGGGCGAGGAAGCCGACGCGCAGTTCCGGGCTGAAGAGTTTTTCCCAGGCCGCGGCGCTGGTAACGGTGACCAGCCAGGCGAGTGGCAGCGCGGTCACTGCCGCGTAGCGTGCCCGCCCGCTTTTCATCAGGATGGTGGTCGCCACGCACAAGGCGATCGCCGCCAGCATCTGGTTGGAGATGCCGAACAACGGCCACAGGCTGTTGATGCCGCCGAGTGGATCGATGGTGCCCGAATACAGGAAGTAGCCCCAGGCCGCGACCACCGCCGCGCTGGTCAGCAGCACACCGGGAATCCAGCTGGTGCGTCCCAGCGCCGGGATGACGTTGCCGATCATGTCCTGCAGCATGAAGCGCGCCACGCGGGTGCCCGCGTCCAGCGTGGTGAGGATGAACAGGGCCTCGAACATGATGGCGAAGTGATACCAGACGGCGAGCAGACCGGTACCGAACGCCGAGGAGAAGATGCTGGCCATGCCCACCGCGAGCGAGGGCGCACCGCCGGTGCGCGCGAACAGCGTGGCCTCGCCCATCTGGTGGGCAAGCGCCTGCATTTGTTCAACGCTGACCGGAAAGCCCCAGCCGGAGATGGTCGCCACGGCGGCGGCGGGATCAACGCCGACGATGCCGGCCGGACTGTTGATGGCGAAGAATACGCCGGGGTCGAGCACCGTGGCGGCGATCATGGCCATGATGGCGACAAAGGACTCCATCATCATGCCGCCGTAGCCGATCATGCGCATGTCGCGCTCGCTCGAGAGCAGCTTGGGCGTGGTGCCCGAGGAGATCAGCGAGTGGAAGCCGGAGATCGCGCCGCAGGCGATGGTGATGAACACGAACGGGAACAACTTGCCGCCGAAGATCGGCCCGCTGCCGTCGATGAACTGGGTGAGCGCCGGCATGCGGATGTCGGGGCGCAGGATCACGATGGCGACGGCGAGGGCGATGATCGTGCCGAGCTTCATGAAGGTCGAGAGGTAGTCGCGCGGGGCGAGCAGCAGCCACACCGGCAGCACGGCGGCGGCGAAGCCGTAGCCGATCACCAGCAGCGCGAGATCCTGCGCGCCGTAGTCGAACCAGCCGCGCAGACCGGGGTGATGATCCACCCAGCCGCCGCTCCACACCGCGAACAGCAACAGCGCCACGCCGAGCAGCGAACCTTCCAGCACGCGGCCGGGCCGCAGATTGCGCATGTACAGGCCGACCAGGATGGCGATGGGGATAGTGGCCGCGATGGTCGAGGTCGCCCAGGGGCTGTGTTTCATGGCATTGACCACCACCAGCCCGAGCACGGCGATGAGGATGATCATGATGGTCATCACGCCGAGCAGCGCGGCCACGCCGCCGATCGGACCCAGCTCGTCGCGCGCCATCTGCCCCAGTGAGCGCCCGTCGCGGCGGGTGGAGAAGAACAGGATCACGAAGTCCTGCACGCACCCGCCCAGCACCGCGCCGATCAGGATCCAGAGTGTGCCCGGCAGATAGCCGAACTGCGCGGCGAGCGTCGGACCGACCAGCGGGCCGGGGCCGGCGATGGCGGCGAAGTGGTGGCCGAACACGATCCACTTGTTGGTGGGTACGAAGTCGCGCCCGTCATTGAAGCGTTCGGCCGGTGTCGCGCGTGTCGGGTCGAGCACCAGCACCCGGGCGGCGATGAAGGCGCTGTAGAAGCGGTAGCCGATGGCGTACACGCACACCGCGGCGACGATGAACCACAGGCTGTTGACTGGTCTCCCCGCGCGCCAGCGCGATGCCGCCCACGGCGCCGGCGCCGAGCACGGCAATGACGAGCCACATCAGCATGCCGAGCGGAGTTTGCGGGCGCAGCGTGTTATTTACGGGAACAGTCATGGCTCAAACCCTTTTCCGCAAAGGGCTGATAGCATAAACCAGCTGTTTTCTGAAATCTATTTGCACCCGCCGTCCTTCAGGTGCTGCCTGTGTTACCGTGACAGGCGTTGGTGCACACGGACAGGGTGTCGTTGTGCAGATCTGCGGAGGGGAGAAGGGTCGTGATACGCTGCATGCTGTTTGAAATTCCCGATGGCCGGTTGCACATCGGAGGCAGGGAGCTCGTCGAGCAATGGAAGGCCGATGAGCGGACGCTGATATGGCTCGACCTGGGCGATGAACCGCCCGAAGTGACGGGTAGGTTACTGCGTGAGGAGTTCGGCCTGCACCCACTGGCCGTCTCGGATGCGCTGCGCGAACGGCACCCGCCCAAGCTCGAACATTTCAAGGATTACACATTCCTGCTCCTGCGGGGATTGTCAGCGGAATCGAAGGACACCGATTTCTCCACCATCCAGCTGGCGCTTTTTGTCGGCAGGCGCTTTCTGGTCACGCGCCATTCGGCGGAGTCACCCAGCACCGATCAGCTCTGGCGCGAGGCGCAGGAGAACGCCGGCCGTCTCGCCGCTGGCCCCGCCGCGCTGGCCCTGCGGCTTTGCCGGATCATGGTCGATCGTTATCTCGACATCCTGCTCGCGCTGGAACCGCGGCTGGAGGAACTGGAGGACGAGATACTGAGTTCGCCGCGCGACGAGCTGCTCGGTGAGCTGGCCGGCTACAAATCGGACTTGAAGAAACTGCGGCGCATTTTCGCCTACCACCAGCAGGTTTTCACCGCCCTGAGAAACAGCGTCTCCCCCTTCTTCGGCGCGAATATCGTGCATGAACTCAACGACGTCTTTGAACACCAGGAACGCGCCGTCAGTCTGAGCGGGCTTTATTACGAACTCGCGGTGGACCTGGTCGATAGCTACATCTCCCTCGCCTCGCATCACCTGAACCAGATCATGAAAGTGCTGACGATCGTCACCGTGATCTTCGTCCCGCTCAGTTTCCTCGCCGGACTCTACGGTATGAACTTCGAGTACATTCCCGAGCTGCATGCCCATTCCGGCTATTTCATCCTGCTCGGCATCATGGCGGTTATCGTCGTCGTCCTGCTGGCGCTGTTCCGCAAAAAACGCTGGTTATAAACACCGCGGTATTCGCAGCCTGACCCGAATGCCACTTACTTAAGCACCAATTCCGGTAAATAGCCACGGAATCACACGGAAGACACAGACATTGTTAGTGATCTTCCGTGTTTTTCCGTGTGCTTCCGTGGCCATATGAACTTCGACAGGATCACCACCTGTTAAGTAAGTGCCATACCGGCCTAACCCGTGCGGGACCGCGAAAGCGGTGGCCAGGGGGCGGGTCTTTGCGCATAATGTCGCGTTTTTTGGGGTGACATTATGTGGTTCAGAAACCTGCAGCTCTACCGGCTCGGCCAACACCTTGATCTTACTCCGGAAGCACTGGACGAGCGCCTGCAGTCCGCGGCGTTCCGCGGCTGCGGCCGCCTGGAGCTGACGGCGAGCGGATGGGTTTCGCCGCTGGGACGCGAGGGACAGCAACTGGTGCATGCCGCCGGCGGCTACGTCATGATCTGTTCCCGCAAGGCGGACAAGATCATCCCCGCGGGCGTGGTGAAGCAGCTGCTCGATGACAAGGTGGCCGCGGTGGAGGCGGCCGAGTCGCGCGAGGTCTACCGCAAGGAACGCCAGCGCATGAAGGACGACATCATCCATGACCTGTCTGCCGCACGCCCTGACACGCCACACGGACCAGTATGCCTATATCGATACCCGCACCGACCTGGTCGTGGTGGACAGCCCGACGCCGGCCCGGGCGGAAGCGCTCATCAGTCTGCTGCGCACCACCCTCGGGAGCCTCAAGGCGACCCCGGTCAAGGTGAAACAATCCATCCCCCATACCCTGACTCGCTGGCTCGGGGGCGAGCACCCGGCGCCGGGGTTCGCCCTGGGGGAGGAGTGCGAACTGAAACATCCCGATCCGGACGGCGGGGTGATCACCTGCCGGCACCAGGACCTTGGGGCCGGTGAAATCCGCAATCACATCAAGAACGGCAAATATGCGGTCAGGCTGGCCCTGCACTGGAAGGACCGGCTGTCGTTCCTCCTCCAGGAAGATCTTTCCATCAAACGGCTACGCTTCGAGGATGTCGTCACGCAGGACGAGGACGCGGACGCGGATGATGCGGCCGCCCGTTTCGACCTGGATTTCTCCCTCATGACCCTGGAACTGAACGAATTCACGGCGCAGCTGCTGCGCGCCCTGGGTGGTGAAGAGGCCCCGGCCTGACGCGACCGGTGTTGAAAACGCGGGTCGGGTCGAGTATCGACGCGTGGAATATAGTGTGGCTGCCGCGGCGTTTAATATAGACCTGAATGGCACTTGGTTAGTGTCCGTCCATAAACAGCGTTTTCACCGCAGAGACGCAAAGGACGCAGAGAAATTCTTTAACGAAAACAATCATGCACTTTGCGCTCTTTGCGGCTTTGCGGTGAGTTTATCTCTTTATGGCTGACCACTAGTGAATGTCCAAGCCGATAAATAGCCAGGGAATCACACGGAAAAGCACGGAATACAGGCTCTTCTTTCCATGTCTTCCGTGTGATTCCGTGGCCATAGGGGGGTGCTTAGGCTTAACCAGGCACCATTCATGTAGACCCCATTGTTATCTTGCATTCAGTGCGCATTCCTCGCTATACAGTCATAATTTCTTCATTCATTCTGAAATCCTGTGCAACAGTGAGGTAGAATACCGGCTTCGACGTTTCAACATGTGAAGCAGCGACATTGGCTCAACGGGCAATACGGGAATACGAAGGCAAGCGGGTATTCCACACTGACTGGTCGAGGCACTTCGGCCAGTTCCGCTACACCTTCCAGGCGGCCAGCGTCGCCAGCGGAGAGGAATTGATCGCTCTGGCTGCTGATGGCGGCCATGACTGGCTCGGCCATGGGCCGCTGGTGGTCAAGCCGGACATGATCTTCGGCAAGCGTGGCCTCAATGGCCTGGTGTTGTACAAGGTCAATGCACCGGGCGACGTCACCCTCGATGACGCGGCGCGCTGGATCGACGAGAAGCGCGCCCGGACCACCACGCTGCTCAGCGGCCAGAGCGGGGTCCTCAGCCGCTTCATCGTCGAACCCTTCGTCACGCACGACAGCGCTGTCGAGTATTACATTGCCGCGGTCATGGGCGACACCGCTGATATCCTCTCGATGAGCACGCAGGGTGGGGTGAACATCGAGGACAACTGGGACAGCGTCACCCAGCTCGACATTCCGCCGTTCGCAAGTGACGACGAACTCACCGCGATGATCGCCGCGGCGGTGCCCGGGGGAATCCCCGACCGGGACCGGTTTGCACTGTTCGCCATCGATTTTTACCGCTTTTTCCGCGACCAGCATTTTGCCTACCTGGAGATCAACCCGTTCTGCTTCGAGGGCGACCGGGTGCATCTGCTCGACCTGGTCGCCAAGGTCGACGACACCGCCGGTTTCCTGATGGACAAGCGCTGGGGGCCGCTGTATTTCCCGACCCCGTTCGGCATGAAGGCGCCGGGGCCGGAAGAAAAACAGATCAAGGCGATGGACGAGAAAAGCGGCGCCTCGCTGAAGCTCACCATCCTGAATCCGCAGGGGCGGGTATGGACCCTGGTTGCCGGCGGAGGCGCCTCGGTGGTTTATGCCGATACCATCACCGACCTGATCGGAGCCGATGAGCTGGCCAACTACGGTGAATATTCGGGCAACCCGACCACACAGGAAACCCGGATCTACACCGAAACCCTGCTCGACCTGATGACACGCGAACCCGATCCGCAGGGGCGCGAAAAGCTGCTGATCATCGGTGGGGCCATCGCCAATTTCACCGATGTCGCCAAAACCTTCACCGGCATCATCCAGGCCTTTCGGGAATACCACGAGAAAATGCAAGCGGCGGGCGTGCGCATCTATGTGCGCCGCGGCGGCCCGAACTACGAAGTGGGCCTGCGCAACATGCAGAAGGCGGCCGATGAACTCGGCCTGCCGATCGAGGTATACGGTCCCGAAACCCACATGACCGACATCGTCAGGATGGCGCTGGTTACCTGACGGCCGCTTGAAAGGATAGCTGCAATGACCATGTCACAAAACGCCACGGACGGGCCCGGTGCAAGCGCAGCGCCGCCCGGCCAGGGCACCCTGTTTACACGGCAGACGCAGGCCATCTTCTGGAACAATCACCAGAGCGCCATCCAGCGCATGCTCGACTACGATACCCTGATCGGGCGTGAAACGCCCTCGGTGGCGGCGATCGTTTCTCCCACCGCCGGCAGTCGGTTCGGCAAGTTTTTCTTCGGCAGCAGCGAGATACTGATACCGATCTGCAAAAGCACCGCCGATGCCGTCGCCGCCCACCCGCAGGCCGATGTGCTGCTCAACTTCGCCTCCTTCCGGCGCGCCTGGCGCATCAGCAACGAGGCACTCGATATTCCCGGCATCCGCACCCTCATGATCACTGCCGAGGGCATCCCGGAACGGCACGCGCGCGCGCTGAAGCTGCGCGCCTGGCAACTGGGCAAGCTGGTGATCGGCCCGTCCACGGTGGGTGGCATCACGCCGGGGGCGTTCAAGATTGCCAACACCGGCGGTACCCTCGAGAACATCATCGCCAGCAAACTGCACCGGCCCGGTTCCTGCGGGCTGGTGACCCGCTCGGGCGGACTGTTCAACGAACTGGCCCATACCATCGCGCTGAACGCGGACGGCATCAGCGAAGGCATCGCCATCGGCGGCGACCGTTTTGCCGGATCCGGTTTTCTCGAACACCTGCTGCGCATGCAGTCCAACCCGGCGGTGAAATACCTGCTGCTGCTGGGCGAGGTCGGCGGCACCGAGGAGTACCAGGTGATCGATGCGGTGCGCGACGGCCGCATCACCAAGCCCGTGATCGGCTGGTGCGTCGGCACCATCGCCAGTCACTTCTCCACCGGCGTGCAGTTCGGCCATGCCGGGGCCAGCGCCAGCAGCGACCGGGAGATGGCCAGCGTCAAGAACGAGGCCATGCGTGCCGCCGGCATCCGTGTGCCGCTCAGCTTCAATGACCTGCCGGAAATCATCAGCGGCATCCACCGCGAGCTGCATGCCGCGGGCGTTATCGGGGACATCGTCGAGCCGATGATGACGCCGTTGCCTGAAGACTGCCAGACGGCGCTCAAAGCCGGCCGCGTGCGCAAGGGCACGCATTTCACCTGCACCATCTCCGATGACCGCGGCGAGGAAGCCACCTATGCGGGCATCCCGATCAGCGGGGTGGCGACGCCGGAGACCGGTTACGGCATCGGCGATGTGATCACCCTGCTGTGGTTCCGGCGGCGCTACCCGGAATGGGCCAGCGCGTTCCTGGAAACCGTGATCAAGACCGTGGCCGACCACGGTCCGGCGGTCAGCGGCGCGCACAACGCCCGCGTCACCGCGCGCGCCGGCAAGGATATCATCAGCTCGCTGGTGACCGGACTGCTCACCATCGGCCCGCGCTTCGGCGGTGCCATCGACGGCGCCGCGAAATTCTTCAAGCTCGGCGCCGGGAAAGAGCTGGGCGCCGAGGAGTTCATCGACTACATGGCCGAGCAGGGCATGGTCATTCCCGGCATCGGACACCGCATCAAGTCGGTGAGAAACCCGGACCTGCGCGTCGAGGGCCTGAAGTCGTATGCGAAGCAGCACTTTCCTGCGACCCGTCTGCTCGACTACGCGCTCGAGGTGGAGCAGCACACGACCAAAAAGAAGGACAATCTGATCCTGAATGTCGACGGCGCGGTGGGTGTGCTGATGGTGGATATGTGGCGTGGCCTCGGTTACAGCGAGGAGGACATCGACCAGTTCATCGACTCGGGCACGCTGAACGCCTTTTTCGTGCTGGGGCGTTCGATCGGCTTCATCGGCCACATACTCGACGAAAAACGCCTCAACATGCCGATGTACCGCCATCCGTTTGATGACATCCTCTATGACGTGCCGGCCGTGGAGGATGACCGGCAGGGATAAACGGGTCAGACACGAATGGCACTTAATTAAGGGGTATCATCCATATAAACAACCCAATGGCCACGGAAGCACACGGAAAAACACGGACTTTACACACATAATTTCAGTGTCTTCCGTGTGTTTTCGTGGCTATTTAGTGGTCATCCATAAAGAGATAAACTCACCGCAAAGCCGCAAAGCCGCAAAGCCAGAAAGAGCGCAAAGTGTTTGATTGTTTTCGTTAAAGAATTTCTCTGCGTCCTTTGCGTCTCTGCGGTGAAAACGGTGTTTATGGACGGACACTATTTACCAGGATTAGAGCTTGAGTAAGTGCCATTCGGGTTAGACACGCCTGACGTTCTTCTCTTGCGTGGTCATTCCGGCCGGCGCGTCACCGGCAGGCCGGCTTTCAGCCAGCCGGTCATGCCGCCGCGCACCACCTGCACGTCGGCAAACCCTGATTTGACCAGCAGACGCGCCGCTTCAGCCGAGCGCATGTCCGTGCGGCAGACGATCGCCACCGGGTGTTTCCGGTAATCCTCCAGTTCACCCAGGCGTTGTGACAGGTCTTCCAGAGGAATATTCAGCGCGCCCTCGATGTGTCCCTGTTCGCCGGTGAAGTCTGCCGCGGTGCGCACGTCGAGCACCAGCAGGTCGTTGTCGGCCTCGAGTCGCTGTTTGAACGCCCGGGTATCCAGCATCGGCCCTCGGCGCAGCGTGCCGATCAGCCGCGGGAGGAACGCCACGACCGCGAGCAGCGCGAGTGCCAGCAGGGCCTTGTGGATCAGCCCTTCGCCGCCGGTGACCGCCTCGCGGCCCGCGTAACCCAGATAGGTATAGGCGATGGCGCCGGGCAGCATGAAGACATAGGTGGCGATGAGGTAGTGGCTGAACTTCAGGCGCGTCAGGCCAAGCGCGTAATTCAATAGATTGAACGGAAACAACGGCACCAGCCGCACGAAGGCCACGAAGCGCCAGCCCTCGTTCTCGACGCCGTCGATAAGCTGCTTCACCCGCCCGCCCGCTTTCCCTGCCACCCAGTCCGAGGCAAGGTGGCGGGCGATCAGAAACGCGAGGGCGGCGCCCAGGGTGGCCCCGGTCAGGTTATAAAACGTGCCCAGCACCGGACCGAACAGGGCGCCGCCGGCCAGCGTGAGTACCGATCCCGGCAGAAACAGGACGGTGGCGAGCGCATAGATCAGCATGAAGAGCAGCGGCGCGGCGACGCCCGCCCCCTGTACCCAGGACTGGAGCGCCGCGGCGTCGAACCGCTCGCGGTACAGCAACGCCAGCGTGACGCCCGTCGCCAGGGCGAGGATCAGCACAATGCGTATGAGGCGGTTAGTTTTCACCACCTTCCCCCTTGATGCCTTTGATGGCGTAGTCCGGCACCTTGCCGACGAAGGAAAACGAAAGTAGATACGGTAGCCGGTTGCGCCTGTGTTGGTGCGAAAGGGGTGAACGTAAACGATCGCGGCAGTATGTCAAGCGTGCGTTTGGAACACGACGGAGTCAGCCGGTGCATCGCTCCGGCGAGCCGTCATGCCTGAAGGCGATACCGTAACACCTGCCGCTGTGGTTTCCATGAGGAAGGGCGGTTATCCTTCCTGCGGACACCTTCATGGAAGGTGCCGAAAAACCGCCTGCCGGAACGAAATGCCCGGACATGCCGCAGTGACTGCGAACCAGCGTAAAAAAGAGAACGATTGACGGATGCGTACGGCGCACTGGCAGACTGCCGGAGACGAAGTATTCGATGTGCTTGTCCTTGGCGGCGGCATCACGGGCGCTTCCCTGTACGGTGAACTTTGCCGCCAGGGCTGGCGTACCCTGCTGCTCGACAAGGGCGATTTCGCCTCGGGCACGAGCCAGTCCTCCGGCATGATGGTGTGGGGCGGGCTGTTGTATCTGCGTGCCGGCGACGTGCTGACCGTCCTGCGCCTGTCCCGGTCGCGTGACCGGATGATCGAGGAACTGGACGGCTGGACCGCGCCGTCAGCGTTTCACTATATCCCCTCGCTCAAGGGGGGTCCGTCGTCGCTGTTGATCGGTGCGGGCCTCGGACTTTACTGGCTGCTCGGTACCGGGCGCCGGCGTCTTCCGGGGTACCGGCGGGACTTCGCGGAGACTGCGCTGCTCAGCCAGCATGTCCACCGGGGGGCTTTCTGCTATGAAGAGGCCCTGCTGACCTCATCCGACGCCCGCTTCGTGCTGCACTGGTTGACCCCCCACCAGCCGCCCGGACGGGCCGCCGTCAACTACTGCGAGGTCGAGAGCTGCGAGTACGCCCGTTCCGACAGGCTCTGGCAGCTGCAGCTGCGTGACCGGCTGCGGGGCGTTACGACCGGCGCGCGCGCACGCCTGATCGTCAATTGCGCCGGTGTCTGGGCGGATGCGATCAACCGGGAGCAGGGCATCGAGACACCGTACCGTCATGCCCTGAGCAAGGGGGTGTATCTCGGACTGGCGCGGGCCGGGGAGCACCGCTCGCCGCTGATCTTCGATATGGGTGACCATAATGACGTCATGACCTATGTCCCCTGGGGGCCGGTGGCGCTGTGGGGGCCGACCGAGACCGCCATCGAGGAGATCGCGGAAGGGTGGACCCCGCAGCCCGGGGATATCCGCTTCCTCCTGGAAACGGCCAACCGGCACCTGCGCCGGAAAGTCGGTCCGGAGGATATCGTTTCACTGCGCTGCGGCATCCGCGCTCTGGCCGTCGACCGCGATTATGTCGCCACGCGCTATCCGTTGGAGCTGTCGCGACGCAGCATCGTTCACCCCGAACAGGATCTGCCCTGGATCACGGCTTATGGGGGCAAACTGACCGGGTCGCGCGAACTCGCCGGCAAGATCGCACGGATGATCCGCCGCCGCGTGCCACCGTCGCTTCACCCGTCCGCACCCGAGGCGGAAACACCCACCGTCGCGTCGTGTGTCTTTCCCGGTCTCGGGCAACCGGTCGCTTCACCGCGCTGGTGCCGCGAAAACGAGTTCTGCGCCACCCTCGAAGACTACCTGCGCCGCCGCACGAATATCGCGCAGTGGCTGCCGCGCGCGGGGCTGGGACGCAACGGCGAAAACCGGGACGCCATTCTCGCCGCGGCCCGGGAATTGTACGCCGGTGACCCGGCGGCGGCGGGGGAGGCGGTGGCGCGTTATGAAGCGACCGTGGCCGCGCGCTTTGATAAGCTGCTCGGCGAGGCCATCTAGGAGCCTGTCGGATTCAGGATTGACCCATAATGAAATAAACTCATCGCAAAGGCGCAAAGAACGCAAAGCCATTTACTTGTCTTAATAGTCTCATGAATTTGCGTCTTTGCGGTGAAATGGTGTTTATAGGCGAACGCCAACTTAGCGTCATTACAGGGTGCCTCCGGCGCACACCAGGAGAAATTCATGTCGAAGACCAGCACGAATCTGCCGGCCATCCTCGGTGGCACACCGCTTGTCAGGGCCGATCATACTGCGGCGAATCACTGGCCGCTGCTCGGCGAGGAAGACGAGCAGGCGGTGCTGCGCGTCATGCGCGACGGTAACCTGAGCTTTCATCCCGTGGTGCAGGAACTGGAGGACGACTATCGCGCCCTCACGGGCCGCCGTCATGCCCTGGCGCACAACAACGGCACCGCCGGGCTGCTGGCCGCCTTCTTCGCGCTGAATCTGAACCCGGGCGACGAGGTGCTGGTGCCCAGCGCGACCTGGTGGGCCTCGGTCCTGCCCATGCTCTGGGTCGGCCTGGTGCCCGTGTTCTGCGAAAGCGAGGAGGAGCGCCTGGGCATCGATCCGGCGGACATGGAACGCAAGATCACGGAGCGTACGCGCGCCGTGGTAGTCGTTCACCTGTGGGGCATGCCCTCGAAGATGACGGAAATCCTCGCGCTGGCCGAGCGCCATAATCTGAAAATCATCGAGGACGCCTCCCATACCCACGGTGCCCGCTGGCGCGGTCGTCCCTGCGGTTCGCTGGGGGATATCTCGGTGTTCAGCCTGCAGAACGACAAGCTCGCCCCGGCCGGCGAGGGGGGCATCTTCCTCACCGACGATGACGATTACCACGAACGGGCGATCTGTCTCGGCGATATCGCACGCATCATGCAGCTGGAGACGCTGCAGCAACGCTTCGCGGCTACCAGCTTCGGCATCAAGACACGCCTGGCCCCGCTCAGTGCGGCGGTGGCGCGGGTGCAGTACAAACACCTCGCGGAGCATAACCGGGTGCGCAACGCCAATCTGGACTACCTGTCCGAGGCGCTGGAGGCGCTGGGCTGCTTTAATACCTTTCGGGCACCGGCGCATATCGAGCGAACCTATTTCGAGTACATCATCCATTACGATGAGGCGCGGGGCGGGTTGTCTATCGAAACGCTGGTCACGGCGCTGCAGGCCGAAGGATGCCAGGTGATGGCACCCCGCTACCCGCTTGGTGCACGAGCAGCCGTTCTTCACCGAGGGACACTGGAAACGCGTCCTGCGGGCGCCGGTGCCGGAACGGGTCTACGAGCCCGGTGCGCTGCACAAGACCCGCGATTACGGCCTGACCCTGCTGCGCCTGCCGGCCTTCCCGAGCGCCGGTCGGGAGATACTCGACCAGTACATCGAGGCCTTTCGCCGGGTGCTGGCGCATGCCGGTGAGATACGTGCGGCATCCGCCTGACGGTGACCGGCCGGATATGGCTGATTCCGTTCGCCTCATGGCCCTGAAATTGCTCGATGTCCTGTTTCATCTCGCGCATGTCGTCGTCATCCTGTTCAGCGCCCTGGGCTGGCTGTACCCGCCGGCGCGTCCCGCCCATCTGTGTCTGCAGGGGCTGATCCTGTTTTCCTGGTTCGGCCTGGGCATCAAAAAAGGCTGGACGTATTGTTTTCTCACCGATCTGCACTGGCGGGTAAAGCGACTCCTGCATCAGCCGGATCCTGGCGAATCCTATGTGAAATTTCTGGCTGACCGGATTGCCGGGCGGGCGGTGAACGAGGAACTGTTGTGGAAGGCGACGGTAGGAGTGTTCTTCGCGACTACGATCCTCAGCGCCCTGCTGGAGCTGCGCAGCCGGCTGTAAACGCCTCTTTCACCGCAAAGACGCAAAGTACGCAAAGCCGGTCCGGATATCTCACCAGCATCCCGCGAGGCGGCGGAATCATCATGTGTTTTGCCCTGCGTTTATTTGGCGGAACGCGTTCCGCCTACCCGCTACCGTTTCGGCGTAGGGCGGAACGCACAGCGGTTCCGCCGATCGTGTCTTTGCGGTGATTTTGTTTCTTAACTGAGGGTTTCTGGACTAGACTGGCCGGCATTCAATGCCGAACGGGAAGGAATCATCATCGTGGATATCACGCTTACTGCCCTGGAAGCACGCGTCATCGGCGCGCTGATCGAAAAGGAAATCACGACGCCGGAACAGTATCCGCTGTCGCTCAACGCACTGGCCAACGCCTGCAACCAGAAGAGCAACCGCGAGCCGGTCATGGAACTGGTCGAGGCGCAGGTTCAGGATACCCTGGACGGCCTCGTCAAGAAGCATATGGTGAGCGAGAAGACCGCCTTCGGCAGTCGGGTCACCAAGTACCGCCACCGCTTCTGCAACACCGAATTCGGGTCGCTGACGTTTTCTCCGCAGGAACTCGGCATCCTTTGCGTCATGCTGCTGCGCGGTCGCGCAGACGCCGGGGGAATTGCGCACCCGCACCAGCCGCCTGTGCCGTTTCGAAGACGTCCAGGAGGTCGAAGCCACGCTCGAGCGGCTGATGCAGCGCGAAGACGGGCCCTTCGTCGCCAGATTGCCGCGGGAGCCGGGAAAGCGGGAGTCCCGCTACATGCAGCTTTTCAGTGACACGCCGGAATCTGCGGGATTTCCCGCCGGGCAGGATACGACGCCGGCGGGCGAGGACACCGAGCGTATCGAGCGGCTGGAACAACAGGTCAGCGAGCTGTTCCGGGAGGTGAGGGAACTGCGTCAACGGCTCGAGGGACCGGCGACGGGGTGAGGCGATGAAAGCGTCCGTGAAACGCATGATCGCCGATATCGAGGCGGAGGTCGAATATACTCGCGGTCTGACCGGCAGAAAGGCGCTGGCCCCGGGGGTGATGGCGGCCCTGGGCCGGGTGCCGCGCGAGAAGTTTGTGCCTGCGGCGATGCAGGCCGCCGCCTATGACAACGGACCCTTGTCGATCGGTCATGGCCAGACCATCTCGCAGCCCTATATCGTCGCCCTGATGACCGACCTGTTGGAACCCGGGGCGGATGACCGGGTGCTGGAGATCGGCACCGGTTCCGGCTACCAGACCGCCATCCTGTCATGCCTGGCAAAGGCGGTGTATACGGTCGAGCTGATACCGGAACTGGGCGAAGTTGCGGCCGAAAGGCTGGCCGGCCTGAATTACTCCAATATTCACTATCGAATCGGCAATGGCTATGAAGGCTGGCCGGAGCATGCCCCCTATGACGCCATCATGGTGACCGCCGCCGCACCCGAGATACCCCCGGCGTTGATCGAGCAGCTGAAACCCGGCGGCCGGCTGGTCATACCGGTCGGAAGGCAGTACATGCCGCAGGAACTCATGCTGGTCGAGAAGGATGCCGGCGATGCCATACACTCACGCGGGGTACTCGGAGTCGCGTTTGTCCCCCTGCAGGATACAACGCGCGTTCGCCAGGACGACGGAACCATTCACTAGGAGGCGCGACTACATGCCTGAGCACGTCACCATGAAGGCCTGGGTCATGACAGGCGTAAAGGATCTGGCCGCGGATTCGCAACCGCTCGAATGTATCGACTTGCCGGTCCCGGAGCCTTCCACCGGCGAGATCCGGATACGCGTCAGCGTCTGCGGCGTGTGCCACACCGAAATGGACGAGATCGAGGGCCGCAGCCCGCCGCCCTCCTACCCGATGGTGCCCGGCCACCAGGTGGTCGGGGTGGTGGATGCCAAGGGCAAGGGCGCGAAACGGCACGCACCGGGGGCGCGCGTCGGCGTGGCCTGGATCTATGCCGCCTGCGGCCGGTGCGAGTGGTGCCGCCGGGGCGAGGAGAACCTGTGCCCGGATTTCCTGGCCACCGGGCGTGATGTCAATGGCGGGTACGCCGAATACATGGTCGTGCCGGAACGTTTTGCCTATCCGCTGCCCGCGGCCTTGTCGGACGCCCAGGTGGCGCCGCTGCTGTGCGCCGGCGCCGTCGGTTACCGCAGCCTGCTGCTGTCGGGGTTGGCCAACGGCCAGCCGCTCGGTCTCACCGGGTTCGGCGCTTCGGCGCACCTGGTGCTGAAGATGGTGCGCCATCGTTACCCGGATACGCCGATTTATGTGTTCGCGCGCAGCGAACGCGAGCGGCAGTTCGCGCTGGAACTCGGCGCGTGCTGGGCGGGGGAGACCGCGCAACGTGCGCCGCAGCGCCTGCAGGCCATTATCGATACCACGCCGGCCTGGATGCCCGTCGTTGAGGCATTGGCCAATCTGCTGCCGGGCGGACGTCTGGTGATCAACGCCATTCGCAAGGAAGACGCCGATCAGGATCGTCTGCTGCATCTGGATTACTCCCGGCATCTCTGGATGGAAAAGGAAATCAAGAGCGTCGCCAATGTGACGCGCAATGACGTTACGGCGTTTCTGCGACTGGCGGCCAGGATCCCGCTGCTGCCCGAGTACGAGGTATTCCCCTTCGCGGAGGCCAACCGGGCGCTGGCGGAACTCAAACACGGCGAAGTGCGCGGCGCGAAGGTGCTGCTCGTGGCCGGGAGTGGCGTCGGGGTGTGAACGCCGTGCGGCCTTACACGCTATAATCATCCGGACAACGCGTCGAGGGTCGGGTCCGCCCCGCGGTTCGATGCCGGACGATCATTCACCCAGGAGGTATTATGTTGCGAGTCATCCCCGGTTTGCTGCTGTTGTTCAGCCTGGCGTCGCAGGCCGCCGTGGTCGGGAGGGAAGTGAGTTATCAGGCGGGCGACACGCACCTCAAGGGTTATCTGGCCTATGACGACGCGATCCAGGGCAAACGCCCGGGGATCCTGGTGGTGCACGAGTGGTGGGGCCAGAATGCGTATGCCCGCAAGCGCGCCGATATGCTGGCCGAACTGGGTTATACCGCACTGGCGCTGGATATGTACGGCGAGGGCAAGACCGCGGCGCATCCCGATGATGCGGCGAGGTTTTCCGCCGCCGTGCGTCAGAACCTGCCGTTGATGAAGGCGCGCTTCCTGGCCGCGCGCAAATTACTGGTCGAGCAGCCTACCGTCAACCCGGACAAGATCGCCGCCATCGGCTATTGTTTCGGCGGCAGCGTGGTGCTGGAGATGGCGATCGAGGGCGTCGATCTCGCCGCCGTGGCGAGTTTCCACGGTGGCCTGGGCGGTCTCTCCACACCCGCGCCGGGGGCGGTGAAGGCGAAGATCCTGGTCGCCAACGGCGCCGATGACCCGTTCGCGACGGCGGAGCAGATCGCCGCCTTCAAGGCGATGATGACGGCCGCCGGCGCCGACTACACCTTCATCAATTACCCGGGCGCGAAACACAGCTTCACCAACCCCGGGGCGGACCAACTGGGGAAACGCTTCAATCTGCCACTCGCCTACAACGCCAGGGCGGACCAGGCGTCCTGGCAGGCGCTGCAGGAGTTGCTGAAGAAGGTTTTCACTAAATAGTGCCTGTTCATAATCGCCGTTTCACCGCAGAGGCGCACGACTGCAGGGAGAAGGTGAGACCGGTTACCGGTCGAGAGGCCGGCCCGGGCCAGAAGGTGAGACCGGGAAACGGTCGAGAAACCGGCCTGGGCCGTGCCGGAGATGGCGCGCCAAAAGCAGGCGCTGCAGGGAGCAATTGCCGGAAGGACGCAGAGAAATTCTCTGTGGCGCCGATGATGGTGGTCGAACCGATCGATACCGTGCAGGAACAGGTGGTGCGCGATGTTACCGCGGCCTGCCTGCGCCGCGCCGGTAAGATCTGCGGGCGTGATTTTCCGCCCATCCCGGTGAGCTTCGATCTGTCCGGCCGGGCTGCCGGCATGTACCGTGTGCGGTACGGCAGGCGCGGCATACGCTACAACCCCTATCTGTTCGCCAAGTACTTCGATGACGGCCTGACGGCTACCGTCCCCCACGAGGTGGCGCATTACGTGACGGACCTGCTCTATGGGTTGCATAACGTGCGTCCGCACGGCGTGGAGTGGCAGGCTGTCATGCGTTCGCTTGGCGCCGAACCACGCGCCACCGGGTACTACGACCTGACCGGCGTGCCGGTGCGGCGCCAGCGGCGCTATACGTATGCCTGTGACTGTGCCACTCACCGCCTGACCACCCGGCGGCATAACAAGGTACATCGCGGCGAGGCGCTTTACCGCTGCCGCCGCTGCGGGGTGCCGCTGGTATTCTCCGGGCCGCCGGAATGACGACCCGGAACGCTGATCGTAGTCCGCGGGGATTTGTAGCGGTTACGTACGCCCGGTAAGGTTTCCATCATACGACTCGAGCGTCAGGAGGCTCGATATGGCTGAACTGCACCCCCAACTGCAGAAGGATTGCCTGCTCATCGGTCGTTTCGCCCTGTGCCGGCTGCTGCTCATGCGTGACGCCAATTATCCCTGGTTCATCCTGGTGCCGGATCGTGAGGGCATCGCGGAGATCTTCGAGCTGAGCGAGGCGGACCAGGGGCAATTGCTGCGCGAATCCTCGCAGCTGGCGGCCATCCTCGCCGAGCGGTTCCGCGCCGACAAGCTCAACATCGCGGCGCTCGGGAATCTGGTGCCGCAACTTCACGTCCATCACGTCGTACGCTACCGGGAGGATGCCGCCTGGCCGGCACCCGTCTGGGGGCGGGTGCCGGTGCGGCCCTACACCCCGGAAGCGCTGTCGGCCGTCCTGGAAACACTGCGGTCGGGATTGCATGATAACTTCGAATATTTCTAGATAATATTAGTAAGCATATGATAGAAAATTAATAATATGAACATCATGCTATGTTGTGTGTTTGGAGGCTCTGCATAGAGGAGCCATTCCCGCACTGATTTCCGGGACAATACGAGCGTGCGCATCTCTATCACTACCAAGGTATTCGCCACCCTGCTGGCCGCGACCTCCGTGGTCGTGGCGGGGATGTACCTGTTCATGCAGCGGTCTTTCGAGCAGGGATTCATTCACTTCGTCGAGGCCCGGCAACAGCAGCGGATCGATTTCCTGTCGCAGCGCCTGGCGGAGGAATACCGGGAGGCCCACGGCTGGGAACGGTTGCGCGGCAACCGGCGGGGATGGTTTCAGCTGCTGCGGGAACGGCCGATCGGTGACTCCCTGCCGCAAGCGGCCGGATCCGGGGACGTGGAGCAACACCGCTCCTTGCGGAGGCTGCCGTCCCGGCGCGACCTCGGACGGGAGCCTGCAGTCCATCCGAGGATGCCGCGGATGGCGCTGCTGGATACCGACAAGTCGGTGATCGTCGGTCAGGCTGGCGAGCCCGGCGGGCTCGAACTCCATCCCGTCATTGTGAATGCGGAGACCGTGGGGTATCTGGGAGTCTTGCCAGGACCGCCGGCGAAAGAGTTTGCCGAACTCCGCTTCGAAAAACAGCACGCGCACTCCCTGACCGTAATCACCGCGGTGATGCTGCTGTTGTCTGCCGCGTTCGGGATTCCGCTCGCCTACACCCTGGTGCGCCCCCTGCGCCGCATCGCCGAGGCCTCCCGGCAGCTGGCGCTGGGCCATTACACCACGCGGCTGCCGGTATCATCGAGTGACGAAATCGGCCAGCTCGCCCGGGATATCAACGATCTTGCCCGGGCGCTGCAGGAAACCGAGCGATCGCGGCGCCAGTGGGTGGCGGATATCTCCCACGAGCTGCGCACCCCGCTGTCGGTGCTGCGCGGCGAGGTGGAGGCGCTGCAGGACGGCATGAGACCCTGGTCGACGGAGGCGCTGGACTCGCTTCATGGGGAGATCCTGCAGCTCAGCCGCCTGGTGGATGAGCTCTATCAGCTCTCCCTGTCCGATGCCGGCGCCCTGACGTATCACAAGGCAAAGACCGATCCGGTCATGCCGCTCGAGGAGACCATTGCGGACCTGGCGAACGAGTTCAGGAAAAAAGACCTCCGGGTGACGCTGGGAAATGATCCGGGCAGGGCGGTCTACGTTCGCGCCGACGCGGACCGCTTGAGGCAGCTGTTCCGGAACCTGCTGACGAACAGCCTGAAATATACGCAGCCGGGCGGCCGGGTCGAAGTTGCCGTGGGGCTCGCCGGGGACAACCTCCTGCTCGATTTCCAGGACACGGCCCCCGGTGTCCCGGACGTGGCGCTGACGCATTTGTTCGACCGCTTTTATCGCGTCGACAATTCGCGCAGTCGGGCCACGGGAGGCGCGGGACTGGGTCTTGCGATCTGCCGCAACATCGTTGAGGCGCATGACGGTCGGATTGTCGCCAGGCATTCGCCCCTCGGCGGGCTGTGGCTGCGGGTGGAGCTGCCCGTGCTCACATGAATACGCCAGCCAACGGGCGCCATATCCTGATCGTCGAGGATGAAGCCAAGCTGGCGCGAGTGCTGGCTGACTATCTGTCCGACGCCGGCTTCCATTCGACCTGTCTGGACAATGGACTGGAGGTCGTTCCCTGGGTGAAAGCGCATCTCCCGGACCTGATCCTGCTGGACCTGATGCTCCCCGGGATGAACGGCATCGATATCTGTCGCACGCTGCGCGGATTCAGCCATGTACCGATCATCATGGTGACTGCCCGCGTCGAGGAAGTGGATCGCCTGCTCGGGCTGGAGCTGGGCGCAGATGATTACATCTGCAAACCGTTCAGCCCGCGCGAAGTGATGGCCCGTGTCAGGTCGGTCCTGCGCCGCTCGCTGCCCCGGGATGCGCCGGTCTCATCGGGGCCGCTGACGCTGGATCGTGACAGTCATCGTGTGCGTACCCGTGAGCGGGAAGTCGAGCTGACGAGCGTGGAATTCCAGCTGTTCGATGCGCTGTATCGTGAACCCGGACGGATCTTTTCCCGCGGCAGGCTGATCGACCGTATCTACGACGATCGCCGTGTCGTGTCCGAGCGCACCGTCGACAGCCACATCAAGAAACTGAGGAAAAAACTGGCCGGGTTGCTGCCGGACCAGGACCTTATCCACTCGGTCTACGGGGCGGGTTATCGCTACGAACCGCGGAAAAAGGACGGGGTATAAGCCCGGTGAATTTCGGGCGGCGTGTCGTCCGCTCGCTTCCACACTCTTTCCACATTTGCTGCAAACTTCCTCCTCGTTTGTCGTTTAGCCTGTGCATGACTGAAGTGAGTAACTCACGACCCAAGAGGAGGTTCAAGGTGATGAACAAGCAAATGATTAACAGAAGTGCAGTGGCGGCGGTGTTGACCGGTTGTCTGGCGTTGAGCGGTACGCTGCTGGCGCAGTCTTCCAGTAACGGCTGGAACGGCGACTGTCATCATGGGCGCCACGGAGAGCATGCCGAACGATTCGGGATGCCGGTCGATCGGACCATGATGCGGGCTGTCCACCAGCTCGACCTGAGCGACGCGCAACGGCAGCAACTGAAGGATCTCATGGCGCAGCAGCGCACGGCCCTCGAGGCTTCAATGCACACGCTGCAGCAGGGACGCGAAGCCCTGCGCGAAGCCCTGCGCGGTGAATCCTATGATGCGGCGCGGGTGCAGCAACTGGCGGATGCCCAGGGCAAGGCGGTGACGGGTCTGATTCTCAAGCGAGCAGAAACCTGGCAACAGGTCCGCGCCTTGCTGACGCCCGAGCAGCGCACCCGGCTGGATACCCTCGCTTCGAAGCACCCCGGTCGGGACGAGCGTAGTTGAGACCCTTCAATGACGGGCCTTTGCGGGCCCGTCATTTTCCCGGACAGTGGATGTGCCACGGCATCATCCGGTCACGCGGCCGGATCACTGCTTTTCCCGGGGCTTCGCGGGTACCAGCTTCACCTCGACCCGGTTGTTGGCCGCGGCGATGCGGTTCCATTCGGAGGCGGTAACGTCGGAATCCCGGGACGGATACTCCAGCCGCGGGTCGCTGAACTGGTGCGAAATGATATCGACCTTGATGCCGCTGCCATTGACCAGCGGCGAGGTGGCGAGGAAATTGGCGAAGGCGATCGACTGCCGCTCGCCAATCGAGGGAAGCTGCTGCAAGGGATGTCCGAAGGTGGCGCATTCATGCACCGGCAGGTCGGGCGGCGCGAGCGTGTAGCCATCCGCCTCATTCCCGGCAAGACAGAACTCGCCCAGGTAGGAGTTCAGCTGCACCACGCCCTTGAAGCCCAGCGACTGGAGGCGTGTAATCAGCTCATAGATCATCGCGAGCCGCTTGTCGCCGAAGGGTTCTTCGTTGATGCCGTAGGCGCTGCCCTGGTTGACGGCCCAGGCAATGCTGTCGTAGAGCAGGTTGGAATTCTTGCGGGGGCGGTCGTTTTGCGCATCCAGCAGGGCCTGCAGCGATGCGCGTTCCTCACTGACGCTGCTGGCATGCTGTTGCAGTGTGCGCAGGTGATTGAGTTCGACTCTGGCCGCGTCCAGTTGCTGCCGGGTTTCGGTGTTGTGGCGATAAAACCAGATCGCCGGCACCAGCATGATCCCGACCAGCACGAGGGCAATCAGCAATCCGGCGGTGCGCGCCATGGTCAGGCGTGCGGCACTGCTGGCGATGTCGGTGGAAGTTGTCAGAATGACCTGATCAACACGATGGCGAAGATCCCGGATCTCCTTCTTGATTGCGTTGTAATTTTCTTCAATAAATTTCCCTAAATTATCATTTAATGTATTGTTATTGCTGATATATGCTTCGGCTTTCCGCGCAATTTCCCGGATGTCCTCGCTGGTCCCTGACACGCTGATCTCGGGCGCACTGTCGAGCAGCATAAAGCTGCTTTTGTCCGCCACCACCCGGGAGCGACGATCCTTGACCAGGCCGAGATTGTTGAGTACCTGATACAACTCGGCCGGCTGCACCTCCTTGGGCAGGATGCCCACGGCGCCGAGGGCGCGCGCCTGGCCAAGGTACAGATCACCGCCCTTGGAGGTGAACATCATGATGGGGATGGTGGCGGTGGCCGGATTGTTCTTGATGGCCTCGACCGCCTGAAAGCCGTCCATGCCGGGCATCATGTGATCCATGAAGATCACGTCCGGGGCCTTTTCGACAAGGTAGTGCAGGGCTTCCTGTGCTGACTCCAGCGTATCGACGTCCAGACCCTGCCTTTCCAGCATGTGCTGCAGGGTTACGCGTGCGGTTCTGGAATCATCGACAACCAGTGCAAGTCGGTTTGCCATTGGCAGGTTGACTCCGGGCGGTGACGGTGCGGGTACTATACCTTATCGGCGGTATATTCCGCGAACGATCGAGGAAGTTCGTCCACGATCCCTCAGCCGGTGTTGCGCATGCCGCTGGCGATGGCATTGATCGAGCGCAACAGGGGGGCGAGCCAGCGTTCCCGCTGGCCTTCGTCGAGATCGGTATTGCGGTAGCGTGAGAGCAGCGTCACCTGGATATTGTTCAGCGGATCGAGGTAGGGATTGCGCCGGTACAGCGACAGTCCGAGCGCCGGGCTTTCCTCCAGCAGCACCTGGATCCCGCAGACGTTCAGCACCTGGGTGACGGTGCGCCGGTATTCGTCGCGAATCTTGGTGAATATGATCTCCGCGTCCTGCCGGTCGGCGGCGAGCCGGGTGTATTCGTGCGCGATGTTCATCTCGCCCTTGAACAGCGACATCTGGATGTTGCTCAGCAGGGCACGGAGAAAGGGCCAGTCCCGGTACATGGATTGCAGTGTGGCGAGTCGGGCGGGATCCCCGCGGCGCCATTGTTCCAGCGCCGTGCCGAGGCCGTACCAGGCCGGTAGCGTATGGCGTGACTGGGCCCAGCCGAACACCCAGGGTATGGCGCGTATCGAGGCCTTGGAGCGGTCCTGCCGGTTGCGGTGCGAGGGGCGCGAGCCGATGTTGAGCAGACCGATTTCGGTCACCGGCGTTACCTCGTAGAAGTAATCGAACAACCCCGGGGTGTGGTCGATCAGATCGCGGTAGCTCGCCTCTCCCAGGCGGGCCAGTTCGTCCATGATGCCCATGTAGTCGCGCCGGTCTTCCTGGTGCGGCTTGATCACGCTGAGACTCGCCTTCAACAGGCCGGTGAGCCCCATGGACAATTCATAGACCGCCGTCTCGGCGTTGCTGTACTTGTAGCGCAGCACCTCGCCCTGCTCGGTGAACTTGATCTGGCCGTGCACGGTGCCGGATGGCTGGGCCAGGATCGACTCGTGGGTGGGGCCGCCGCCGCGGCCGATGGTCCCGCCGCGGCCGTGGAACAGCCGCACCTGGATATGGTGGTGATCGACGATGGCGATGATCTTCTTCTGCGCCTCGTACAGGCTCCAGTTGGAGGCGAGGATGCCGCCGTCCTTGCAGGAGTCGGAGTAGCCGAGCATGATTTCCTGACATTTGCAGGCGCGATCCAGCAGGGCCCGGTAGGTGGCGTTGCCCAGCAACTGCGTCAGCACGTCCTCGATGTGCTGCAGGTCGTCGATGGTCTCGAACAGCGGGCTGATGCGGATGCCGCAGAACCATTCCTCATTTTCCCTGCCGGCCAGGCCTGCCAGCCAGGCGAGGTACATCACTTCCAGAATGTGGCTGGCGCTGTGGGTCATCGAGATGACGTAATTGCCGAAGGCGTTCTCGCTGACCTCCTGCTGCATGCGGTGCATGACGTCGAACACCTCCAGGGTTTCCCGCGTTTCGGGGGAGAGCGCGGCGCGCCGCAGTGCCGGTGGCGTCGTTTCGAACGCCCGCGTGAGGAATTCCTGGCGTGCCGTCTCGTCGAGCGCGGCGTAATCGACCGGCTCCGGGAGGATGCGGCCGATCTCGCAGACGGCATCGGTATGACGCGAGGACTCCTGACGGATGTCGAGTTGCATGAGGAAAAAACCGAACGTTTCCACCAGCCGGATCAGGTCCTTCAACGGGCCCTCGGCGAGACGGGCATCCTTGTTGGCGTTGAGCGAATCCCGGATCAGCTGCAGGTCTTGCAGGAATCCCTGTTCGCTGGTGTAACCGATGTGCTGATCTGCCGGATCGAGGGACGGATCCTCCATGCGCTGGATGATGGCCGAGAGATTCAGCTTCAGTCGATGCCGCATGAAGCCGAGCTTGCGCCGGTAGGGTTCATGCAGGTGACGCCTGGGATCGTCGGCGAAGGCCGCGGAGTAATTCGCCTCATCCGCCCTGAGGTTCTCGAGGAGCGTGGGCGAGAAGGTGCACAGACTCTCGGAATGCGTCAGGCGATTGACCAGTGCCTCCACCCGGCGCAGATAGGCGATCAGCACCTCGCGCATGTGCAGGCGCAGGGCGGTCACGGTCGTTGCCGGCGTGACGAAGGGATTGCCGTCGCGATCGCCGCCTATCCACGAGCCGAAGCGCAGCAGTCCGCCGGGGACGGTAATGGCCGGCGAGCCGTCTTCCGCGGAGTAGACCCGCTTGATGGCCTTTTCCAGGTAACGGTAGGTTTGGGGCACAGCATCGAACAGACTTTCACGGAAGTAATAGAGGCCGTTGCGGATTTCATCCTCGACGGTCGGTTTGTGCAGGCGGACCTCGTCGGTCTTCCACAGGACCTGTATCTGCTGCTTCAGGTCCTGGATGATATCGGCGCGTTCCTCGCGCGTCAGCCGCATGTCGTCGAGCATCTCGCTGGTCAGGAAGATACGGCGCAATGCCAGCATGACGGTGCGGCGTTTGGCCTCGGTCGGATGGGCCGTGAAGACGGGCAGATAGATCGCCTGTTTCAGCAGGATTTGCAGCTGGTACGGCTCCACGCCCTGATCGCGGAACTCCTGCAGGGTATGGCTGAAAGAGCCGAACCATAACGGGCCCTGCTTGCGCGCCTGCCGCCGGCGTTGCCGGTGCTGGAAGGCCTCCTCGGCGATATTGACCAGACTAAAATAGATACTGAAGGCGCGGATGACGTAGGTCAGTTCGTCGGGCTGCAGGCCTTCGATAAGACGAGTCAGGCGGGTGCGCAGGGCGTGATTCTCCTGCTTGCGCAGGCGGATATAGCCCCTGCGCAGGGTCTCGACGGCGAACAGCACCCCCGGGCCGGTCTGCTCATGGAGGACTTCACCCAGCAGGTCGCCGAACAGCCGCACCCGGCTACGCAGCTCGCGGTCGCGGGGCAGTTCGTAAACGGGTGCGCTTTCTCGGGTCATGCAGCCAAACAGACCACGGCGGGGCGTAGTCTGGTCCAGGTGATTGGTGAGTGGCGGATTATACGCAGCACGGCCGGTTCTCCGTCAAACGCCAGGTCCGGGGATGTCTCGAGGTAGTGTCCATCCGGAAAGAATTAAATTCACCGCAAAGGCGCACGACTGCATGGAGAAGGTGAGACCGGGAACCGGTCGAAAGGCTGGCCTGGGCCCGGAAGGTGAGACCGGGAAACGGTTGAGAAACCGGCCTGGGCCGTGCAGGAGGTAGAGCACCAAAAGTAGGCGCTCAAGGCGATGCAGGGAGCAATTGCCGAAAGAACGCAAAGTGTTAAATTGATTTCATTAAAGGAATGGCACTAAGTTAAGCCTAATCACACCCCTATGGCCACGGAATCACACGGAAAAACACGGAATACAGGCCCTTCTTTCCGTGTCTTCCGTGTGATTCCGTGGCTATATTGGGGTTGGGCCTTAACTTAGTGCCATTCATTTCATTAAAGAATTTCTTTGCGAACTTTGCGTCTTTGCGTTGAATTATGGTGTTTATGGACGAACCCTGGTTAATTCCAGGGTTGTTGTCTTCTTGTGTCACACGTCACGATGCGCCAGCACCCGCGCATACAGGTCGATATAGCGTTCCGCGCTGCGCCGCCAGCTGAAATCCTGTTGCATACCGGTTTCGATCAGCTGTTGCCAGAGCTCGGGTGCACGGTAGTGCTGGATGGCGCGTTCCATGGCGTCCCACAGGGCCGGGGCCGTGGGTGCGTCGAAACAGAAGCCGGTGGCGGTCCTGTCGGCCAGGGTCTGCGCCGTGGCGTCGACGACCGTATCGGCCAGCCCGCCGGTGCGGCGTACGACGGGTATGGTGCCATAACGCAGGCTGTAGATCTGGTTCAGGCCGCAGGGTTCAAAGCGGGAGGGCATCAGGAAGGCATCCGCGCCCGCCTCGATATGGTGCGCCAGGGACTCGTCGTAGCCGATATGCAGGCCGATGTTTTCCGGGTTTTCCTTGCCGGCCTTGCGCAAGGCGGCTTCCAGCAGCTTGTCACCGGTACCCAGCACGACCAGTTGCGCACCCTGCTTTATCAGCATCGGCAGGGTTTCCAGGACCAGGTCGATGCCTTTCTGGTTGACCAGCCGGCTGATGATGGCGAACAGCGGGGCCGAGTCCTTCACGGGAAGGCTGAAGTGTTCCAGCAGCGCATGCTTGTTCTCGAGCTTGTTGGCCAGGGACCGGCGGTTGTATGGAACCGGGATATGCGGATCGCTGCCGGGGTTCCAGATGGCGTAATCCACGCCGTTCAGGATGCCGGTCAGGGTGTCCGCGCGGTGGTTGAGCAGACCCTCCAGCCCGTAACCGAACGCCGGGGTGCGGATCTCCTGCGCATAGGTCGGACTGACCGTGGTGAGCCAGTCGGAGAACACCAGGCCACCCTTGATGAAGGAGAAATGTTCATGAAACTCCATCGCTTTCATTGACCACCAGTGCGGCGGCAGACCGAGGGCGGTGAACGTCTTTCGGTCGAACATGCCCTGGTAGGCGAGGTTGTGAATGGTGAAGATCGAGGCGGGCGCCCGGGGAGTCTCGGCAAGCATCGGCGGTACCAGTCCGGTTTGCCAGTCGTTGCAGTGCGTGATATCCGCCCGCCAGTCGAGGCCGGCGGCATCGACGGCGACCGCATGAACCGCGCGGCAGAAGACGCTGAATCGCTCCGCGTTGTCCGGCCAGGGAAGGCCGTCGTCCATGGTATAGGGGTTGCCCTCGCGGTCGAAGTGGGCGGGTGAGTCGACCAGATAGACGGTGACCTTGCTGCCGGGCAGGCGCCCGGCCAGGATGCGTACCGGCCCATCCACGCCTGGCAGTTCGAGATGGGCGGCGAATTCCACACGGTTGCCCTGTTTCAGCACCGACCGGTAGGCGGGGAGGATGAGCCGGATGTCATGACGGAGGTTGACAATGGCGCGGGGCAGGCTCGCGGATACGTCTGCGAGCCCGCCGGTTTTGATCAGCGGATGGGCTTCGCTGCTGGCGAACAGAATTTTCATCGAGGTTGCTTGCGTCGCGTCCGGCATTACCGGCGGGTTGGGATAGGCGCAAGGGTGAAGCATGCCCCGGATGGCGTCAAGCAACCCGGCGGTTGCGTTGTGATTTTTCCATGACGAATCTAATCAGGGTATGTCCGGGGTAAACTATCTTTAGGTAACCGGCTGTGGCGTGTTCCTCTATAATGGGTTCCGGGAGTCGGCCAGACAGCCGCTGGGGAAACGGGGGCAGGGTCAATTTCGAAGCCGGTTTGCGCGCCTCAACGCGGGAGCCGGCGGCAAGAGATCGACCCTGCCCCTGTTTTCCTGGAGGAAAGTCCGGGCTCCACAGGGCAGGGTGCCAGGTAACGCCTGGGAGGCGCGAGCCTACGGAAAGTGCCACAGAAAATATACCGCCGGCGCTACGGTGCCGGTAAGGGTGAAATGGTGCGGTAAGAGCGCACCGCGCGTCTGGCAACAGACGTGGCAGGGTAAACCCCACCCGGAGCAAGACCAAATAGGGGAACGTTCATGCGGCCCGCATGGTTCCCGGGTAGGTTGCTTGAGGTGCGCGGTGACGTGCATCCCAGATGAATGGCTGTCCATGACAGAACCCGGCTTACCGGCCGGCTCCCTTCTATAATGGCCACGGAAGCACACGGAATAACACGGAAAAAAATTGTTTCTGTCAGCGGTACCTGCCAAGGGATGGTGAAAAAAACAAAGATTGAATACTTGAAATCCCTCTTCCGGGAGAGTGCGTCTTGATTGAATGTCATAAGGAAAGCAGGTTTCATGCCTTCCAGTAACCGTGCGAACCAATGCTGATGCAGGCTGACAGATCATCACAGTCAGCATTCCGACCCGGACACAACCCATGTCCCCGAGGTTTTTATGGGTATCTTTCCGTGTCATTCCGTGTGCTTCCGTGGCCATGCGGGTTTTACCGGTGGTGATAACCCGCATGGAAACCGGCCGGTAAACAAAGTATATTGAGGCAGTTCCGAAACCTTTCTGTAGCCGGATGACAGGCAAACTCTATATCAAGACCTTTGGTTGCCAGATGAACGAGTACGATTCCTCCCGGATGGCGGACGTGCTCGTGGCCTCGCATAGGCTTGAGGTGGTGGACGACCCCGCGCTGGCGGATGTCCTGCTGCTCAACACCTGCTCGATACGCGAGAAGGCCCAGGAAAAGGTTTTCTCGGAACTCGGCCGCTGGAAGGAGCTGAAGGATCACAAACCCTCGCTGGTGATCGGGGTCGGGGGATGCGTGGCGAGCCAGGAGGGGGAGGCCCTTCGCGAACGTGCACCCTGCGTCGACCTGGTATTCGGACCGCAGACGCTGCACCGCCTGCCGCAGATGCTGGACGAGGCGCGGCGTGCGCACCGCGCGGTCGTCGACGTGAGCTTCCCCGAAGTCGAGAAATTCGACTGCCTGCCACCCCCGCACGCCAATGGCCCGACGGCTTTCGTTTCCATCATGGAGGGTTGCAGCAAGTACTGCAGTTTCTGTGTCGTTCCCTACACGCGCGGCGAGGAAGTCAGTCGCCCCTTCGATGATGTCATCTCCGAATGTGTGACGCTGGCCGAACAGGGGGTGCGCGAAATCACCCTGCTGGGACAGAATGTCAATGCCTACCGGGGGATGATGCATGACGGCGACAGCGCCGACCTGGCGCTGCTGATCACCTGCCTCGCGGCCGTCGACGGTATCGACCGCATCCGTTACACGACCTCGCATCCGCTGGAGATGAGCGACAGCCTGATTCAGGCCTATGCCGAGGTGCCGGAGCTGGTCGGACATCTGCATCTGCCGGTGCAGAGCGGCTCGAACCGTGTACTCGCGTTGATGAAGCGCAACCACACCGCGCAGGACTACCTGTCGATCATCCGCCGCCTGCAGGAGGCGCGCCCCGGCATCAGTCTGTCGTCGGATTTCATCGTCGGGTTCCCGGGCGAGACGCAGGCGGATTTTGAACAGACTCTGGCGCTGATCGAGGCGGTGGGCTTTGATCATTCCTTCAGCTTCATCTACAGCCGCCGTCCAGGTACGCCGGCCGCCGACCTGCCGGATGACGTGCCGATGGCGGTGAAGAAGCAGCGGCTGGAGCGGCTGCAGGCACTCATCAACTCCATGGCAGCGGAGATCAGCGCGGGCATGGTGGGCCGCGTGGAACGCGTCCTGGTGGAACGGCCCTCGCGCAAGCGCGCCGACCAGCTGTGCGGCCGGACGGAGAATAACCGTGTCGTCAACTTCGATGCCGACCCCGCCCTGATCGGACGCTTCGCCGGCGTGTGCATCACCGAGGCCTTGCCGAATTCGCTGCGCGGCATCGTGGTGGCCGCCCCGGAGGCGTCGGCGGACGTCCCCGGCAGGACCGCCGGCGTCGCCTGAGAGAGTTTTTGAGTTCCTCCATTCACTCCGTCGACATCGCCCTCGCGCCCGCGGACAATGACCGCCTGGCCGAGTTGTGCGGTCAGTTCGACCAGAACCTGCACCAGCTCGAACAGCGGCTCGGCGTGGAGATCAACAATCGCGGCCACCGGTTCCGTATCATCGGCGACGCCGGTTCGGTGCAGCACGCGGGAAGGGTCATGGAGGACCTGTACGCGGAAACCGGGAAGGGGGCGCTCACGCCGGAGAAGATACACCTCTTTCTGCAGGAGGCGGGGGGCGTGCTGGATGACAGCGGCGAGGCCGGGAAGGACCACGGCATCGTGATCCGCACGCCGCATGTCCAGATTACCCCGCGCGGCGTGAACCAGCGCCGTTACCTGCAGAATATCCTCGGGTGCGATCTGAACTTCGGCATTGGCCCCGCGGGTACCGGCAAGACCTACCTGGCGGTGGCCTGCGCCGTGCAGGCGCTGGAACAGGAGAGGGTCAGCCGTCTGGTGCTGGTGCGTCCGGCCGTGGAGGCGGGCGAGCGGCTGGGGTTCCTGCCCGGGGATATGGCGCAGAAAGTCGACCCCTATCTGCGGCCGCTCTATGATGCGCTCTACGAGATGTTTGGCCTCGACCGCGTCGCCAGGCTGATCGAGCGCAACGTCATCGAGGTGGCACCGCTCGCGTTCATGCGCGGGCGCAGTCTGAACGACGCGTTCATCATTCTCGACGAGGCGCAGAACACCACGGTGGAGCAGATGAAGATGTTTCTGACCCGCATCGGTTTCGGCTCGACGGCCGTGGTGACGGGCGACATCACCCAGGTCGACCTGCCCAGGCAAACCCGGTCCGGCCTGCGTCAGGTCATCGATGTCCTGCGGCAGCAGAAGGGTATCAGTTTTACCTTTTTTGCCTCGCATGACGTGGTGCGTCATCCACTGGTGCAACGGATTATTTCGGCGTACGAGGCTTATGACAGGGCAAACCCCGGAAAACCCTGAAGGACCCGTGATTCATGTCCAGTATGCCGTTGCCGGCGAGTCGCTGCCGTCGGTCGACGCCATAAGACACTGGGCGACCTGCGCCCTGCGGGGCGGTACGGATCCCGTGGAACTGGTGGTGCGCGTCGTGGACGAGGCGGAGATGATTGCGCTCAACCAGCGTTATCGCGGCAAACCGGGGGCGACCAACGTATTGTCGTTTCCTTACGAACCCCTGCCGGGGGTGAACTGCGGGCTGCTCGGGGATGTCGTCGTATGCGCGCCGGTGGCGGCGGAGGAGGCGGTAAGGCAGGGCAAGCCGCACGAGGCGCACTGGGCGCACCTGGTGATTCACGGTGTGCTGCATCTGCAGGGCTATGATCATCACCATGAGCCGGAAGCCGGGCGCATGGAGGCGCTCGAAACGCGATTGCTCGGCGAACTGGGGTTTGCCGACCCCTATGCATGAGGCGGGCGAAGGTCGTGCAGTACAAAAAACCCGGACATGCTCGGACATACAAAGGGAGCGATGGTCGTGCCAGGACGTAACAATGGAATTATAAAGTTATTGCAACGCAATGAATTATAATGGATAAAGCTCAACAAATTGACGCCCGGGCGGCGTCCTCCCTGGTCTCGCGGCTGAAGCGTTCCCTGCTACGGGTGCCGGAGAACTGCGAGCAGCTGATCGAATTGCTGCGCCTCGCGCAACAAAGGAACCTGTTCGATCCCGATGCGCTCTCCATGATCGAGGGTGTGCTGCAGGTCGATGACATGCGGGTGCGTGACATCATGATCCCCCGTTCCCAGATCGACATGCTGGAACGCGACGCCGACCCGCAGCAGCTGCTGCGCACCATCGTCGAGAGCGGACATTCGCGTTACCCGGTCATCGGCGACGGCCGCGACGAGGTGGTGGGTATTCTGCTGGTGAAAGACCTGCTGCTGCACGCCATCGAACGCAATGAGCAGCGATTCAGTGTGCGTGATCTGCTGCGTCCCGCCGTGTTCGTGCCGGAAAGCAAACGACTCAATGTGCTCCTGAAGGATTTTCGTTCCAACCGCAATCATATGGCGATCGTCGTGGATGAGTACGGGGGGGTCGCCGGCATCGTCACCATCGAGGACGTGCTCGAGCAGATCGTCGGAGAGATCGAGGACGAACACGACGTGGAGGAAGAGGGCACGATACGCAAACACAGCGCGTTGCATTACACCATCAAGGCGCTGACGCCGATCGAGGATTTCAACGAGTACTTCGGTACGTCCTATTCGGACTCGGAGTTCGATACCATCGGCGGCTTCGTGGTGCACCGTTTCGGACATCTGCCGCGTCACGGCGAGCGGATCGTCATCGATAACCTCCTCTTCAAGATCCTGCGTGCCGACAATCGCCGCGTGCACATGCTGCAGCTCACCCTGCTGCCCAGGGTGGCCACGGGGGAGGACGGCGGCAGATCCAGCGCGGAATCCGCCGCCTCGTGAGCCGCCTGTCCACCCGCTATGGCGGGATTATCGTCCTGCTTGCCGGGGCACTGGGCGTGGCCGCCTTCGCCCCGCTGGACTGGTACCCGCTCGCGTACCTGTCGCTTGCCGTTCTGTTCAACCAGTGGCTGTCGGATACACCGCGTCAGGCCCTGCGCCATGGCGCCCTGTACGGCCTGGGCTATTTCGGCGCGGGCGTATCCTGGGTGTTTGTCAGCGTGCACACCTACGGGCACGTGGCGGCGCCCGCCGCCGCACTGGTGACGGCGGCGCTGGTGATCTACCTGGGCGCGTATCCCGCGCTGCTGGGCTATTGCCTCACACGTTTTCTTGCGGCTTCACGGCCCGCGCTGCGGCTGGTCGCGTTTGCCGCCGGCTGGATCTTCAGTGAGTGGCTGCGCGGCTGGCTGTTCACCGGGTTTCCCTGGTTGACGCTGGGAAGCAGCCAGATCGACAGCGCCCTGGCTGGATATGCGCCGGTCGCTGGCGTTTACGGCACGGGCCTGGCCGCGGCCCTGACAGCCGCGCTGCTGGTGGCCCTGAAGCGCCGCCCGGCGCGCCTGCCGGCCCTGCTTGCCCTGGTCATGATCTGGGCGGGCGGCTACCTGCTGGACCGCGTCGAATGGACCGGTGTGCGGGGCGCCCCGCTCACGGTGGCGCTGGTTCAGGGCAACATCCCCCAGGAAGAGAAATGGGTGCCGGAAAACCTGAAGCATACGTTGACGCGTTACATGCAGCGCACCTTCGATCTGCCGCCGACGGACCTGGTGGTGTGGCCAGAAACCGCCATCCCGGCGTTTTACGACCAGATGCAGGACAGCATCATCCCGCAGCTCGATAGCGAACTGCGCAAGACGCATACCGTGTTGCTGACCGGGATCCCGGTGCTCGACATGACGACGTGGCGCTACTACAACAGCGTGGTTTCGCTCGGCGAGAAACACCGCTTCTACTACAAGCAGCACCTGGTGCCCTTCGGCGAGTACCTGCCGCTGCGCGGTTTGATCGGCGACAGCCTGGACGCCCTGGCGGTGCCCAACGCGGACTTTTCCAGCGGCGGGTCCAACCAGCCCCTGCTGGTCGCCCACGGCTACCCGGTGGCCACCTCGATCTGCTTCGAGGTGGCGTTCGCCGGGGAGATTCGCCTGGACATGCCGCAGGCCGCCTTGCTGGTCAATGTGAGCAATGATGGCTGGTTTGGCAATTCGCTCGCGCCGCACCAGCACCTCGAAATGGCGCGCCTGCGGGCGAAGGAGACCGGTCGGCCCATGCTGCGCGCCACCAATACCGGTATTTCCGCCATCATCGACCATACCGGTCGTATCGTTGCCCGCAGCCCGCAGTTCGAGGAGGCTGTGGTTACAGGAACGATCACGCCCCGCCAGGGGGCCACACCCTATGTACTGACGGGCAATGCGCCCGTCGTGATCCTGACCGCGCTGTGCCTGCTGGTGGTGTGGCTGGTAACCCGTCGCACCGAGGCATTATCCGGGTAGACGACGTTGCTGATCCTCGTAAATCGTGGTTGTCCATATACACCATAATTCAGCGCAAAGACGCAAAGAACGCAAAGTGTTAAATTGATTTCATTAAAGAATTTCTTTGCGAACTTTGCGTCTTTGCGTTGAGTTGACCTGTTTTTGGATGGGCACTGAAAGTAAGAAGTCACCAAAGAGATTACCCGCGGGCGTTCTGCTGATGCGCCTTTTGACAAGAGCTTGAGGCGATTGTGGCAGGTTCAGAGCTCGTCCCTGACGGACTTGCGGCGGAATACGGTGTGTCCACAGCTCGGGCATTCGGGGATATAGCCGGTGGCATGGAAGCGGATGACGGCGCCGCAGGATGCGCATTCCAGTGACCCGGGGCCGGTGATCTCGCCGGCATTGTAGGGCGGGCCCTCCCGGAGATCGCGTTCGAATTGCAGCATATCGAGGCGGGTATGGTCGGCGGCCTTTAACAGGGATTCCAGCAGGCGGTCCTCGATCAGGCCGATGTCGAAACGCAGCCAGTCCCCCAGTTCATGGCCGCTCTCGGCCATGTGTTTGCCGGCATCTTCCAGATCCCGCTCCAGGAAGTAGGCGACCCGTTCGGCCTCGTCCCGGGTCAGTTCCCCCAGCTCGACGGCCGTGTCACGGGCACTGGCGATATGCTGCCTGATGGCGGGGAGCGTGCTCTCTTCGGCTTCCTCGATCGCGGTTTTGACCCGCACCATCATGTCATCGTAGGCCCGCAGCCATTTCTCACGGGTGGTCTTCTCGTCGGTCATCGCGCATGCCTCGTCTTGTGCCGGAGTGCCAAGTGTGGACCAAAGCGGCACCGGAGTGTAGTTTTGCCAGGCTCATGCCGGTTGTGAGCGCCATCCCGGCTACGGTATTCTTCCGCCTCCATCATGCCCTTGCAACCGTGTCAGTATGGACAGCATCTACGCACCCGAGACTATTGAAGCCGAGGCCCGGCAGTATTGGGAGTCGCACGGGACCTTCCGGGTCACCGAGGACCCCGGGCGGGAGAAATACTACTGTCTCTCCATGTTTCCCTATCCCAGCGGGCGGCTGCACATGGGGCATGTGCGCAACTACACCATCGGCGACGTGATTGCCCGTTACCAGCGCATGCAGGGCCGCAATGTCCTGCAGCCCATGGGCTGGGACGCCTTCGGCCTGCCGGCCGAGAACGCCGCCATCCAGAACCGCGTGCCGCCGGCCCGGTGGACGCGGGAAAACATCGATTACATGCGCAACCAGCTCAAACAGCTCGGCTTCGGCTATGACTGGGAGCGCGAACTCGCGACCTGCGACCCGGAGTATTACCGCTGGGAGCAGTGGTTCTTCACCCGCCTGTTCGAGAAGGGCCTGGTCTACAAGAAGACCGCCGTGGTGAACTGGGACCCGGTCGACCAGACCGTGCTGGCCAACGAGCAGGTCATCGATGGCCGGGGCTGGCGTTCCGGGGCGACGGTGGAACGGCGCGAGATCCCGCAGTGGTTCCTGAAGATCACCGACTACGCCGAGGAGCTGCTCGCCGGCCTGGACACCCTGGAGGGCTGGCCGGAGCAGGTGCGCACCATGCAGCGCAACTGGATCGGCCGTTCCGAAGGTATCGAGATGCAGTTCGGTCTCGCCGGGCGCAGCGAGACCCTGCCGATCTATACCACCCGCCCGGATACCGTGATGGGCGTGACCTTCGTGGCGGTCGCGCCCGAGCATCCGCTGGCCCACGAGGCGGCGGCGGGCAACCCCGCGCTGCGGGAGTTCATCGACTCGTGCCGCAATACCCGCGTGGCCGAGGCGGACATGGCCACCCTGGAGAAGCGCGGCGTCGATACCGGCCTCAAGGCGCTGCACCCGGTCAGCGGCGAGCCGGTGCCGATCTGGGCGGCCAATTTCGTGCTGATGGAATACGGCCACGGCGCGGTGATGGCGGTGCCCGCGCACGACCAGCGCGACTACGAGTTCGCCCGCAAGAACGGCATCCCCATCCGCCAGGTCATCCACCCCGCCGGCGACGCGCCAGCGGCGGACCTGGAGAACGCGGCCTTCGTCGACAAGGGTGTCCTTCAGGATTCCGGTGAATTCAGCGGCCTGACCTCCGATGCAGCCTTCTCCGCTATCGCGGACTGGCTGGAGCAGGCGGGGAAGGGTCGGCGCCAGGTGAATTACCGCCTGCGCGACTGGGGCGTTTCGCGCCAGCGTTACTGGGGCTGCCCGATCCCGGTCATCCATTGCGACGCGCTGCGGCGACGTGCCGGTGCCGGCCGAAGACCTGCCGGTCACGCTGCCGACCGATGTCGAGATCGACGCCTCGGGCTCGCCGCTCAAAAAGATGGCCGCCTTCATCGAGACCACCTGCCCGCGCTGCGGCGGCAGGGCGGAGCGGGAAACCGACACCTTCGACACTTTCTTCGAATCGTCCTGGTATTTCGCCCGCTATGCCTGCGCCGACCAGCAGGAGGCGATGCTCGACGAACGGGTCGACTACTGGATGCCGGTGGATCAGTACATCGGCGGCATCGAGCATGCGGTGCTGCATCTGCTCTACGCGCGCTTCTTCAACCGGATGCTGCGCGACGAGGGGCTGATCCATGAGGACGAGCCGTTTACCCGCCTGCTGACCCAGGGCATGGTGCTGAAGGACGGCGCCAAGATGTCCAAGTCCAAGGGCAATACGGTGGATCCGCAGGGGCTGATCGACCGCTACGGCGCCGACACCGTGCGCCTGTTCACCATGTTCGCCGCGCCGCCGGAGCAGTCGCTGGAATGGTCGGACTCCGGCGTCGAGGGCGCTTCCCGTTTCCTGAAACGCCTGTGGAAACAGGTGCATGAG
>CAVQCA010000079.1:0-8349 GCA_963710815.1 uncultured Gammaproteobacteria bacterium | reverse complement strand
CTGAAGCTGCTGACGTGGGCCTCGCCCTGGCTGCGGGCCTGCTGCTCGCGATCGGCCCATGAGGTGTCCTCGCTCCCTGCGCTCTGCCAGCCGCTCGCGGTCTGCTTCTGCCAGCCGCTGCCGTTGTTCCGGTAATTCTGCCCGTTGGCGCTCGCGTAGCGGTCATTGCCGTTATAGCCCGAGCTGTAGGTGTGGGTCTGGCCGGTCTGCGCATTGGTGACCGTGGTATCGCGCGACGCCGAGTGCGCCCTGGGCGCCCCAGGAGGTCTTCGTGTCGCGGGTTACCGTGCTGCCGCCCTTGCGTGGTCGCCGACATGCTGGAGCTGTAGCTTGTCTCGCCGGCTCTGCGCGTTGTAGGTTTCGCTGCGGTTCACATTGCCGGTGCCACCCCCGGCGGTATCGAACGAGTGCTAGTAGCTGCGCCCCGCCGTGCCCTGGTAGGGATTGACGTAGCGGTTGGCCGAATAGCTGCCGGTGGTGCCGGTGCGATAGTTGGTGTAGCTCCCGCTCGCCTTCTCGCCCACCTGCCCCGAGGAGTTGCTGTACCAGGTGTCGGTGCCGGAGACCGCCGTGTCGCCCCAGTGGCGGTAGACATCGGCGCTGGTCGAACCGCAGCAGGGATAGCCGTGGTAATAGGAGTCGTAGTAGATAGGTATCGCCCCAGGAATCCACCATGGCCGCGGTGGTCAGCCCCAGCGCCATGCCGTAGGCCATGTCGACCGCCGGGTTGTAGACCGGCTGTGCCTGCACCCCGTAGGTGTCCGGCGCCGCGTAATAGACGTTGCCGACCCACGGGGTGTATTCATAGCCCGTGCCGTAGACGACCACGCCGTCCGGCTCAACCACCGTACCGAGGTAGCCGGGCGTATAGCCGACGTAGACCACCTCGGGCGTGGAGCCGTAGACATGTACGAAGGTGGTGTAGTACAGCGCCGAGCTGGGCGGGATGGTATAGATCACATCGGGCACGGAGGTGGCGACCGACCACGGACCGTCGACCGAACCGGACGTGAACCAGATTCCCGCGCTCAGCGCATAGAGCGATGCCGTCGGGAACCTTGATAATCGGTGTCTGCGGAGTTGGCCACATAGCGCAGCGGCGTACCCACGATGTCACGCCATTTCGGCGTGCCGTCGATCACCGGCGTGAAGCTCGGACCGCCCACGCGCTTCACGCTCGCCGTCTGCGGGATGGTGTTGGCGATGATCGCCTCCTTTGCCTGGGGCGTGCCGGCCACGGAGGCGAGCACCACGCCGGCCTTCGAGCTCGACGCGGGATGCGTTTGAAATCGGGCGGCAGACTGTTGCCCGCCACGTAGCTCCACGGTCCGTTGTTCAGGATCCGGCGTACTGAACCAGCGCCCCGAGATGAGCGCGTAAAAGAGATTGTTCGCGGTGTCGACGAACACGTCCGCCGTGGTGTTCGTCGCCCAAAGCAGCTGGGTATGGCTGACCGGCTGGAAGTCGGGCTGTCCCTTGAAGACGATGAGTTCCGCGGGCAACTCAGTCACGTAAATCGACGGTATGCCGTTCGCGAGTGAGGGCTTCGGCCGGGCATTGCTGCCGTCGAGGAGATCGGCTTCTCCCTCGCCGGCGAGTTTTTTTGCAACATCGTCGATGTGGAACGGGGTGTCCGTGGCGAGACTCCACGGTCCCATGATCTGGGAGGCTGACAACCAGCCGTCGTAGACATGCAGGTACCAGGTACTGGAAAGGCGCGTACGCAGGATCAATGCGCGCGTGTTGATGACCCGTTCGAAGCGGCTGTCGGGCACGTCCCTGATCACAGGCTGGCCACTGATCGGAATGAGTATCGCCGGGGAATGGCTGATGATGATACGCGGCGGATCGTTTCGCACCGGGACGCCTGTTACATGCACCGTGCCGGAGGCCGCCAGCGAGGCCTGCAGGCGGTCGAGGGCGATGGTGCGTTTGCTGCCGCTCATTTGCTGCTCCAGCGCGCGCCGGTAGGCGGCACCGTTGTCGGCCAGCGTGGGGAAATTGCTGCGGGTGAGACGCAGGTCCTCGAGGGTCACGAGTCGGGTGACGCGGTTCACCCCGGTGCGCGCCGTGCCCCAGATGACACCGAAGGTCTGGCTGCCGGCGCCGCTCGGCCTGGCTTCCACGGCAGCGCGAAAATCGAGCCGGTTGCCCTCCCACTTCTCGACCTGGGGCTGAAAGACCCGCAGGGTGGCATCGGCGAGGGTGAAGGTGCGCGGCCAGGGGTCGGGATTCGGCATCGCCGATTGAGCAGTCGCCGTCACATCCTGCGGCGGGGTCGACAGGGTGTTCGGTGGCTGCGACTGCGAGGCACAGCCTGTCATAGAGATGGCGGCGCTGACAATGCCGGACACTAACAGATAACGCATATTCAAGTGTACGACTCCTGATTCCAGATTAAGACGTTGAACAGGTTGAAGATAACGCAGGACAACCTGGCCGTTTAACACAGAAAGTGCAGAGTTTGAGGTACTCGCTCATACAATCGCAGAACATACTTTCACCCGCCTGCAAGTGACGGGACGATCCCTCAAGACCTTGCGACTACTTTATATTGCACTGTTTCTTGATCGCGGCAATTTTCGCGTCCAGTTTCCGGTTGTATTCGCCGGTGCCGATCTCAAAGCTCTCTCTCTCGCTACCCCCCAGCAGGTGCGCCACGGCACCTATCGGAATAATCGAGCTGGCGCCGTCTTCAATCCTTTGGGCCGTGCGGGCTTTCTCGCTTTCCAGGGTCTTGATATCAGCCGGTGCAGTGCTGCAGTCGATCGCCTGGCCCAGGCTTGCCTGTACTTGCTTCTCCGGCGCCGGCGCTTGTGCGGCGCAGCCGGCCAGCAACGCGAGCAGAATCATAATCGGTGTGGCGGTTTTCATTGATCATCTCCAGATGTGGGTTCGAACAACTCGCAGGGTAAGACCGCTGACGCAGTCGAGATGCAATATAACCATGGTTCCCCTTGGTGGAATTGACAGATTAAGACACAAATTTGTCAAATACTGACAGCAACACATGGCCAGTCGCGATATCCGCCCATACCCGGTAACCCCCTGTGCAAAGCCCCTTACCCGGCTCGACTGCTGGCGGGTTTCTTCTCATCTGACTGTATCGTTAAAGAAGCCCGACATGAATGGCACACAGTTAAGCCCCAAGCGTGATAAATAGCCACGGAAGCACACGGAAGACACGTAAAAAAGAGCGTATATTCCGTGTGCTTCCGTGTGCTTCCGTGGCCATGTGGACATCCTTCGGGATGCCATGCGTTATTTAAGTGCCATTGAAGCCCAGGATCAGGGTGCAGTCCTGACCAGATGAATTCGTCGCCCCGTGATACCTCGATAGGCGACCTCGATCCCGAACGCTACCAGAATCATGCCCAGCAGGATCCAGAGATGGTGCCGGGTCGCCGGATTCTCGTCGACCTCGACGCACAGCACCACCAGTGCGACGGCGGTGCTCAGGGCCGCCAGTGCGGAGATCCACGCACGACCGCCCGTGTCCCGGGCCAGGCGCACAGCGGCGATATTGACCGCCATGAACAGCAGCAGAAAACCCGCACTGCCCATGGTGGCGATCGCTTCAAGGGGAACGACGTTCGCGATCACGAGGGCAAGGGCTGCGGTAACCAGCGTACCTTCAAGATGTTGACCACGCATGGTCCGTTCCAGTTCCCTGGGAAGCTCACCGCTGCGCGCGATGATGTAGGCCAGGCGCCCGGTACCGTAGAAGGTGGCGTTGATCGCCGAACTCGTAGCCATCAAGGCCGCAATCACGATGGCGATATACCCGACCCGGCCCATGATATCCTCGGCCGCCACCGACAGGACATGATCGCTGACCTTCGCCACCTCCGCGAACCCCAGGTGTCCGACCACCACCATCACGATCAGCACATAGATGGCGATGACGATGAGCACCCCGCCGATATAGGCAATCGGCAGCGAGCGCTTCGGGTCGGCGACATCCGCGGAGGCATTGGCGATCAGCTCGAAACCCTCGTAGTTCAGAAAAATGAGCATGGCCCCGGCGACCAGACCCAGCGGCGTCACGAAGTTCCCGGGTCCGAGCCGGCTCCACTCCATGGGCGTGAGCAGCCCGCCCACGACAAAGGCGGCCAGCAGCAGCATCTTGACCGCGTTGAAGAAGTTCTCCGAACGCACCACCAGGTCGATGCGCCGAAGACATTGACGACGACCAGGCCGACGATCACGGCGCTGATCAGGACGTGAAGCCAGAAGCCCCTGTCCTGCTCGGGGAAAAAACCCGCGCCATAGCTGCCGAAGGCGTAGGCATAGACCGCGAGCAGCACCACGTAGCTGAGCAGCAACAGGATATTGGCGGCCCCGGTCACGATGCCGCCGCCGAAGGCGCGGTTCAGGAACTCGACCGTGCCGCCTTCTCCGGGGAAGCGCAGCGTCAGCTTGAGATAGGAGTAACTGGTCAGCAGCGCCACGACCCCGGCAATCAGGAAGGCGATGGGCGCGGCGCCTTTGGTGACGTCCACCGTGAGCCCCGTGACGGCGAAGATGCCGCCGCCCACCATGCCGCCGATGCCGATCGACAGGGTGGAGAAGGTGCCGAGTTTGCCTTCGTTAGTGGACGACATTGGTGGAAACCTCCAGGAATCTGTCGGACTCAGGGTTGATTTACCCGGTAACTGCTCCATGCGTTACCCTGAAGACATCACCATCGTTCACGCCGGTTCCGCTTTCGCCGCCTTGCGTGCGGCCAGTGCAATAAACACCGACGACCAGCCGTTCACGATCATCTCGATGGCAACAAACAGACCGATCACCCAGAAGCCCGAGGTCGGCCACTGCGCCAGGATCATCGCGCCCAGCAGGATGGAGATCACCCCCGAAACCAGCGGCCAGCCCCACCCGCTCGCCGGGCGCAACTGAAAGGCCATGAGGATGCGCAATATCCCGACCGCAATCAGGATCCAGGCCAGTGCCATCGTCAGGCTCAGGGAGGCGAACACCGGGTCGGTGAAGATCACGAGGCCGGCGGCGATGTACAGCAGGGCGATCAATACGTGCCAGAGCACGCTCTTCCAGCCCTTCAGCTGGAAGGCGTTGAGTAACTGGAACACGCCGCCCACCATAAGCAACGCCCCGAACAGCATGACGGTGGCCAGCGTCATGGCGAAGCTCATCCAGAGTCCCAGCGTTCCGAGCGCGATGAGCAATATCCCAAGCGCCAGCAGCCAGCCCCACTTCTTTTTCAGCTCACCGAAAACGGTATCCCGCAGGGATGATAAAGTCGCTTCGTCAGTTGCAGACATAACAGTTCTCCTTCATTGTCATTTCCCATGTAGCGTTGACCAGTACATATAAAACCGGCGGTGGACTCGGTGCTATTATGGACTCGCGATAACTCGCGTGCCATCAATCGAGGGCACAATCATTCTCGACTTCCTTGAACGCATTCAATAAAACGCTGCCATAGCTGGCCACGGCATGCGCCTGCTGTGCGGTAGCGATCTTTACCCGGGCGCGCAGGGCTCCGCCCTCGTAGATCGGGATGACCGTACCGATCGCGGCGGAGGCAACCCACGGACTGAGCTGCAGTTGCCTGAGCAGATGATCGCTAAGGCGCTCGCCGATGAGCGAGATCGAGAAATCCGGCAGCAATGCGAGCCGCGCCGCCTCCTGCTGCCGAAACGCCGCCAGCACCCGGCGCTCGGCCGCGACGATGTCAGGTCGCCGTTCCAGTAGCGATGCAGGCATCCCGGCTCCCACGGGCGGAAGCAGTCGAGCTGGCGAACGCACGGATCCTTGCGGTATCTTTCACTCCTCAATCCAAACGGAGTACCCGGGATGTCCACGAAATCCGCTTCCTCGCTCGCCGGCCTGGCACTGCTGACGGGCTGTGCCGGTACCACCCCCTTCACCGGTTCGGGTGTCAATAGTCTCATTGCCATCGAGTACGGGACCATCGAGCAGGTCCAGGAGGTCCAGTTGAAGGCGCACTACGGTTCCGGCGTGCTGCTGGGTGGCGGGATCGGCGCCCTGGCCACCATGCATTACTCCGCTGGCACCCAGGCGCTCGCCGCGGTGGGCGGCGCGCTGTTGGGCGCGCTGGTTGCCAAGGAGCGGGCCGGGAAAGCCGAGCAGTACACCATCCATCTGGTCAACGGCAACACCGTGTCGATCGTCTCGGAAGCGCACAACCTCGTTGCGGGAGACTGTGTGGCAGTGGAACAGGGCAAGCACGCCAACCTGCGCCGCGTGGATCCACAGATGTGCAATACATCGACGCCCGAGGCGACCTACCCGCAGGCCCACGCTGCGGAGCAGCGGGCGGCGGGTGATTGTGCCGCTGCCAAGGAAGACATGCTCAATGCGAGCACCGAACAGGAGGCCACGGTTGACTACCAGAAGATGAAGGCGCTCTGCAGCAGCTGAGGCACCGGTTCGCCTGCTTATGCCCTCTGTTTGGGTGCTCCCGGTGGTAGAGGGAATCTATGGGACATTAGCAGTGGCCGGGCATTAACCATCCGGCCCTGAGGAAGTCTATTTTTCAAAATGTTCCACCAGTTTCTCTATCTGGTGCGCAACTTCGTCCCAGATCATTAAAGGACCGGATTGTTCCAGCTCTTCCTCTGGCCATTCGTCAGGTTTTCTGCGCTTGAGATCGTCAAGGTGATCGACCAGTTTGTCGCGGTGCTTTTTGAGCTCCGCCAACTGGTCCCTGGCCTCGGAGTGCTCGGGTCCTTCGCCGATACTTTTATGTGCTTGCTCGAGGAGCGTGTCGATGTGCTTTTGGCGGGATTTGTATTCCAGGATATTCTGCTCCGCCAGTTGCATGATGTCTTTCATGGATGTCTCCCAAGTCGAGATAGGTGTCCGAACCGACAACACGATATAGGGGTTAGCTACGGAATTCCATAGTATCAGGTGACCAGGCCGGGATTGAGACGCCAGCTCCGGACCCGACCACGCCCGGATCACAATACCACTCAGCGAGGGAGGCGAACACCGGGTCGGTGAAGATCACGAGGCCGGCGGCGATGTACAGCAGGGCGATCAATACGTGCCAGAGCACGCTCTTCCAGCCCTTCAGCTGGAAGGCGTTGAGTAACTGGAACACGCCGCCCACCATAAGCAACGCCCCGAACAGCATGACGGTGGCCAGCGTCATGGCGAAGCTCATCCAGAGTCCCAGCGTTCCGAGCGCGATGAGCAATATCCCAAGCGCCAGCAGCCAGCCCCACTTCTTTTTCAGCTCACCGAAAACGGTGTCCCGCAGGGATGATAAATCGCTTCGTCAGTTGCAGACATAACAGTTCTCCTTCATTGTCATTTCCTGAGCGTTGACCAGTACATATAAACGGTGGACATGGCGTTACGGTGACCTCGCGTCAGCCTGTGCGCAATTCTTCCACAGGCACACTTATTCCATCCGCCAGTCCAGCCACCGGAGAGGAGGCGTCGAAGCTGCCGCCGAGCGCGAGATGAAGCTGGATGCGGTTGGCGATCTTTTCGTTGCGCAACTGGATGACGTTCTCTTCCACGGCGAGCTGATCCGTCTGCAACTGTTCCACCCACAGCAGGTCCCTCTTCCCCGCCTGATACTGCACGGTGGCAAGCTGCACGGCCCTAGTGCTGTCCACAAGCGCCCGCTGTTCATACTGCAGGCGCTTCTCCAACGTCTGTTCGCTGGCGATGGCATCCTCGACTTCCTTGAACGCCTTCAGCACCACGCTGCCATACTTGGACACCGCCTGCGCCTGCTGGGCCGTGGCGATCTTTACCTGTGCACGCAGGGCACCGCCTTCATAGATCGGCAGGATCATACCAATTGCCGCCGAGGCAAGCCACGGATTGAGTAAAACCGGCGGTGGACCCGGTGCTATTATGGACTCGCGATAACTCGCGCGCCATCAATCGAGGGCACAATCATTTGCCATCCGCCAGTTCGGCCACCGAGGGCGCTGCGTCGAAGCCGCCGCCGAGCGCGAGATGCAGCTGGATGCGGTTGGCAATCTGCGCGTTGCGCAACTGGATGACGTTCGATTCCACGGCGAGCTGATCTGTCTGTAACTGTTCCACCCACAGCAGGTCTCTCCTCCCCCGCCTGATACTGCACGGTGGCGATCTGCACGGCCGTAGTGCGATCCACAAGCGCGCGCTGCTCATACCCGAGGCGCTTCTCCAGTATCTGCTCGCTGGCGAGCACGTCCTCGACTTCCTTGAACGCATTCAATAAAACGCTGCCATAGTTGGCCACGGCCTGCGCCTGCTGTGCGGTAGCGATCTTTACCTTGGCGCGCAGGGCTCCGCCCTCGTAAATCGGGATGACCGTACCGATCGCGGCAGAGGCAAACCACGGACTGAGCTGCAGTTGCC
>CAVQCA010000078.1:0-13818 GCA_963710815.1 uncultured Gammaproteobacteria bacterium | reverse complement strand
ATGCTGGCCATCCGCATCCATGAAAACCAGGATATCACCTGATGCGTTACGCGCACCTGTCTTTATGGCTGCGCCGTTGCCCATGGAATATACATGTGAGACAACACCTACTTTGTACTGTTTGCAAATTTCAACCGTATTATCGGTCGAGCCATCATTCACGACGATGATTTCTTCCTCCGGGTAATGCTGGCGCAGTTTAGGTAACATGATTCTCAGGCTGTCAGCCTCGTTTTTTGCCGGTAGGATGATGCTGATGCCATGCGCCATAAATTAACTCTCCCCCGAAGTACTGATCTTTGTGGAAAAGGATTGCGTCTTGCGCAGCTCATCGATGGATTCCTGCAAGCCGCGATAATCCTCCTCGCTACCGCCATAGGTGTCGGCTGCCATGAAGAGCCTCAGCTTCGCCTCCGCTTCATCGGGCTTTTGCATGACTATCAGCAGATTGATGAGGTTGATCCAGAGCTGGGGTTCATGCGGACTGAGTTTTACCGCGCGGTTAAACAGAGCCAATCCCTTGGGGAAATTTCCACGTTTATTGATTGTGTAATATCCGTAAAGACTGAGTAATTGTGCATTCTCGTGCTTGAAAGCTGAAGCGAATATCGACTCCATGGTCTCGGGAGGAACATCGCACTTGTTACCGATGCAGTTCGCCAGTTCCCGCAGGGCTATGATGTCGGATGCCGTTAGCGGGTTATTGTCAAGTTTATGACGTATGGCCTCAAACCAGACGTTTTTCACCGGATTCCCCAGGATATAGCTGAGTTTGATCTGGGTTACTTCTGACATGATGCTGACCTGGTCCAGCTTGCCGGCCCGGTCAATGTAGGCATAGGCCTTTTCCTCGCTGCCGGGCTGACCATGAATCGCCAAGCGGGCATAAATACGGCCCGCCGCAAAGACAGCGCGAAAGGATTCAGGGTGGTGCCTCGCCTCGTAGATGGCCTGGTTGATATTGTCGGACCATTGATTGGCCCGCAGCCATGTCGTGAAAGAAAACAGAAACAGGAAAAGCAGTGGGAAGGTAGTTCGGATTAGTGGAGCCAACCGTCGCAAGGGCGCTTGTGTAACCGCCATGTTGGCGGCTAGAAGGATGCCGTAATCGGCCAGGTAATTCCGGTGTTCATGGGCAATCTCCAGAGGGTATATAGTCGATTCGAGCACATGACCAGCGAAAAACCAGAGGATGCCGAGACTGATCAGCGGGAGTTTCTTCATCAGCAGCAGGGCCGAGAACAGCAGTCCCGAAAGCATAACAAGTGAGTAGAGTGTGGTGGGCGGATCAAGGAGGCCGTGCGAGATGACAATGTCATCGTGATACAGGCCCAGTTCGGTGATCGAGGGTAGGATGATCTCTTTCAGGTAAAACACCAGCACCCGCGGCTCGGTGAGCAGACGCTCTGTCAGGGTAAAGTCCCGGCCATTGTAGCCACCAAGAATGGCGGCGGGATGGATCGCGAGATACAGCCAACAACAGGCAAGCCGGTAATGCGACGGTTGCAAGAAAGAAGGTAATAACCAGTCTGTCGGATTGTCCGTTACTGCTCTTGAAACGGAACAGCGTCATCTCCACGACTAGCATATACAGTGGCAGCAGAGCCCCGTTTTCTTTGCTGAAAACCGCCAGTGTGCCGAAGGCTAGCAAACCGGTCAGGATCAATGGCAGGCCTCGCTGGTTGTCAAGCATACGAAGTCTGCCGGCAACGTACAGGCACAGGCCCCACACCATGAACAGCGTTGCGAGACTGGTCATGCGCTGGACGATGTAAAGTACCGAAGTCAGGTTCAGGGGGTGTACCAGCCACAATCCGCTGATCACGACCGGCAGCCAGACTTCTGCCGCCTCGGGCAAATCAGGCTTGCAGCAGACCGGTAAGCTCGCAGTAGCAACCGGCTGAACAGGAACAGGCCTAGTCCGGTTAGCAAATGAATGACGAGGTTGACCACTTTGTAGGAATACGGTGCGATTCCGAAGAAATAGCGGTTCAGTGCAAAGCTCGCCATGCTGACCGGCCGGCGCAGTATACCTGCGCCGGAGGAAAATGCGGCGCGTTCTAGCGACATCATGTCGAGGGAATCAAGTTGCAGGCGTTCGTTGGTTAACAGGTTCGGCAGGTCATCGAACATGTAGTCGCCAGCGAGGCCTGGAAGGTAAATGGTCGGCAGTCAGCGCACCTATCAGCACGAAGAATAAAATAGCCGCGGAATTGGGTGGTAATTTGACCATGCGCTGATTATATTCCTGCGGCGCTACCAGTTTGCACTGATTTTGATCGCGGATTTGGTACAGGGTAGCCCTTGACTTCTGTTGTACAGATCGGCGCTAGACGTCGTTAGTTAGAAACTCTGGCTGCCGTCATTAAAAAATGAAACGTAGTAATGGCAGCGAAGAAAACGTAGTGCCAGAAAAACGCCCCGTTGCCGGGGCGTTTCCTATAGCTGTCAAACTACTAGCGGCAATTGGCGGGCAGGTATTTTGGAGCAATGGCGGATGACATGTCCATGTCATGGAGCCTTCTCTGGCGGTCGGCGTTAGCATAATTCGTCTTGACCGTCCACGTCTTGGTCTGTTAGATTATCGTACGTAATAGTAATTACGCCGGTGCCGGTTGTGACACCAATACTGGTAACATAGGTACCAGCGATACTACTAGCCGTTGGCAAGCCATAGCTGGTATTGGTTCCATTCATGAAGCGACCAGTGCTGTCATAAGACTCGGCCACGGCCAGCTTGGCGGCAGCGGCCAAGTTCAGACCTTCAGATATCTTGGAGCGGATCATATAATCCTGATAGGCCGGGATCGCGATGGCGGCCAGAATGCCGATAATTGCGACCACGATCATCAGTTCGATCAGTGTAAAGCCCTGTTGCTTTTTCATGGTAATGCCCTCGTGTTTGTTGAACTGGAGTTACATCCTGTCTGGTAGCCCGACAACGAGCCTCCCTGTTCAGCCTTGCTATCGGGCGGATGCCCGGATTCTTTGGCTGCCTTAATCGAATACAGATTCCATGCCAGTTTTCTGACGGAGCTGGAAATTTTGTCTTGAATCGAAGTGGCGTTGATAAATTTGTATAATAAACAATGAGATAAATATCAATGGCGCTCGGGGGTGGATTGGATGACAAAGCAGGAACGAATTCAGGACCCCTTGTATTGCGGCCCCTGCCTGGGCCCAATCTGCAGATCACGTCACAATGTGACGTATTACGTCACCCGTGTTTCCTCGCCATGGGATTCTGAGCCGCCGGTGGGGCTTGTCGCGGTCACTCCAGGCCAAGCTTCTTCAGACGATAGCGTAGCGCCCGAAAGCTGAGGCCAAGCAGCCTGGCGGCGGCAGTCTTATTGTAACGTGTTTGTTCCAGCGCCTTGATCAGGGCCTCTTTCTCGATCGTGTCCATGAACGTATCGAGCGGCAGCGCCCCGGGTTCCAGTTCCCGGGCGGATTCCTCCATCGAGTCGTCGTCACCCGCCGGCATCTCCGGCAATTGCAGATCGCTGGAAGAGACCACCGTGCCCTCGCACAGGGTAGTGGCCCGTTCGAGGATATTTTCCAGTTCCCGGACATTGCCCGGGAACGGGTAATTCGACAGCGCCTGCAGGGCGTCATCGGCAATCCCGAACACCACGTGACCGTTGCGTCGGGCCAGTTGCTTCATGAAGTGCTCCGCGAGCATCGGGATGTCCTCGCGGCGCTCCCGCAGCGCTGGCACCTGCAGCTGGATGACGTTCAAACGGTAATAGAGATCCTGCCGGAACTGGCCGTTCTCCACCAGTAGACCGAGATTCTTATGGGTGGCCGACAGGATGCGAACATCCGTCGGTATCTCCTGCTGGGCCCCGACCGGACGCACGGCCTTTTCCTGGATGGCGCGCAGCAGCTTGACCTGCATGTGCAGCGGGAGTTCCGCAATTTCATCCAGAAACAGGGTGCCGCCCGCGGCGATCTGGAACAGGCCGTCCTTGTCGCTGAACGCCCCGGTGAAACTGCCTTTCTTGTGTCCGAAGAACTCGCTTTCCATAAGTTCGGTGGGTATGGCGCCGCAGTTGACGGGTACGAACGGGCCGTCGGCGCGTGGTCCCTTGGTATGGATCAGCCGCGCTACCAGCTCCTTGCCCGTCCCGGAGTCGCCGCTGATATAGACCGGCGCCTGGCTGCGGGAGAGCTTTACCACCGTGGAGCGGATGTCGCGCATGATCTCTGACTCGCCCAGCAGGGTGTCACGGCTGCGACGATCACGCCCCGGGTAGTCGCCCGTCAGTTTCAGTACGCTTCCGATCAGGTTGCGCAACACCTGCAGGTCGACCGGCTTGGACACGAAATCGAAGGCGCCTGCCTTGAGCGCTTCGACGGCCGATTCCATATTGCCGTAGGCGGTGATGACCGCGATCGGAATATTCAGCTCCTGCTGCTGTATATGACGCACCAGGTCGATGCCGTTGCCGTCGGGAAGGCGCATGTCGGTGAGGCAGACATCGAAGCGCTCAGTCGCCAGCAAGGCGCGCGCCTCCTTCAGGTCGGCGGCGCAACGTGTCTCGATATGCATGCGTCCGAGGGTCAGCACGAGCAGTTCGCGAATATCGGGCTCATCATCGACAACCAGCGCGAAGTGGGTGTTCATAAGCGTAGTGGTCAAATCATCCGAAGGCGGGAACCGGAAGACCTTGCCTGTAGGGAAAGGTGATGCGGAAGCAGCCACCGCCCTCGGGGGTCGCCTGATACACCAGGCGCGCCTGGTTGCCTTCGCAGATTTCCCGGGCGATATACAGGCCCAGGCCGGTCCCGCCACTCTTGGTTGTATAGAAGGGTTCGAATATCTGTTCCGCCATCTCCGGTTTAATGCCGGTCCCGTTGTCGATGATATCGAGATGCGGTGCCTGTCCGCCGTCTTTCAGGATACACACAAGCCTCAGTTTCACGGGCACCATGTTTACTGGTCTCGCGTGGTTCAGGGCATTGTGACACAGATTCCACACTACCTGGTGCAACTGGCTCGGATCCATATAAACCTCGACACCCCTGGGCCTGACCGTGACGGCTATCTGTCCCGCCTTGCAATGCCCGCTCTGGATGAGTTCATCCCTGAATCTTTCCAGCCACGGCAGCAGGGCAATCCGCTGTGGAGCGGAAGTTCCCGGTCGTGACAGCTGGAGTACATTCTGCACCACGGTGTTGACGCGCCGGGTATGTTCACTGATGATCGCCATGAGTCGATGATCCTCGGGGCCGAGGACATCCGATTCGTTCAGCAGCTGGGCGGCGTGACTGATGGCGCCGAGGGGATTCCTGATTTCGTGGGCGATGCTGGCGGTCAGGCGTCCCAGCGATGCCAGCTTCATCTGCTGGGCCTGCCGCGCCATGGCGGCGGTGTCTTCCAGAAAGATAAGGGACCCGATACCATCCGCGGTTCCCAGCAACGTGAACTGTGGCAGGATGCTGGCGCCGTCCGTTGCGGATTTCAGCAACCCGGATTCCTTGTCGGGGTGGCTCCGCCACTGCATCAGCCTTTCATAAAGCGCGGGCGACATTTCCGCCAGCGCACGTCCCTCACCGTCTCTCGGGATTCCCAGGAGTTTACGGGCGGTATTGTTGATCAGACGTATGCCATCCCGGTGGTCGGTGACCAGAATGCCGGCTTGCAGGCGTTGCACGATGTGGTTGTTGAGTTTGGCCAGGTTGGCGATGTCGAGGCCGCGGCGACGCGCCAGCGCCTCGCTCGCATGGATCCGGCGCGCCATGAGATACGTCAGCCCCGCGGTGGCAAACAGGGCGGCCCCCAGCAGTCCCGACTGGGTATAGCCGCTGTCCCGGGGCTGCCCGGCAAACAACGCGCTGTAGATCTGTTCGCCGAGGAGCGCCATGGTGGCTACGGCCGCGAACAGAAAGGCCATGCGTCCTGGCATCAGCAGGCTGCCGGTCGCCACGGTGATGATCAGCAGGATACCCAGCCCGCTGGCCGGCCCGCCGCTGGCGTGTATCAGTAGGGTGATAGCGGCGATATCGACCAGTATCTGCAGTATGGTTTGCAGCTCAAAGCCGGGACGGCGGAGCCTCGCCGTGAAACCCGCAACAAGGCTGAATCCGACATAGAACAGGCATGTGAGCGTATATAGCGCGGGGTTGGTTTCGCCCAGCGTGGAATTGTTCTCGAGTCCAAGGTAGAGCGTCAGCAGCATGCCGGCGAGGATCAGCCGGTAAAAGCTCAGGAGCCGCAGCGGCTTCCAGGTCAGGGAATCGCGCCCTTTCCCTGTCTCGCCGCTGTCCTCGGGTAACGCATCCATGGCGTGAGTTTACTGTAAATGTCTCTGGATCGTAGCCAGGATTGCGCGCGTCAGGGAGCGTGTCCGTCGCGATGGGACGTTGAGCAGTAATATTTTCCCTGATGGTGGATGGCTTCCCGTTCAGGCAGGTACAGGCCGCATGCGGCGCATTGCACCATTTGGCCGGTCCTGGTCCTGGTTTTCTTCCTCGTATCCTGCCGGGAAGCGGATTCTTTCAGACGCCTGAACGCCAGCACGACGATGACGATGAGTATCAGAATAAGCAGTGATCGGCCGGGCATATGTGTGTCAGGTCCCCAGTGCGTGTACCGGCGGATGGTCGTAACCGTGGCGCGGTTTCCTTTATACTCCGATCCATGATCTGGAATATTGAATAGTATGCACCTGCACGAATACCAGGCGAAACGCTTGTTTTCAACCTACGGTATCCCGGTCCCCCTGGGCACCATGGTGGATTCATCGGCCGACGCCGCCGGGATTGCCTCCACCCTTGGCGGTGATGCGTGGGTCGTCAAGGCGCAGGTGCATGCCGGCGGCCGCGGCAAGGCCGGAGGCGTGAAGCGGGTGACCGGGCGGGGTGAACTGGAAGCAACGGTCGACGCGATGCTCGGCACCCGACTGATAACCCCGCAAACCGGCCCGGCCGGTCTGCCGGTCAATTCCGTACTGGTCGAGGAAACCGTCGACCTGGCCCGGGAGTATTACCTCGGCATAACGGTCGATCGAGCTCGGGAACGCCTCGTGGTCATGGCCTCGGCGGCCGGAGGCATGGACATCGAGACGGTGGCGGCGCGGGATCCGGACGCCATCCTGACCGAGGCGATCATTCCGGCGGCGGGGCTGCAGTCGTACCAGTGCCGCAACCTCGCATTCGGACTGAGCCTCAAGGGCAGGCAGGTCGGCGCCTTTACCGGCCTGCTGTCCGCGGCCTTCCGGCTGGCTCAGGAATGCGATGCCAGTCTGCTTGAAATCAACCCCCTGGTCGTCACCACGGCCGGTGAGTTGCTGGCGCTCGATGCAAAACTGGACCTGGATGACAATGCCCTGTTCCGACACAAGGAACTCGCGGATTTGATGGATGCCGGCCAGGAGGATGCGCGCGAGCATACCGCCCGGGCGCACGGCCTGAACTATATCGCACTGGAAGGCGATATCGCCTGTATGGTCAACGGCGCCGGTCTGGCCATGGCCACCATGGACCTCATCAAGCTCCACGGAGGTGAACCCGCCAATTTCCTCGATGTTGGCGGCGGCGCAACGGCCGAGCGTGTGGCGGAGGCCTTCAAGCTGATACTGGCCGACAGCGGAGTCCGCGCGATCCTGGTGAATATCTTCGGCGGGATCGTGCGTTGCGACCTGATCGCCGAAGGCATCCTGCAGGCAATCGAGGAGGTCGCGGTGACCGTACCCGTAGTGGTGCGACTGGAAGGGACAAATGCCACGGAAGGGCTGGCCCTGATTTCACAATCCGGTCTCGCCGTGCAGACCGCCGGGGATTTGACCGATGCGGCCCTGAAGGCGGTGGCCGCGGCCTACCCGCGGCAAGACTGATGCGGATGATTGGCCGATGAGTGTCCTGATCGATGAAAACACCCGGGTGATCTGCCAGGGATTTACCGGGGCGCAGGGAACTTTTCACTCCCGTCAGGCGCTGGCCTATGGCACCCGCCTGGTCGGCGGTGTGACGCCCGGCAAGGGGGGGCAGACACACCTGGAGCTGCCGGTCTTCGATACCGTGCGCGAGGCCGTGGCCGTGACCGGCGCGGATGCCAGCATGATCTACGTGCCGGCAGCCTTCGCGGCCGATGCCATCCTGGAGGCCGCCGCGGCCGGCATCGCGCTCATCGTCTGCATCACCGAGGGCATTCCGGTGCTCGACATGCTGCGTGTCAAGGCCGTATTGTCGGGCTCGGCATCACAACTGATCGGACCGAACTGCCCGGGCATCATCACACCGGGCGCCTGCAAGATCGGTATCATGCCCGGTAACATTCATCTGCCGGGCGATATCGGCATCATCTCGCGCTCCGGGACATTGACCTATGAAGCCGTGTTCCAGACCACCCAAAAAGGTCTCGGACAAAGCACCTGCATCGGCATCGGCGGCGATCCCGTTCACGGACTGGGATTTGTTGAATGCCTCGCGTTGTTCGAGGCCGATACACGGACCCGCGGGATCGTCCTGATCGGCGAGATCGGTGGCAACGACGAGGAGCGCGCGGCGGAATATATAAAAGCGCATGTCAGCAAGCCGGTGGCCGCCTATATCGCCGGCGTGACCGCCCCCGCCGGCAAGCGCATGGGGCATGCCGGCGCCATCATCAGCGGCGGCAGCGGAACTGCCGAGGCGAAGATCGCCGCACTGGAGGCCGCCGGAGTCACGGTGGTGCGCTCCCCGGCCGAGATCGGGGCGGGCATGGAAGCCGCACTGAAGCGCTGATAACGCCTTAATATTTTTAGTATTAATCTCGTGCCTCCGGGAACGCACCCATCACCCGATCGTCTGCGCCTCGTCATGGCCCAGCTCGACTTTCTGGTCGGCGATATCCAGGGCAATGCCGACAGGATTCTTGCCGCCTGCCGCCGCGCCCGGACTGAGCTCGACGCGGATGTCGTGGTATTCCCGGAGCTTGCCCTCAGCGGTTATCCGCCGGAAGATCTGCTGTTCCGCGCGCACTTTCTCGATGACATCGATGAGGCCATGGCGCGCCTGACAGGCGAGATCGCGCAGGTAACTGCCATTGTCGGACATCCCTTGCGCCATGACGGGCTACTGTACAACGCCGCCTCTGTCATCCGGGATGGCAGGGTCATCGCCGCTTACCACAAGCAGCAGCTGCCCAATTACAGCGTGTTCGACGAGAAACGGTATTTTACGCCGGGTGATTCCCCCTGCATCGTGAGTCTGGATGGCATCCCCGCGGGGATCACCATTTGTGAGGACGTCTGGTCGGCCGCCCCGGCCCTGCAGGCATCCCGCAGCCGGCGCGCGTCTGCTCATCAATCTGAACGCATCCCCCTTTCATGCGGGCAAGGGCAGGGAGCGCGAGGTGCTGCTGAAGCAGCGTACCCGGGAAACGGGCATCCCCGTGGTCTATGTCAACCTGGTCGGCGGGCAGGACGAGCTGGTATTCGACGGCGGCTCGGTGGTGGTGAATGCCCGGGGCGAGGTCACCCACCGGGCGCCGGCTTGCGAGGAGATCCTGTTACCGGTCGATTTCGAGGAAGGCCCCGACGGCGTGTTGCCGGTACCCGGCGAGTGTGTTCCGCACCTGGATAGCACCGAGGCCGTCTACCAGGTGCTGCGGCTCGGTGTACGGGACTATATTCACAAGAACCACTTCGAGGGCGCGGTGATCGGTCTTTCCGGCGGTATCGACTCGGCGCTGACACTGGCCCTCGCCGTGGATGCCCTGGGGCCCGACAAGGTCGAGGCGGTGATGATGCCCTCGCGTTACACCGCCGACATCAGCCTCGAGGATGCGCGCGCCGAGGCGCAGGCCCTGGGCGTCGACGTATCACGAGATTTCCATCGAGCCGGTCTTCGACGCCTTCCTGGATGCCCTGGCGGAGAGCTTCGCGGGGCTGCCGGCGGACACCACCGAGGAGAACATCCAGGCGCGCTGCCGGGGTGTCATGCTGATGGCGTTGTCCAACAAGAACGGCAGGATCGTGCTGACCACCGGCAACAAGAGCGAGATGTCCGTGGGTTATGCGACCCTCTACGGCGACATGGCCGGCGGCTTTGCGCCGATCAAGGACGTGCCGAAGCTGCTGGTCTACCGGCTGGCGGACTACCGCAACAGCCTGGGCAGCGTCATTCCCCGGCGGGTCCTCGAGCGGGCGCCGTCGGCCGAACTGGCGCCGGATCAGAAGGATCAGGACAGCCTGCCGCCCTATGAGGTGCTCGATCCGATCCTGGAGCGCTACATCGAGCAGGACAGGAGCATCGAGCAGATCGTCGCCGAGGGATTCGATGCCGGGGTGGTCTCACGGGTGGTGCGCATGGTGGACCGCAATGAATACAAGCGCCGCCAGGCGCCGCCTGGCATCCGCATTTCCCGGCGAGCGTTCGGGCGTGACCGCCGCTACCCGATCACCTCGGGATACATCAGCTAATCCACCATAGCGGATTCGCCGTCGATTTCGCGCAAGGCGCAAAAAGTTCTGCTTGAAAATGAGAGGGCGTGCTGTGGATATGCCCTGAGAATCTACTATAGTGAACACCCTGCATGTTTTCATTACAGCGCGCGTGCGGATAATGGGTAGCCATGTTTCTACGTGCCACCACACGGCGCAAAGATGGCAAGGTGCACCGGTCTTGAGTATTGTTGAAAATCGGCGCCTGCCCGGTGACCGTGTTCTGCAACGGCACCTGCTGTATCTCGGAGAAATCAATTACTCGCAGGGGCGGGCGTGGCGCAAGTCGGTCGAGATATTCGATGAGCGCACTGAGCAATTGCGTTCGCTGTCACTGTTTCCCTAAGACCGGATAGACGAGAGCTTGGTGGACGAGTCGATGTGCGACTGTGACTGTTGCGTCTGCGCTTGTGTCGCCCGCTCGGGTAATCGCCGCTATGGTTACTCATGCGATCACCGCAGTGACCGCGTCCATGTGGTCATCGCCCTGGTGGTGACACCCGAAGGACTTGCCGCTGGCCTACGATGTGCTGCCGGGCAACACGGACAGCACCACGCTGGGTGATTTTCTCGATCGAATCGAACGCCAGTGCGGAAAGGCCCGAAGAGTGTGGGTCATGGATCGCGGTATCCCGACGGAGCAGACGCTCGCACAGATGCGCGCCGCCGACCCGCCGGTGCACTACTTGGTCGGCACGCCCAAAGGCTGCTTGTTGCGTCTGGGAAAAGGCCTTCTGCTCAAGCCCTGGCTGGCGGCTGATTGAACTCCAGGTGCACGATCAACACCCGCACTTCACTTACCGGCTCAGTCGCGACAAGCTCAAGCAAGTGCGGCCGTTATCTGCTGCGCACCAATCTCACCGGCACGACCCTGCCGAGCTGTGGAGTTACTACATCCAGCTCACGCAGGTTGAGGAAGGGTTCAAGAATCTCAAAGGCGATCTGGCCATCCGGCCGATCTACCACCAGAACGAGCCACGCATCGAGGCGCACATCTTCATCGCCTTCCTGACCTACTACCTGCACGTCACGTTGGCCCAGCAACTACGACCCCATGCCCTAGGTCTGACCCCGCGCCGCGTGCTGGAGAAGTTCGCTGCCGTGCAAATGATCGACGTCGAAATCCCGACCACCGACGGTCGAACAATCCAGTTAACCCGTTACACCGAACCGGAGCCCGAACTCAAGCTACTGCAGGAATGGCTGCGTCTTGCATAGCCGGCCCGGCCACCTTCCAAAATCATCGCCGCCCAGGCCGAAACTGTCACTCTCGTGTAGTTCAGACCTTTGGGGCCCTGCCTATATCAATGAATTAGCCGCTTTGAAAGGGCGAATCCACTAAGTTGATGGGCTAATGTTCAGCCGGGTTCTTGGCGGATACCGAGATGTACGTTCTCTCCTCGTGTTGTCCGCTATCGATCAGGTTCAGTGCCCCTAGCCCAACTTAGCGGATTCGGCCTCGAAATCGGGGGTGTCGAAAAATAATTTGCTTGAGAATCAGGGGGCGTTCTGTGGATAAGCCCTGAAAAGCGGCTGTAGTGAAGACCTTGCTTGTTTTCTTTGGTGCGCGCGTGCGGATAATGGGTGACCATGTTTCTACGCGCGACCACACGGCGGAAAGATGGCAAGGTGCACCGGTACTGGAGCATCGTCGAGAATCGCCGCCTGCCCGGCGGGCGCGTGCTGCAACGGCACGTGTTATATCTCGGAGAAATCAACTCCTCCCAGGAGCGGGCATGGCGCAAGTCAGTTGAGGTGTTTGACGAGCGCACCGAGCACTCGCGTTCGCTGGCGTTGTTTCCCGAAGACCGGATCGACGCAGGTGTGGTGGACGAGTCGGTGGTGCGACTGTGTCTGTCGCAGCTGCGCCTGTGCCGCCCGCGAGTATGGGGGTCGTGCTGGCTCGCGCTGCAGCTGTGGGAGGCCTTGGAACTGGATCGATTCTGGCGCGAGCGTCTGCCCAGGAGCCGCAAGGGCACGCGCTGGGATCAGGTGCTGTTCGTGCTGGTGGCGTATCGGCTGCTGTCGCCAGGCAGCGAATGGCGCTTGCACCGGCACTGGTTCGAGCACAGTGCGTTGCGTGATTTGCTCGGCGCCGACGACGGCTTGGCCGACATCCACACGCTCTACGCTTGTCACGATCGCTTGGTGGAACATAAGACCGCGGTCTTCGATCATCTGGTGCAACGCTGGCGCGATCTATTCAACGTCGAATTTGACGTGCTGCTTTACGACCTGACGAGCACGTACTTCGAAGCCAATCCGCCGTTCGATGACGAGGACAAGCGCAAGTACGGTTACTCGCGTGATCACAGAAGCGATTGCGTGCAAGTGGTCATCGCGTTGGTGGTGACGCCCGAAGGCTTGCCGCTGGCCTACGAAGTGCTGCCGGGCAACACCGCCGACAGTACCACGCTGCGTGATTTTCTCGCGCGCATCGAACGCCAGTACGGCAAGGCGCGCAGAGTCTGGGTCATGGACCGCGGTATCCCGACGGAGGCGACGCTCGAGGAGATGCGCCACTCCGATCCGCCGGTGCATTACCTGGTCGGCACGCCCAAGGGCCGCTTGTCGAAGCTGGAGAAGGACTTGTTGCTCAAGCCCTGGCAGGACGCCCGGCCCGGTGTGCAGGTCAAGCTCTTGCCGCAGGACGGCGAGCTGTACGTGTTCGCCCAGAGCGCGGATCGCATCGCCAAGGAACGCGCGATGCGTAACCGCCAGCTCAAGCGTTTATGGGCGCGGCTCAAACAGCTCGCGGGCATGACGCTCACGCACAAAGAGCTGCTGATGAAGCTCGGCGCGGCGCGCAGCCAGTATCCCTCCGGCTGGCGGCTCGTCGACGTGCAGGTCCACGATCAAAACCCAACGTTCACCTACCGTCTCAACCGTGACAAGCTCAGGCAGGTCCGGCGGCGCGAAGGCCGTTATCTGCTGCGCACCAATCTCACCGGCAGTGATCCCGCCGAGCTGTGGCGTTACTACATCCAGCTCACGCAGGTCGAAGAAGCGTTCAAGAATCTCAAAGGCGACCTTTCGATCCGGCCGATCCACCACCAGAAAGAAGCGCGGATTGAAGCACACATCTTCATTGCCTTCCTGGCCTACTGCCTGCACGTCACGCTCGCCCGGCAACTGCGAGCGCATGCGCCCGGGCTGACGCCGCGCAGCGTGCTCGAAAAGTTCGCTGCCGTGCAGATGATCGACGTCGAAATCCCGACCACCGACGGTCGAACCATTACGTTGACTCGCCACACCGAGCCGGAGTCTGAGCTCAAGCTGCTGCTGGAGCGGTTGCAGCTCGAACTGCCGGCTCAGCCACCGCCCAAAATCTCCGCCGCCCAAGCCGAAACCGCCACCCCCATGTAGTGCAGACCTTTGGGGCGCGGCTCAT
>CAVQCA010000077.1:0-41757 GCA_963710815.1 uncultured Gammaproteobacteria bacterium | reverse complement strand
ATTTCTCCCAGCCCTACGCTGATTCGGGCTTATCGCTGGTGACCAATACCGGGAAGACCCGTGACATCAAACGACTGGAAGAACTGAATCAGAAAACGATAACCATAGCGGTGATTTCGAAGACAGCAGCCAACGAGCTGGCACCGCGCCTGTTCAACAAGAGCACCATCAAAGTATTTGATACCACAAAAGAGGCGCAGCAGGCTGTTCTGAACGGCGAAGTCCACGCCTGGCTGGCCTCCATGCCGCAACCGGAATTTCTGGCGCTGGAACACCCGGAGAAGGTGGATCTGCCACTGGCAAAACCACTGATGCCCTACAAGGCCGGATTTGGCATAAAAAAGGGGGAGCAGGAGTGGCTGAATTTCCTCAACTCCTGGGTGACCGCCCGGCAGGCGGATATGTGGCTGTCCGCTACCCACAAACACTGGTTCCAGTCCTTGCAGTGGCGCAAGGAGTCAAAGCAGTGATCCTGGCAATGGGTCCCGCGACCGAGGCCGGTATCGGCAGCCGGTGGTTTATCGGGCTGTCAGTGATGTTGTTTTCGCTCGTCGTCCTGGCTGAGAATGCCGCCCGGCTCGAAATTTTGCCGGGCTATGATGACACGGCTGACAGATGAGGTCTACAGCAGTGCCAGTGGATGGCGTAAACCCCCGGAGTATGAGAGTGAATGGCGACCGGAAAAACGCAAGCAGCAGAGCCGAATCCGGTTTGGATACGACTGGATCTATGAGATGAGAGCAAGGGGTAACAGTGACTGGCCGGATAATGGTTTGGGTGTTGTAGATCACCCGCAGAATACACAGTTGAAAATAACTTTCTAGGAGCCTGTCGGACTTGGGTGATCGTTGCGATCAGGGCAGAAAAACGAGCGCAGGGCTTTCCGATATCGAGGCGCATAGTGGTGCTATGCAACGAGATAGGGGGGCCGCACAGCGAGGGGGCGATGAACCGCCAACTTTCCCGCCGGCGCACGACTGCATGGAGAAGGTGATACCGGGTACCGGACGAGAGGCTGGCCTGGGCCATGTAAAGAGGCACCTCAGGCGGCGCTTGGAACAGTTACCGGGTAGAACAACCCCAAGTCTGGCAGGACCCCCGAATTATTACTCATAATTGAATAGCACCAAGTTAAACCTGATCACACCCCTATGGCCACGGAATCACACGGAAAAACACGGAATACAGGCGCTTCTTTCGTGTCTTCCGTGTGATTCCGTGGCTATTTATCGGGCTTGGGCCTTAATCAGGAACCATTCACTCATAATTCTTCGTTAACAACGCCAGGTGAGAACAAGATGCGCGTATCTGAGAGGACATTACACAGTCTACTTTTCATTGTCCTGCTCGCGCCTGCTTTTAGCATCGTCCTCGCGGAAGGCGCGAACAGTGAAATGCCTGTTGCATGCCGGACCGAATGCAAATCACCCTATGGCGAGATGCTGGGTAAATCCCCGCGGGGAATTGCGTCCTATTCCAACTGCCAGTCCGGTTGCGTGATCTTTGAACCCAACAAGTGGAACGGCACCTACACCGGAATCAAATGGCAATGCGTCGAGTATGCTCGTCGCTGGTTGCTGGTTAACACCGGTGCAGTCTACGGCGATGTCGACATCGCGGCGGACATCTGGAACAAGGTCGACCACCTGACCGACGTGAAAACAAAAAAGCAAATTCCGCTTGAAGCCCGTTTGAATGGTTCAACACAGCCTCCTGAAGTGGGCGATTTGCTCATTTATGCAAAAGCGTTCAACGGTACCGGCCATGTTGCCGTGGTCACCGGCATGGATATCAAAAATGGCCTGGTCGAGGTGAGCGAACAGAACTTCAGCAACGAATCCTGGCCCGATCATTATGCAAGAAAGATCATGCTCATCAAAAAAGGCGGAGGTTACTGGTTACTGGACGGGTATTTACTGGGATGGAAGCACGCGAAATTCAGATAAGGGGCTACAACTGGCTGAAGTGCCGATCTTCTTCCGGGCTTAATACCGATTCGACGATCGTGGGCCGTCGCTCCAGGTGAGTGGGCGCTGCAGCGGTGGTTTCTTCAACGACCGGAGCAATCACCATACCCAACTCGCCATTAACGGACAGCACCTGGATACGCCGCCAACTGAAGGGGCACGATCCGCTGAATAGTATCTGCCCGGGAGGCGCTGCTGGCGCAAGCATCAGCAACTCGGCGGGTGGACGATAATCCTGCAGAAACAACCCCGCCATTTCACTTCCCAGCCGATCCACCCAGGCCAGACCGGTAAGCAAGGCCTGCTGCGAATCGACTGCGTCGAAACTGATCAGCACCGGCCCGTCATGCCTGTCCGATGTCGCGAGACAGCAGCCATCGATGTGCGGCATATTCTCGACGAGCCTCGCTCCTTCCCCAAGCAGTGCGCCCAGGTTGTCTATCACCAGGCGTCGCATGTCAGCCGGGCCGATTTCCGTGACGGCGTGAATTTGCAATGTCATGTCTGAGTAACCTCCAGGTGGTTATGTGTGGAATGCGTTTCCCAAAGCCGGTGAATCTCTCCTGCCAGACGCGCCAGGTCAGCACTGAATTCCGGCCCGGGAGCCGACAAATGCCCCAACTCATGAAGACGGATGCCAAGAAACCGTTCGGCGCCCGAGGCCAGTCGTTCCTGACATCGGCGCGCGTACTTCGCGTCGCAATTCCCGCCGAACAGCACTCCGAATCGATGTGAAGTTGTCGCGGCAAGCTGTTTGATGCCGATATACGCCAGCCTGACACCCTCGAGATTCGCTGTCGCGAAGACCAGCACGAGAGGCTGTCCGGCATTCGTTGCACTGCGTCCCGGCGGGATGGACTCGACATGCCATTCTGTGCGACCGGCAACGGCAGGCGATTGTATATTCAGCTGCCGGGTCAGGGCATCCATGAGGTACTGCGGTTGCAGGGCATCGGCGGGATGCCCTGCCGCGACTGCCAGATGGACCGGCAGCGAATGGGTGAGCCGTGGCTCGCCGGTATCGCTGACTGCCGGGCGCTCATCGATAAAGTGATGCTGGATTCCGGCCAGGCGCTCGGTATGCAACTGCGCTGGCCGCCAGGCTGGATTGTGCATGACTCCCCCCTCCGTCAAACGTTTAACAGCGAGTTGTATCCCCCCATGTCGTTTGGCGCCGCCTCCGGATTGGCCGGATCCTGTTGCCAGACACCGTCGATGATCAGCCGATATTCATATCCTCCGGGGCTCACCCGCAGGGTCTTCTGCAATGCGCCATCGAGAATTTCGGTTTCCACGTTCTTGTCAGGAATCCAGTTGTTGAACTCTCCGGCGATCTGCACCCGGTTACTCTCCGTGATGTCGAAACGGAACACCACTTCTTTCAGTTTGGTGGTTTCAGCGGCCATACTGGCGGCAGGAGAGTGATCGGCACGCGTTCCCATGGCGTGCGCCGTGTTACTGCACGCGCGCTGCAGTACGGTACCAAGCAGTTCCTCCGCCAGTTGCCGGAAATCTCCGGTTACCGGTGCACGTGGCGCATAATCGATCAGCGGCACCCCGTGACAGGCCGCCTCACGCACGCATACCGAGTTGCGGATTCGGGCAGCGCACAGACCGACCGGCAGTTGAGACTCCAGCATCTCGAGCATGTTGCGAGCGATGCGAGTCCGGGTATCGAACATATTGGCAAGCAGGGTAACTGATGGCTGAATGTCATACTGGCCTGCCAGCAAGTGGATGGTCTCCCGCAGCCGCTCGATGCCATCCAGTGAATAGAGGCTGGGCTCCACCGGTATCAGGACCCGGTCGGCGGCCCGCAATGCATTCACCGACAACAGACCCAGCGCCGGCGGGCAATCGAGGACAACACAGTCATAACGTCCCTCAAGCATTGCCAGATGCCGTGCCAACTGACGATCACGGTCCGGTTGCCCGGCAAGCAGATGCTCGGCCGCAGCCAATGAGATATTTCCCGGGATGAGATCTACACCCCGGCTGACACCGGACTGGATGACCTCGTCCAGCCGGTGATCTCCTTTCAGGAGTTCGTATAGACCCGCCAGTTCGGCACCTGCCACCCCGAGCCCCAGGGAAGCGTGCCCCTGGGGATCCATATCGATGAGCAATACCCGGGCACCCTGCTGCCCCAGTACGGCGGACAGATTGATGGCCGTGGTGGTTTTTCCACAGCCTCCCTTCTGGTTGACGATTGCGATGATGTGCATGCCTGCCTCCTCTATCGTGGCTTGTTGCTAACCACGTTATATTGGGTAACCGAACACCGACGGCCTCCACCGGTATCGGTTAACCCTGATTGTCACCAACCGCTATCCCTGGTTTGTGCGATTGATCTTTCTCGAATTCACACGGGGGGGGATCCGTGAAAAGCTCCCGTTGGCGCGGGACTTCGCGGTGACTTAACAACAGCCGGGCCTCGCGCTCGAGGTCAGCCACCTGGAGTATCCATTCCTGGCCTGTCAGTGCGTCAAAGGCGGCACCACTGCGCAACACGAGCACCACATCGCCGGTGGCCACCAGCGAGAGTTCCCGGAGCGGGGTGTCGGTGTTCGGAAGAAATCGGCTTAATGATTGCAGGCATTGCCGGATGCGCTGTACGGAAATCCCGGCGTTGATCAGCCGGCTTGCGGTTTTCAATGAAATGAGGTCAATAAAACTGTAGCGTGCATGTCCGCCACGTGTTCGCATCGTCGGGGAAGCGAGACCGGTCTTGCGCCAGTATCCCAGCTGCCGAGCGCTCAAACCTGTGATTCTGCAGACCTGGCGTGTGGAAAACCCCTGATCCAATAGAAAAAACCTCAGTGGGTTATTAGATTGCAGAGATTATTCCAGACCAGTCGAATTTGTCAATAAATGCGACAATAATTCCAGATCTTGTCGCTATTCAATGAGCAATGGACAGCGTAGCCTGCCACCCTCAATACGATCCCAGACCCGCCATATTGGCTAAATGCGAGAGAACAAACGCGCAGGACCACATGGCAACCTGCGCCACGCCAGGGTCGGAAGTGTCGACGGAATCCATCTCTTTCTGTAACCGCATGTATTTCCAGCACTTAAATATGCCAAAACCGGTATTATTGTAATTGGCTGAATATTATCAATTAATTTCCATGCTATCGTTAAAGTTTACGGTGTTTTTCCCGATTGTCTTGTTTGGCAATTCGTACCGCCACTGATCTAAATCCACATGCAGATAACGAACTTATCAATCAAACGGCAAGTGTAATCACGATGCATCACGAAGCTGATAACGGCACGGCTGCAACGGAAATGGCCTACCTGCAGGAGTCGGCCGACGCACCCTCGGGATTTACCGAACGCCGTAGCATAAACCGCTGGCAGTTCCGTGCGGACCAGGTCCAGCTGCTGTATCAACAGGTCCAGACAGAACTGATCATCAGCATGCTGATGGCCGCGGTAGTCACCACCATCTTCTGGGATCTTGCGCCACCCGGCATGCTGCTGGGCTGGACGGTCGCGGTCATTCTGGCGGTCGGCGGCCGATCCCTGTTCATCTCCGGCAAGAGCGCGGATGGTTCCATGGACGACATGGACCTGTGGGGCAGGCAGTATATTGTCGGCGCGATGATCTCCGGCATGTGCTGGGGATTCCTCGGGATATTCGCCGCTTTCTTCGGCACCCTGATACATCAGCTGTTTGTGCTGTTTGTACTGGCCGCTATTTCATTGACCGCCTATGTGTCGATGCAGTCTTCACCGAAGACGCTCGCCGCCTTCGTGATTCCGGCGCTGTTACCGCTTACCGCGTGGTTTTTCTATCAGGGCAAGAATATTCAGCTCTCACTAGGCATCCTGTCGATCGTTTTTACCACCCTGATGCTGACCTCATCACGGACCATGCGCAGCATTCTGGCAAAGTCGTTCAGTCTCGGGTCGCATAATACCGAGCTCATCCGCAAGCTGGTCATCGCCAGGGAAACGGCGGAACAGGCAAAAAGCGGCTCGGAGAAAACCAATCAGGAACTGCAGGAACACATCAAGAAACGCCAGCTCGCGGAGGAGCGCATACGCGCCTCGGAGCAGCGCCTGAGTTCCATATTCGACAGCATGCAGGACACCATATACCAGACGGACATCGATGGGAATATGCTTTGGGCTACACCCTCCATCAGGCAGTTGCTCGGCTACACCCCCGAGGAGATCAGAGAAAAAAACATCAGGCACTTTTATGTCGACGACAATGATCACGAGGATTTCAGGCATGCCCTGAACATTAACTACGGCCGGTTGCAGCATTTTGAGACGAGACTGAAGCACAAGGACGGATCACATATCTGGATATCCGAGAATTCCCATTACAAGTACGGAGCCGATGGCGCAATCACCGGCATAGAAGGCACCATCCGCGACATCACCGCACTCAAGCAGGCCAAGGAAGCGCTTTACCAGGAAAAGGAGCGCGCCCAGGTCACCCTCGGTTCCATTGGTGACGGCGTCGTCACAACCGACATGAAGGGCGACATCGATTACATGAACCAGGTGGCCGAGCAGTCAACCGGATGGAAGCTGGAAGACGCCCGCGGCAAGCCCATATCCAAGGTGCTCAAGATCGTTGATGAAAAAACCCTGGATACACCACCCGATCCCGTCGGACTCTGTCTCGAGAGGGGCAAAAGCACCATGCTCTCGGGTCATCTGCTGCTGATTCACCGTTATCGGAATCAACGCCTTTCGGTCGAGGTCAATGCCTCGCCAATCAGGGACTCCAGTTCGGATATCACCGGGGTTGTCCTCGTGTTCCACGACGTCACCGAGTTGCGCGGTCTCGCCAAGAAGATGTCATACCAGGCGACGCACGATTCTCTTACCGGCCTGATAAACAGGCGCGAATTCGAGTACCGCGTCAAGCACGCGCTTGATCATGCGCGCAACTCGGATATCAGGCACGCACTGTGCTACATCGATCTCGACAATTTCAAGGTGGTAAATGACACCTGTGGCCATATCGCAGGTGACGAGTTACTCAAGCAGCTCACCATCAAGCTGCGCCTGGAGCTTCGCGAGGCCGATACACTGGCGCGTCTCGGTGGTGACGAGTTCGGCGTGCTGCTCGAGGGCTGCTCCATAGAGAATGCCTACGAGCCTGCCGAGAATATGCGCAAGATCGTGGACAATTTCCGCTTTGTCTGGGACAACAGGGCCTTCAGGGTTGGAGCAAGCCTGGGGCTGGTGGCGATTACAGCGGAAAGCGGCACCTTGACCGATATCCTGAGCGCGGCGGATTCGGCCTGTTATCTGGCGAAGGACCAGGGGCGCAACCGCATCCATCTCTACCAACCCGACGATGAGGCAGTGGTCGAGCGCCATGGCCAGATGCAGTGGGTACAACGCATCCAGGACGTACTCGAACAACAACGCTTCCGTCTTTATTTCCAGCCGATAGCAAAGCTCAACAGGGCAAAGGGCGAGAACAACACCATACACGGCGAAGTGCTGATACGCATGCTGGATGAGAACAACGAGCTCGTTGGACCGGGTGCGTTCCTACCCTCGGCCGAACGTTATTCACTCATGCCGGCAATCGATCGCTGGGTCATCGAGAATACCTTCAGGATGCTCACTCTGGACAGGGAACTTCTGCAGGCGAAAGTAAGCACATGCTGTATCAACCTGTCCGGTCAGTCATTGTCTGATGAGCGCTTTACGGATTTCCTCGTCAACCAGATAAATGACAGCGGCATACCGCCCGGTCTCCTGTGCTTTGAGATCACCGAGACCGCGGTCATTGCCAACCTGTGCAATGCCTCCAGCATGATATCGAAGCTGCGCGACATGGGCTGCCGCTTTGCCCTGGATGATTTCGGCGTTGGCCTGAGTTCATTCAGCTATCTGAAGAATCTGCCCGTCGATTACCTCAAACTCGATGGCTGTTTCGTGAAAAACATGGTCAACGACACGATAGACAAGGCAATGGTGAAGGCAATCAACCATATCGGACATACCATGGACATAAAAACCATCGCCGAGTTCGTCGAGGATGAGGCAACACTGCAGGCAGTGCGCGAAATCGGCGTGGACTATGCGCAGGGCTACGTCATAGCCAGGCCCCTGCCAATAGAAATCGGGATCTACGGCGAACCCGTCGAGATACAGTTCCCCGAAGGCGGGGAAAACGAACCCGTACGCCTGGGAACCTACTCGGGCTAGTCCTCCCTGTCCTGCCCGGCGTCGTCGGTCCGATCCAGCTCGGCGTCCATTTCGGCTTCCGTAAGTGGCTTGTATTCACCCGTGCTGCCGTTCTCTCCCGACATGGCTTCCCGCTGCAACATGAACCAGCGCGAGAACAGGAGTCCAAGCTCGAACAGTAACCACATCGGAATCGCGAGAAGTGTCTGTGATATCACGTCCGGCGGCGTCAGGAACGCGCCGATGACGAATACGGCAACGATGATATAGGGTCGCTTTTGACGCAGCCCATCCTCGGTCACAATGCCGGTCCATACGAGCAGAACCGTCACGACCGGCACCTCGAACGCAGCTCCGAATGCAATAAAAAGTGTGAGGACAAAATCCAGATAACGGCTGATATCGGTCATCACCGACACGCCCTGCGGCGCTGTGCTGGTAAGGAATGCAAAGACGAGCGGGAAAACGACAAAATAGGCAAACAACGCGCCCATGTAAAACAGCACGGTACTGGACACCAGCAACGGCAGCACCAGCCGGCGCTCATGCAGGTACAGTCCGGGGGCCACAAAGCCCCAGATTTGATACAGCACATACGGAATGGCGATAAATAGCGCCACCACCAGAGTCAGTTTTATCGGAATAATGAAAGGCGAGGCGACCTCAATGGCAATCATGCTGCTGCCTTTCGGGAGATGAGATGTCAACGGGCCGGAAAGGCTCGAAAACAGGTCATTCGAAAACGGCAACAGCGCGAGGGTAATTACCGCCACCACCAGAACGATGCGCAGCAGACGATTGCGCAACTCGAGCAGGTGGGAAATAAACGGTTGCTGGCCAGCGTCGTCCGAGGCCGCGTTTTGCTCAGTGTTTGTTGTCATCCATCACATCGCGGGAAGCGGTTTTATCAGAAGCGGTCAGCGTCTCGCCACCACCCTCTCCAGGGCCGGCAACCGGTTGCGTATTCGCCGGGGTCGTTGTACCGGCCGGCTTATTTATGCTTGATTTACTGTCGGTGGTCTCAATGATTTCCTCGATACCCTGTAACGATGTCTGTTTGGCAAGTGTTTTCCTGAGTTCCTCGGTGGCGAGTTCATGATCAATCTCTGCCTTTACGGAGGCGGCCATCCTGCGAAACTTGCCCAGCCACAGGCCGGCGGTGCGCGCAAGCCGCGGCAGTCGCTCCGGCCCCACCACGATCAGTGCGATCACCAGGACAAGAATGATTTCCGAGAAACCGATATCGAACATAATCAGTACGGCCGGTCGCCGAAGCGTGTGTGAGACCTCACTTGTGATCCTTGTTCCGTGCGGTGATCTCGCCGTCGATTATCCGTCCACTTTCCTTGTTCTCAAGTTTTTTCTCGTCCTCCTCATCTTCCTCGCCATCCTGCATGGACTGCTTGAAACCCTTGATCGCTTTACCCAGGTCGGACCCGATGCTGCTCAGGCGCTTGGTGCCAAACAACACCATCACGATGACCAGGATGATTAATAGCTGCCAGATACTGATGCCCATAGTCCTTCTCCTGACCTTCCGGTCAACACCACTCATGTTTCAGCGTGCTACTTGTCGCGCGCCGCCCTTTCTTCAAGACCCGAGACCCCGAATCGCCGATCCAGCTCCGCCAGGACATCCGCCGGGCCAAGCCCGCGGGCAGCCAGCATTACCAGTGTGTGAAACCACAAGTCAGCGGTCTCGCTGACAAGCCGTGCGTCATCCTCACCCTTGGCGGCAAGTATCGTTTCGGTTGCCTCCTCCCCCACCTTCCTGAGTATGGCATCCAGCCCCTTTTCATAAAGGCCGGCCACGTAGGAACCCTGCGGGTCGGCACGTTTGCGCCCTTCGATAACCTCGGCAAGCCTTTCCAGGGTTGTATTCATGGCAGCCATCCGGTGGAATCCTCATCCCGGTGTTTGTCGTATATGGCCTCCGGGTCTTTCAGCACAGGCTCTACCGTGACCCGGCGGTCACCCTCGAGGCGCTGGAAAAAGCAGCTCCGGCGTCCGGTATTACAGGCTATCCCGCCATGCTGCTGCACCTGCAGCATCACCACGTCATTATCACAATCCAGGCGTATCTCACTGACGAGCTGTTCGTGACCGGACTCCTCGCCCTTGCGCCAGAGTTTTCGCCTCGACCTCGACCAGTACACCGCCCTGTCCCCGGTGGCCGTCAGGCTCAAGGTCTCGCGGTTCATACAGGCATCCATCAGAATCGTGCCGTCCCGCGCATCCCGGGCAATCGCCGGAACGAGCCCTTCGTCATTCCATTTGACCATATCCAGCCAGTCATTGCCCATATATCGCCTCAAATGGACTCACCATCCGGCGTGTGACCGCATGGCTCGACCTGTAACCTGACCTCGATACCGCGCTCGGCCATATATCGCTTGGCATCGCCGATCGAATATTCGCCGAAGTGGAAAATACTGGCAGCAAGCACTGCATCCGCCCTGCCCTCCAGAATACCCGCAACGAGATGGTCCAGATTACCCACGCCGCCGGATGCGATCACCGGGACGTCGACCGCATCGCTGATGGCGCGTGTCAATGCGAGATCGAACCCGTCACGCGTGCCGTCGCGGTCCATGCTGGTCAGCAGTATCTCGCCCGCACCGTATTCCACCATGCGCCGCGCCCAGGCAATGGCGTCGATGCCGGTGGGTTTGCGGCCACCGTGGGTGTAAATTTCCCAGCGCGGCGATTCACCTGCGGCGTTCACCTGCTTGGCGTCAATCGCCACCACGATGCACTGTGAGCCGAATCGTTCGGCCGCCTCCCGCACGAACTCCGGCTTGAATACCGCAGCGGTATTGATACCCACCTTGTCGGCTCCGGCATTCAGCATACGCCGGATATCCGCAACCTCGCGAATGCCGCCCCCCACCGTGAGGGGTATGAAAACCTCACCGGCGACCTGTTCAACCACGTGCACCATGGTCTCGCGCTGGTCCGAACTGGCCGTGATATCCAGAAAGGTGATCTCGTCCGCACCCTGCTGGTCATAACGGCGCGCCACCTCGACCGGATCACCGGCATCCCGGATATCGATGAACTGCACGCCCTTGACCACGCGGCCGGCATCGACGTCCAGGCAGGGAATAATGCGTTTCGCGAGACCCATAACGCTGACCATTACTCCCCGGCGCCGCAGAGATCGTCCGCCAGCTGCTGCGCGGCTGAAAGATCCAGCGTACCCTCGTACAGCGCACGGCCGGTGATCGCCCCGATGATTCCTTCACCGGAAACCGCGCACAGGGAGCGAATATCATCCATATTGGTAACACCGCCCGAGGCGATCACGGGGATAGTTATGGCCTGGGCCAGCCTGACCGTTGATTCCACATTGACCCCGTTCATCATGCCGTCACGCCCGATATCCGTGAATACGATGGCCTCGACGCCATCCTGTTCAAAACGTCGCGCCATGTCGACGGCCGAGTGATGCGAGAGCTTGGACCAGCCGTCGATGGCGATCCTTCCGTCCCTGGCATCCAGTCCGACCACGATGTGTCCGGGAAATTCCAGGCACAAGTCATTGATAAAATGTGGCGCGCTCACCGCCTTGGTGCCTATGATGGTGTACTGCACACCGGCCTCGAGATAGGCCGCAACGGTATCCTCGTCGCGGATACCACCGCCGACCTGTATCGGCAAATCCGGAAACGCCTCCGCCACCGCCCTGATGGCGCCCGCATTCACCGGTTTGCCGGCAAAGGCGCCGTTCAGATCCACCATGTGCAGGCGGCGGGCTCCGGCATCCACCCAGCGCTGCGCCACTTCCACCGGGTCATCACCGAATACGGTTTCATCCTCCATTCTACCCTGCCGCAGACGGACACACTTTCCATCCTTCAGATCGATAGCGGGTATGACTAGCATGGTTCAAGATTCTCCATCCCAACCGACAAAATTGGATAACAGGCTCAAGCCGGCATGCTGGCTTTTCTCCGGGTGGAACTGCACGGCAAACACGTTGTCATGCGTAATCACCGAGGCAAAGTCGATGCCATAGGGTGTCGTCGCGGCAACGGCGGCATCCTCCGCCGGTATCGCATAGTAACTGTGAACGAAATAGAACCGGCTGCCGTCGGGTATCCCGCTCCACACGGGATGTACCCGTCTTTGCATCACCTGGTTCCATCCCATGTGGGGGATCTTGAGCCGTCCACCGACTTTGGCCTTCAGGTCCGGTGCGAATCGGGCGACATGTCCGGGTATTATTCCCAGGCAGCTGATTCCCTGGTTCTCATCACTGGCATCGAGCAGCGCCTGCATGCCCAGGCACACACACAGCAGCGGCTTCGACCGCGACGCCTCCAGCACAACCTGATCGAGACCCGAAGCCTGCAGTTCTACCATACAGTCGCGGATCGCACCCACACCCGGGAACACCACGCGATCCGCCGCCAGGATGCCGGCGCGCTGGCTCGTCACCACGACGCGGTTCCTGCCCGCAACATGTTCCAGTGCCTTGGCAATGGAATGCAGGTTCCCCATGCCGTAGTCGATTATTGCGATGGATGACATGATTTCACAGGCAAGAGGGGAACCGGGCGACGGTCACCCGAACGATAAGGAATACTCAAAGAGTTCCTTTGGTTGATGGAAGGATATCGCTCATGGCCGGGTCCGCCTCAAGCGCCATGCGCAGGGCGCGACCGAATGCCTTGAAGATCGTCTCCGCAATATGGTGCGCGTTGTCACCCCTGAGGCAATCCACATGCAGCGTGACCTGTGCATGATTGACAAACCCCTGGAAAAACTCGTGAAAAAGGTCGACATCAAAATCACCCACCCGCGCGCGCGGGTATTCAACATGGTACTCAAGACCCGGCCGCCCGGAAAAATCAATCACCACTCGTGAGAGTGCCTCATCGAGGGGAACATAGGCATGCCCGTAGCGGCGGATCCCGCGTTTGTCGGCCAGTGCCTTGGCCAAGGCCTGTCCAAGGGTGATGCCGATATCCTCGACGGTGTGATGGGCATCGATGTGCAGATCGCCTGACGCCTTGACACTGATATCCAGCATGCCATGCCGCGCCACCTGGTCCAGCATGTGTTCCAGAAAGGGCAGGCCGGTTTCAAACGAGGCATTTCCACGGCCGTCAAGGTTCATGGACACACTGATTTGCGTCTCGAGAGTTTCCCTGCTGACTGCTGCCTCACGTTGCGACATGGTTGCTGTCCGGACCCTTGAATTCCCCAAAAACACCGCCCTATAGTCAATCCTAGCGAAAAACAGCACGGGAGAGAACCATTTATACAAAATCCTGCCAGGGAGTCACCCGGCGGCGCGGCTCACCATGGCGTATGAAAGCTCATGCCGCCGGGCCGGACTCCAGCCAGAAAGTCGCCGGACCATCATTGACGAGCGCCACCTGCATGTTGGCTGCGAAGCGGCCGCAGGCAACCGGGGCATGCTGCCTGTCGGCACTGGCCACCATGAGTTCAAACAGGCGCTCCCCCTCCGCCGGATCGGCCGCCGCCGAAAATCCGGGGCGCATGCCCTTTTTCGTATCCGCCGCCAGGGTGAATTGCGGCACCAGCAGCAACCCGCCACCGGCCTGTCTGAGGCTGAGGTTCATCTTTCCCTTTGCATCAGGGAAAATCCGGAACCCGAGCACACGTTCCAGCAACCGTGTCGCTTCACGTTCCGTGTCGCCCTTCTGGACCCCGACCAGGAGCAGTACGCCTGCTCCAATGGCGGCAATCACCTTCCCTTCAACGGTCACGCTGGCCGATTGTACACGTTGCAGCAGCCCGATCATCCGAAGCGCAGGGCAAACTGGCCGGTCGCCGTGACGAGCGCATCCACGATGCCCCCCTCCTTAGCGGAATGACCGGCATCCGGGATTACCTGCAAGCGCGACTGGGGCCATACCTCGTGCAGGAGCCAGGCCTGTTCAACCGGACAGACGACGTCATAACGACCGTGCACGATAACGCCGGGGATGCCGCGCAGGCGTTCTGCGTCGCGCAATATCTGATCGGGCTCCAGGAAGCTGTCATGCATGAAATAGTGGCATTCGATGCGCGCCAGGCTCAACGCGGTATACGGATTGTCAAAATGTCCGGTCACGGAGGCTTTGGGCAACAGGGTCGAGGCGCGCCCCTCCCACGATGACCACGCCTTGGCGGCAGCCATGCGCGCCAGTTCGTCATCACCCGTCAGGCGGCGATAATAGGCCTCAACCAGGCGATCGCGCTCCCCGACAGGGATCGGCTGGAGATAATCCTGCCAGTAATCGGGCAACAGACAGGAGGCGCCATCCTGGTAGAACCAGTCGATATCCCTGGGACGGCACAGGAAGATACCACGCAATATCAGGCCGAGCACCCGCAACGGGTGGGTCTCGGCATAGACCAGTGCGAGGGTCGAGCCCCACGAACCGCCAAATACGATCCAGCGATCCATGCCCAGCATGACGCGGATCGTTTCCATATCACCCACCAGTGCCTGGGTAGTGTTCCCGGCAAGCCCGGCATGGGGAAGCGAGCGCCCGCAGCCACGCTGATCAAACAGAATGATGTGGTAGATTTCCGGGTCGAAGAACCGTCGGTGATAGGGTTCGCATCCGGCTCCGGGACCTCCGTGCAGAAAAACCACCGGCAGACCATCGGGACGACCGCACTCTTCCACATACAAACGATGTCCCTGGCTCACTGTAAGCGACTGCGTGCGGAAGGGTTCGATTGGCGGATAAAGCCGGCTCATGTGACTAAACCCGGAAAAGGGCCGATGGTAATAGCGAAGGGCGTGTGATAAACACGCCCTTCCGCTTGCTCATCCGGCGAACCGTACATTCAGGCACGGCCCGGCTGCCGCTGCCTTATTTCGATCAAATAAACAGACAAACGTCGGACGTCTGTGCCACCGGCAGGAATGATGTCGCACCCACATAATCGGTCACTTCGGGTATGAACTCGCTGTTATCGAACCCGAAAACATCGACGGTCATCTGGCAGGCCACCATCTTGACATCGGCCTCGAGGCACAATTCGCGCAGTTCCTCGATGGTGGCCACACCCTTGTTCTTGAACGTCTTCTTCATCAGACCGGTAGCGACCTTCTCGAAGCCGGGAATTCCCGCCATGATCAGGTTCGGCATGGGCCACTGGATATCCTGAAACCACTTGGGACCGAAGGGCATTTTCATCGGCATGGCCGGGTTGCCCAGTGGGCTGACCTGGGCAGGTATTTCCTTTTTCAGCAGCAGCAGCCCGTAAAACGTGAAAAAGATCTCAACGTCCCAGCCAAGCGCGGCGGCAGTGGATGCCAGGATGAAGGGAGGATAAGCCCAGTCAAGCGTGCCCTTGGTTGCAATGATCGACATCGACGGTGTCCTGGCCGCATCGATCTTCTCCAGCTTCTTGGGCAGGAGTTCATCCAGCTTCTTGTCCAACCACGCGTCCAGTTGCGCATTGCCCTGCATTTCATCAGCAGTAGTTGACATCAGTTTTCTCCTCAGTAGCAGAACTCCGGAGCGGGTCAGCCATTCCGGATATTATTGATCATAACCCTAATGACCCGTTGACATCATACCCAGCCGGTGCAGTTATGATGCATCTCGTGGATACGTACTCTACATATTATAGACGTATTATCAGGTACTATATGAGCGTTTTACTATATTCCACTATTATGCAAGGGTCAATTTATGGTCAGCATTGCTCCCACGGCAAACCATGAAAACGCCAGCCACCGGTGGTGCTTCGATGGTGGAACTCGTCCAGTTCGCCCTCAAACCCCTCAGCGACATTACAGACCTCATTAAAGCCATTTTCTATCAATAACTTACCAGCCTCCAGCGAGCGCTTGCCGCTCCGGCATATCAGCAACACCGGCGCATCGCCGCCATGTTCCTGCACCCCGATTCCACCCAGCATGACCTTGCGCACCTCGGTGACAAAATGCGGGTTAACCACCCAATCCGGTTCATCGATCCACGCCACGTGCACACTACCCGTGGGGTGGCCCACAAACAGGTACTCCATACTGGAGCGCACATCAATCAGACACCGCCCTGGGCGCCTCCTGCAGCAATTTCCAGGCCTGTACCGGCATAATCGTCTTCACCTTCCTGGACATCGTCCCCCCTGTTATTCCAATGGTTAAAACCGGTATGAACTGCATGCCGAACCCATTTTCCTCGCCATGAGTCTGCCGGATTTAGGTGCTCATGGCGAGCATGGTAAGAAAACCCCGGGCCGCTCTCCCGCCAGCACACGACTGCCGGGAGGAGGTGAGAACGGGGTCGAGCGGCTGGTCCGGGCCATGCACGACTACAGGGATGCAGGAGGTAGAGTAACGCATGGAGCAGTTACCGGGGAGGAAGGGCACCAAAAGTGGACGCCTCGGGCGACGCAGGAAACAGTTGCCGTAGACTAATCCTGAAACCGCTGGTGAGCAGGCATCGATTCATCACCCGCCCCCGCATATTGCTTGTCATCCTTTACCGGTCTTGGGTAGTGTTCGGTTATGGATACCCGGCCCCCCAAGTCCCTGATGCGCCCCATCGGCCGTGCGATCAGTGATTTCGATATGATTCGCAGCGGTGACCGGATCCTGCTTGGCGTTTCGGGCGGGAAAGATTCATTGTCACTGCTGCACATCCTGCTGCACCTGAAACGCTATTCACCGGTCGCGTTTGATGTGGGCGCCGTCACGGTCGATCCCGGGGTGGAAGGCTTCGATCCTGGTACCCTGCGACCCTATATCGAGTCCCTGTCCGTACCGTATTTCCTTGAACGACAGCCCTTGATGGAGCGCGCCCTGCAGCACATGCAAAAGGATTCCTATTGCAGCTGGTGCGCGCGCATGAAACGCGGGGTCATGTATGCCATCGCCCGCCGTGAACGTTACAATGTGGTGGCGCTGGCACAGCACCTCGATGACCTGGCAGAAAGCTTCATGATGTCGGCATTCCATGCGGGCGAGCTGCGCACCATGAAGGCCCATTACCAGATCGACGCCGGAGACCTGCGGGTAATCCGGCCAATGGTGTATGTACGCGAGCGGCAAACCCGTGCTTACGCTCACGAGATGGGGCTGCCGGTCATCGGTGACAACTGCCCGGCCTGTTTTCGCATGCCGACACAGCGCATGCACATGAAAAGACTCCTTTCCTCTGAAGAAGCCTCGAACAAGCTGTTGTTTAAACGCATCTTATCGACCATACGACCATTGATGAGCGCCGGACGGATGGAAGCGGGAACATGAGACCCGCCTGCATACTCGATCGTTTCTCTTATCGTCCGACTCCCTTATCCATAAAAATTCTTCCCGTGACGGCGGGGATCTGGTTCATGAATTGCGGGAAATGCGCCTGCTATTTATAAAAGCCATCCTCATATCGTGTTCATGGCTGCCACTGCCGGTGAATCATTTGCTGGGAACCATTATCGGCTGGGGATTCCTGATCATTCCCGGCCGCATTACCCGTGACACGAAAACCAATATCGGCTCGTGCTTCCCCGAACTTACCCGAAGCCGGCAGCGCCACCTGGTCCGCAAGAGCCTGGCAGAAACCGGCAAGACCCTCCTGGAAACCGGTGTCTTGTGGTTACGTCCGGGAGAAAAGACCCTGCCTTTGATCCGTGACACGGACGGCCTCGATGTGGCATTGAAGGCACAGTCAATGGGTCACGGCTTGATCCTCGCCACGCCGCACCTGGGCTCCTGGGAAGCGGCGGGCTTGTATTGCGCGGCCACTTTCAGAATGACGTGTCTCTACCGGCCATTGCGTATCGTCGAGCTGGAAGAGATGGTACATAGCGCGCGCGGCCGGCTTGGTGCAGATTACGTCCCGACCACCCTCCGTGGCATCCGCGCGGTCTGCAAGGCACTGGCAAAGGGGGGTACGGCGGCCCTGCTGCCCGACCAGGAACCACGGACCGGCAACGGCTGTTTTGCCCCGTTTTTCGGCATCCCCGCCTACAGCATGGCGTTGCTTGTCCGTCTGTCGAAACGTACCGGCGCCCCGATTGTGTTTACCTATTGCGAGCGCCTCTCACGGGGCCGCGGTTATCGCCTCCATTTTCGCGCGGCGCCTCAGGAAATCCATTCCCGGGATACGGATACCGCCGTTGCCGCAATGAATCAGGCGATAGAAGCGCTGATCAGAGAATGCCCGGCCCAATACCAGTGGAGTTACCGGCGCTTTGCTACGCGCCCGGACGGCGGGCAGTCTTTCTACGACTGAAGGGCTCAGCCGCCGCAATCCGGCACCGCCGCCTAAACATTCTTCCTGAGCCGTTTCAGGAACACCTGCATCTCTTTCGCGGCCTGTACGTCACCCTTTTGCCTGGCTGCCGCAATACCTGTCTCAAAGGCCTGTATTGCGCCATCGACATCACCGAGCGACTGCAATGCCCTGCCGTATACCTTCCAGGCGGCGGAATAACCCGGGTCCTGCCTGACAGCCTCGCGCAGGTGCTCCACCGCCGCGTTCGCCTCGCCCTGTTTCAAGAGGACATTGCCGAGTGTGAAGCGCAGCAGCGGATTGTCCTGGCCCGCGGCGAGCATGGCTTCAAGATTTTCCTGCATACCCATCGCTTCTCCGGAGTCACTGGTTGCACACAACCCGCAGCGCGGTCAACCCGGGGCATGCCGCCCTGCGCTTCGTGTACGCACCCGCTCAGAAAAATGTCACGCCGACCTGGAACAGGCGCTCGACTTCCTGTATGCATTTCTTGTTGGCCAGAAACAGGATGACGTGATCGTCCGATTCGATGACGATATCGTGATGCGCGATAATAACCTCTTCACCGCGTACGATGGCCCCGATGGTCGTACCGGCGGGAAGCTTGATTTCATCGATGGCGCGACCGACCACCCTCGAACTGGTCCGGTCACCGTGCGCCACGGCTTCTATCGCTTCGGCTGCCCCGTGGCGCAGTGAGTGTACGACCACCACGTCACCGCGGCGCACATGCGTCAGCAGGCTGCCGATGGTGGCCTGCTGGGGAGAAATGGCGATATCGATCGTCTGGCTCTGCACAAGGTCGACATAGGAAGCGCGGTTGATCAGTGACATCACCTTGCGCGCGCCCAGGCGCTTGGCGAGCATCGCCGAGAGGATATTCGCCTCCTCGTCGTTTGTAAGTGCGCAGAAAACATCCGTGTTCTCGATGTTTTCATCAAGCAGCAGCTCCTCGTCTGCGGCATCGCCGATCAGCACGATTGCCTTGTCGAGTTTCTCCGACAGCAGTCGTGTGCGCTCCTCATCCCGTTCGATGATCTTGATCTGGTAGCGACTCTCGATTGACATGGCAAGACGCATGCCTATGTTCCCGCCACCGGCGAGGATTACCCGCTTCACCGGCTTGTCCAGCTTGCGCAGCTCACTCATCACGCCGCGGATATGCTTGTAGGCGGCAATGAAGAAGACTTCATCATCGACTTCGATAACGGTATCACCGGTAGGGGCTATGGGCTTGCCGCGGCGAAAAATCGCCGCCACGCGGGCATCGACACCCGGCAGGTGCTTTTTCAGATCGCTCAGCTCATGGCCGACCAGCGGTCCGTCATAAAACGCCCGCATCGCGATCAGTTGCACCCGGCCACCGGCAAAATCCAGCACCTGCAGGGCGCCGGGATTCTCGATGAGACGCTCGATATAGTCCGTGACCAGCTGTTCCGGACTGATCAGCACATCGACAGGCAAGGCTTCCTGCGCGAACAGCCGGGTATGCCTCAGGTATTCAAGTGAGCGCACGCGTGCAATTTTGGTGGGGATATGAAACAGCGTGTAGGCCACCTGACACGCTATCATGTTGGTCTCGTCGCTGCTGGTGACGGCGAGCACCATGTCCGCATCATCGGCGCCGGCCTGGGCGAGCGTCTCCGGGTAGGATGCATGGCCGATAACGGTGCGTATGTCGAGCCGGTCCTGCAGATCCTGGAGAATGGCCGGATTCTCGTCAACCACGGTAATATCGTTGGCCTCATTGGCCAGATTGGTGGCTACGGAACCACCAACCTGGCCGGCGCCCAGAATGATAATTTTCATTGCGGGGATCCGGATGCCACGTCAGACGCAGTCCATCGAACGCCGAACTCGTACCATCACTCTGACCCCTTTTTGTGTTCTATGCCAAGTGAACGCAGTTTTCTGTACAGATGCGTGCGCTCCATACCCACGCGCTTGGCGAGTTTTCCAATGCTGCCATCGCAGGCGCGCAGCTGGTATTCCAGGTAATCCTTCTCGAATTGATCACGCGCCTCGCGTAACGGCAGCTCGTAGGAGACGCCCGACACCGGCTGATCGCTGGTGTGTGCCGGTAGTGAACTGATGGCGCGTTCAACCTCGTCCAGCTCGATCACCTCGCTGGTGCCGAGTATCAGCAGTCGCTGAACCAGGTTCTTAAGCTCGCGAATATTGCCCGGCCACTCATAGTTACGCAGGCGATTCTGGGCCGCGAAGCTGAAGTGCCGGTAGGACAGTTTGTCGTTGATAACGAAATAATCGATGTAGAAATTCAGCAAATCATGCACATCGTCGGCATGCTCGTTGAGGCGGGGTATGTGCAGCGGAAGCACGTTCAGGTGGTAAAACAGGTCTTCCCTGAATCTTCCGGCAGCCACCTCTTCCTCCAGGTTGCGTTGCGTGGTCGCTATGATACGCAGGTCGACCTCGACTTCCTGTTTGCCGCCAAGTCGCGTAAACGCGCTCTTCTGCAATACACCCAGTAGACGCGTCTGCGTCTGCAGATCCATATCGGCGATGTCCCCTATACACAAGGTACCGCCGTTTGCCTGTTCGAGACGGCCATAGTGTATGTTTTCGCCGTCTTCATGTCCGAAGAATTCGGAAGCGGAATTTTCCGGTGAAATCGAGCCTACCGCTATCTCCACAAAGGGTCCGTCACGGCGCGGACTTTCCTGGTGTATGTAGCGCGCAAACGTCCCCTTGCCCGTTCCCGGCTCTCCCTGGATCAGGACCCAGCTCTTGTGCTGGGCGATCTTGCGCGACTGCTCCCTGAGCTGCTCCATTACCCTGCTTTTACCGATAGGCTCAAGCACAGGCTGCGCGTGCTTGCGCAGACCGATATTTTCCCTTTGCAGTTTGTCGTTCTCGAACGCGCGTTCGATCGTCAACAGGAGTTTGGCCAGTGATATGGGCTTTTCGATGAAGTCATAGGCGCCGAGGCGCGTCGCCTCCACCGCGGTCTCAACCGTACCATGCCCCGACATCATGATGACCGGGCAGGGCAGGCCGCCGGTTTCAGACCATTCGCGCAGCAGGGTGATACCGTCGACGTCATCCATCCAGATATCCAGCAATATCAGGTCGGGGCGCCGTACCCGGCGCGCCTTGCGCGCTTCTTCCCCGCTTTCGGCGGTGGATACGGTATAACCCTCATCCTCGAGGATATCGCTCACCAGACTGCGTATGTCCGGTTCATCATCAACGACAAGAATGTGGCGAGGCGTCATTTTTTCTCTTCCATTATTATCGAACTCCCGGTGTCATCAGGCGCTGAAGATCGGCCGCAAACCAGCTCCTGAGGCTGCATTATATCCCACCCTCATGCGCCGAAAAGATCCTGTTATCGCCGGAAGAACGGGAATCAGCATCATAACCGCCGACCACCCTGGGCTGCAGCCGTATCCGGATGCGCGCCCCTCCTTCGGAATTGCTTTCCGCGGCTATCCTGCCGCCATGCTCCTCCACGATCTTTTTCACTATGGCCAGACCAAGTCCGCTGCCCCTGGGTTTGGTAGACACATAGGGCTCGAAAATGTTGTCGAGTACGCGTTCCGTAAAACCCGGGCCATTGTCATCTACCACAAGCTCGGTATAGGTCCTGCCGGATTCTTCACCCGTCTGCGTGGTGACCGTAATGCAGGCCTCCGTGGTCTCGGCAACGGCCTCCAGTGAATTTTTCAGCAGGTTGTGAAGCAACTGTCTCAGTCTTCCGGCATCACCCTCTATACATGGATGATGTCCATCAAGATGAGTTAGCAGCTGCACCCTGGAATCACCGCCGCGGTAGAGATCAAGTACTTCCTGCACCAGCAGGTTCAGGTCAATCGGCTCAAGACTTATCTGGGGTACACGCGCATATTCACTGAAGGCATTGACCATTTTTTTCATGGCCTCGACCTGGTTGACGATCGTGCGTGTGGCGCGGTCCAGCACCTCCACATCGTCCTTGTTCATCCGGTCGATGAACCGGCGCCGCAGGCGTTCCGCCGAGAGCTGGATCGGCGTCAGAGGGTTCTTGATTTCATGAGCAAGACGACGCGCGACCTCGCCCCAGGCAGAATCGCGCTGGGCCTGTATCAACGCGGTAAGATCGTCGAAGACGATAACCTTCCCGCCCCTGCCTGAATTCGTACCCCTGAAGGATGTGCCACGGCACATCAGCACTTGACGCCCGCTCGCGCCGAACAGGGAAACCTCCTCCTGCCACTCGTTTTTGCCTGTCCGGTGGTTTCTTGAAATCACATCGATGAACGGACGGAGAAAAGCGTTATCCTTTCCGACATCCAGCAGCGGCTTGCCGAGATATGCCTTGATATCAACTCCAAGGTTTTGCCGCGCGGCGCTGTTGACTGCGCGAATGACCCAATCCGCGTCAATGCTCATGACGCCCGAGGAAAGATTGGCCAGCACGGCCTCCAGGTAGGCGCGCTGTCCCTCGACCTGCTGCTGGCTTTTACGCGCCTGATCCCGCGCCCTGGCCAGACGGCGCGTCATGTCGTTGAACGAGCGTACCAGAAATCCCAGCTCGTCATCGCTGGCGACCGGCAACCGCTTGCTGTAGTCCCCTTCGGCGATGGCACGGGTTGCCTCCGCCATGTCAGTGATAGGGGCGACCAGTCGGCGCGCGGAGTGGAACGCGGCCCAGATTGCCGCGAGCAGGCTGAGCACCAGGACGATAGACAGGGTCAGGGTATAGCTGAACTTGAGCGGTGTACGCAGATACGCCAGTTCCTTGTAGTGCCCGTAGGCGGACTGAACGCTCTCCGCAAGCCCGCTGAGACGCTCGGAAACGGTAAACATCGCCTGGAGGATATATACCTCGCTGTCCTGGCGTGAGGACAGCACCGGCACCAGGGCACGCGCGAACAAACCCGCCTCACCCACGGGATCAAGCCCGATATAGTGTTTGCCTTCGTGCAACACCTGCAATATCTCGCTGGATGGCTGGTGTGGAAGGATTACTGTCGGGTCAGCACTGCTGGATGCGATGATGCGATTGTCACTGCCCAGCAACGTCAGTTCGGCCGCCCCGCTGCGAACCCGCAGGTCATAAAGCGTCAGCGCAAGCGTGGCCGCCGGTGATTCCGCCACCTCGTTGGCGACACTTTCCGTAACCCGCAAGACGTCCCGCAAGCGCACATCGAGAGCCGTCCGGCTGAGATCCAGCGCGTCGTCAAGCGCCTGTTCGATGCGCACATCAAACCAGCTGTCGATGCCGCGCTGCAGGAACTGCAGCGAAAAATAGTAAACGATGGTGACAGGCACCACCGACAGCACCACGAAGGTGATGACCAGGCGGGTCGTCAATTTTGCCCCGGGCGCCTTTCTTCTCTGCTGACTGATCAGCCATATAATGTTGGAGAATACGAGTGCACCAAGCACCACGAGGCCCATCGCATTGATCAACAGCAGCCACGAATACAGTTCGCCAAAGCGCTCCGAATTATGCGTGGCATCGCTCATCAGTGTGAGCGATACGAGCAACAGCGCGAACATTAACAGCATCGGCAACAGACTTATGCCGGTGCGTTTTATTGTGTCAGCTGCCATTTATACCACTCAGTGTCCATGTCCCAGGCGGACGAGACGTAGGCCAGCAGCCGGACGGGCGTAGGCAGCGCCTCGATATCCAGACTGCCGCGCAGGCGAACTGAATAGCTCTGGCCATCCTTCATCAGGCCATAATCCAGCACAGGAAAGTTGTGCACGAATCCAGCGGCCCGCAATGCATCGGCAAGCTTCGTGTAGCCTCGCTGTGCGCCGGTATCGAGGTCCTTGACAAGGTAGGTTCGGCTTAGCGCGTGAAACTGGACCTGCCGAACCTGCTTGTATTCGGCGATCACCGTGTCCCATATCCAGACGTGGTTTTCCAGCGTTTGAATATGCAATTCGAATACGAGGGGTACGCCGTTCTCCAGCGCCTCCCTGGGGCCCGAACTCAGGGTGATGTCCATCTCGGCATTGAGCAGATAGGCCTCGTCGCCTTTTTCCGCCCCGAGCTCGATAACCTTGAATGCGCCTGTCGTATCGTCAGCGGCCTGCGCCCCAAGAGGTAAAAAAAACAGGGACACGGCGAGCAGCGCCAATATCACCCGCCGCCCGTGGTATACGGGGAAACGCCCGGCTGGTTTTCCGGCTATATCGCCTTGCGAATGCATGAAAAATAAAATCCGTCCATATCCTCCTCACCCGGCAATATCTGCCGTCCGTGAGCACAGGATCGCCCCCAGGCCATATCAATCGCCGTCTTCCCGGCATTCGAATGAGTAGACAGAAAATGACCGATCTGTCTGTCGTTTTCCTCAACCAGTACGGAACATGTCGTGTACAACAGCATACCGCCTGCTGAAAGCAAGGGCCACATCGCCTCCAGCAATTGCGCCTGCAGTGACAGCAACGCGCTGATATCCTGCGGCCTGCGCAACAGCTTGATGTCGGGATGACGCCTGATCACACCGGTTGCCGAGCAGGGGACATCGAGCAAAATGCGGTCAAAAGGCCGCCCATCCCACCAGGCCCCGGGTGCGGTTGCATCGCCCTGTATGACGCTGGCGGCAAGACCGAGTCGCGAAAGGTTTTCCCTGATCCGACGGAGTCGTCCGGCATCGATCTCGACTGCCGTCAGGGACCCGATGCCGGGTTCGGTTTCGAGAATATGCGCCGTCTTGCCGCCAGGCGCGGCGCAGGCATCCAGCACCCGTTGTCCCGCGGCCAGGTCCAGCAACTCAGCTGTCAGCTGGGCGGCACCATCCTGCACCGATACCCGGCCCTCGGAAAAACCGGGCAATGCCTCCACCGGCACAGGCGGGTCGATGATGATGCCAGACGCGGCGTACTTTAGCGCGCGCGCCCTGCTTCCGCCGTGCTGCAACAGCGCCAGGTATTCATCGCGCCCGATTCGCCGCTGGTTAACCCGCAATGAGAAGGGCGGCCGCTGGTTGCCGGCATCCAGAATGGTCTCCCAGTCCTGCGGCCAATCCGCCTGCAACCGGTCGATGAGCCATGCGGGATGTGCGTAGCGCGCCTCCCGCGATGCCTCCGCCATGGCTTCCAGGCCGGCGGCCTCACGCTGATAGCCGCGCAGCACTGCATTCACCAGGCCTGATGCCCATTCCTTTTTCAGCTCGCGGGCAGCCTGAACGGACTCGTTGACCGCAACATGTGAAGGCACTCCCAGGCAAGACAGCTGATACAGGCCTGAGAGCAGCAGGCAGTTCAGATCACCGTCCCGCGGTTTCAGTGGCCGTTTCAGCAGCTGAGCCAATATGACCCGCAGGCGGTAATACCAGCGCAACGTCCCAAAGGCCAGCTCCTGCACCAGGGCTCGCTGACGCGGATCGGTGACGGATTTCAACGCCGCCGGTAGTGCCTCGGATAACGATCTTCCGCCACTGATGACCCGGGTGAGTACACTTGCGGCGCGGCTGCGGGCGCTCAATGACACGTGCGATCCGGTCAGGCGACGCCCAGGCGCGCGCCCTCAACAGGGTGCGCGTTGCAAAAATCGACGGCCGGTACCGGGCGTGCTCCGGGTAACTGCACCCTCAGAAGCCGGAGCACACCCGCGCCACAGGCGACATCGATACCGGCCTTGCCGGTGTTCAACACCATCCCGGGCGTGTGCGTCGATCCCGTGACCGTCACTGGCCGCGCCTCCCAGATTCTGAGCTGCCGGCCCGAATAGCATGTTTCGGCGACGGGCCAGGGATTGAATGCCCTGACCTGGCGTGCGATCCGTTCGGCAGACATCGTCCAGTCGATCGCCGCCTCGGCTTTTTCCAGTTTGGCCGCATAGCACGCCTGATTATCGTCCTGTGGCCGCGGCTCGAGCTCTGCCCGGGCGATTCGATCCATATTCTCCCCGAGCAGCCGCGCGCCCAGTAATGAGAGGCGGTCATGCAATCGCCCGCCCGTATCATCCGGTTCTATGGGGCATGATGCCGATGCCAGCACCGGTCCGGTATCCAGTCCGGACTCCATCTGCATGAGGCAGACCCCGGTTTCCCGGTCACCGGCCAGTATGGCACGCTGGATCGGGGCCGCACCGCGCCAGCGCGGCAGAAGCGAGGCATGGAGATTGACACAACCGAGCCGCGGCATGGTCAGTACTGCGGGCGGGAGAATCAGGCCGTAGGCGACGACGATCATCAGGTCGGCCCGCAAGGCGGCAAGGGCCGCCTGCGTCCCGCCATCCCTGAATGTCTCGGGCTGGCGGACGGGTATGGCATGCTGTCTTGCCAGCTGTTTGACCGGGCTTTCCAGGACACGCTGTCCACGCCCGCCAGGCTGATCGGGCCGGGTATAAACCATAACCACTTCATGGATACCATCCAGCAGGACATGCAGCGTCGGTAATGAGAACTCGGGGGTCCCTGCAAAAACAAGCTTCATGACATCTTCTCGGGTACAGGAGATCTCGCGATGGCCATGTCCGGCGGGGCCAGGCCCTGCCCGTCATGAAGTCCGGATAGTGTCAAATCACCCGGCTTGAGAGCGTTTTGTCCGCAGCGTCCGGGGCCCGCTGGGTTTTTTCGAGTTTTTTGCGTATTCGCGTGCGTTTCAGTTGAGACAGGTAATCAACGAAGAGCTTGCCATCGAGGTGGTCGATCTCATGCTGGAGGCAAACCGCCAGCAGGCCGTCGGCCTCAAGTTCAAACGCGCTGCCATCCCGGTCCAGCGCCCGCACTCGCACCTTCTCCGCACGCTGTACCGTCTCATACACCCCGGGAACGGAGAGACAGCCCTCATCCATCTCCTCGATACCCTGCAGGTCAAGCAGTTCCGGGTTGATCAGGCATAAAGGCTGCTTATTATCTTCCGATATATCTATGACAACGACGCGTTGACTGACATTGACCTGCGTGGCTGCCAGGCCGATACCCGGCGCTGCATACATGGTCTCGAACATATTATCGACCAACTGGCGTACTGCGTCGTCAACTTCCGTCACGGGTTGTGCAATGTTCCGCAGGCGCGGATCGGGAAAGTGAAGAATATCCAGGATCGCCATGTGAATGCCGTCACAAATCAGTTCATCAATCTCGAATACACTTTATCACAACCTGACGGGAATGGCTTAGTCATACCAACAAAAGGTTTTGTTCTGTGTGGATTTTCCGCTAAACTCCCGTCAGATCAAGACCGCCAGCCAACCCGGCAGCACATAAGCGCATGGCGTGGATGTGGTACCGAGATACAACGACGTTAAAAGGGATGCCTATGTCTATCAAGAAACTGTTAGCAATGGTCTGTGCTGGACTGATCGCCAGCTCTGTCTTCGCAGCTGATGTCGTACTCAACCCGAATCATCCTGACCGATACGTCGTGGTCAAGGGTGACACCCTGTGGGGCATCTCCGGCATGTTTCTGCGTGACCCCTGGTACTGGCCCGAGATCTGGTACGACAATCCACAGATCAACAACCCCCATCTGATTTTCCCGGGTGATGTCCTCACGCTGGTCTACGTGAACGGCAAGCCGCAGTTGCGACTGGAGCGCGGCCCGGTCAAGTTGTCGCCCCAGGTACGGGTAGAAGGCCTCGATCAGGCCATTCCCACCATCCCCCTCGATGCCATCAAGCAGTTCCTGACCAAACCGCTGGTCGTCAGCCAGGATCAAATTGACCATGCCCCCTACGTGGTGGCAGGCGCCGACGAGCATGTCGTGACCGGCGCGGGCGATCGGGTCTATGTCATGGGCATAAAGGGCGAAGATGTCGGCCTGTATGACCTGTATGAACCCGGTGGAGCGTTGATCGACCCGGATACCAAGGAAACCCTGGGTTATGAGGCCATCTATGTGGGAGAGGGCGCGGTCAAGCGCTTTGGCAACCCGGCAACAATGCTGTTGACCCAAACGGCACGTGAAGCACGAATCGGTGACCGCCTGTGGCCCGCATCGCAGGAAAAGCTGCATGCCCAGTTCATACCCCATCCGGCGCCACCCGGTACCCAGGGCCGGATCATCTCGGTACTGGGCGGGGTCAGCCGAGATTGGCCAGTTCAACGTAGTGGCCATCAACCGTGGCTCAGCTGACGGCATGGAAGCCGGCCATGTGCTGAAAATCTTCCAGACCGGGGAAACCGTACGTGATACCGTCGGTGGCAAACGTACCGAACTGGTGAAGCTGCCGGACGAGGAAGCCGGCGTGCTCATGATATTCCGTACGTTTGATCGGGTCAGCTATGGACTGGTCATGAAAGCCACCCGCTCCATGCATCTGCTCGACTATGTAAGAACCCCCTGATAAATCGAGTGAATTCAGCGCACCCAGGGAAGGGGTATCATGAATGATCCATTAAGGACGAACCCGGGAACGGGCGCCTAGCCAACATGGCTGTGGCGCCCGCACCTTCCGACACCGACATAACCGACTGGCTTACCCTGTACCACGCACCCGGCGTGGGCGCCATTACCTTTCTACGGCTAATCGATCAGTTTGGTGATGTACGGGAAATTCTGCGGGCTTCCGTCGACCGGTTGCATGCCAGTGGCCTGCCACAACAGGCCGTGGCATTCCTCAAGCACCCGGACGGCCAACTGATCGAGCGCGATCTCGTCTGGCTCGATCAGCCGCGGAATCGCCTACTCACCTGTCATGATCCCGCCTATCCCCCCTTGCTCCTGCAGACACCGGGCCCGCCACCCCTGATCTATTTACATGGCAACGCCGCGATCCTAACCACCCCGCAGCTTGCCATGGTCGGCAGTCGCAACCCGACGCCATCGGGATACAACACCGCACGCGAGTTTGCCCGCTACCTCGCTCTGGCCGGTCTGACCATCACCAGTGGTCTGGCGCTTGGCATCGATGCCGCCAGCCATCACGGCGCCCTGGAGGCCGGCAGACCGACCATAGCGGTGATGGGAACAGGACTGGACCGGGTTTACCCCGCACGTAATCGCGACCTGGCTCATCAGATCGCCGAATCCGGTGCCCTGGTCTCCGAATTCCCGATCGGCACCCCGCCCCGACCGGAAAATTTTCCACGCCGCAACCGGATCATCAGTGGACTCAGCCTGGGAACGCTGGTGGTTGAAGCCGCGACGCGCTCCGGTTCTCTGATCAGTGCGCGTTGCGCGGCAGAACAGGGGCGTGAGGTATTCGCCATCCCCGGCTCCATCCATAACCCGTTGTCACGCGGCTGCCACGCTCTCATCCGACAGGGTGCAAAACTGGTCGAGACGGCGCAGGATATTATCGATGAACTGGGAGCCCTGGCAGCGGTTGCCGCTCCGACCACCCCACACGACGAGACGGTCGGGCAGGAGGATTCGTCTGAACTCCCGGCTGATTATGTGCAACTACTTGATTATATAGGTTATAACCCCACGTCAATCGATATGCTGGTGGAAACCAGCGGATTGACGCCAGCCGCCGTTTCCTCCATGCTCCTGCAGCTTGAATTAAAGGGATTCGTCACGCCCAGCCCCGGTGGGCTGTTCAACCGATTGAAATAAAAGGTTTCGAATGAAAGAAAATGTTTTCGACGTCCTGATGTATCTGTTTGAAAACTACTACATGGATGACGAGAGTCCGGGCACGCCTGATCGTGAGTTTGTACAACAGGAGTTGCGTAACGCCGGCTTTCCTGGCCCCGAAATCGAGCGTGCCTTCAACTGGCTGGAAGACCTGGCAAGCGACACCCCGCCGCCGACCCTGCCGGCTGAACACTCGCTGCGTCTGTTTTCACGGCATGAGATGGAACGCCTCAACACCGAATGTCGGGGCCTGCTGCTGTTCCTGGAACAGATGGGGGTACTCAACCCGTCCAGCCGTGAACTGGTCATTAATCGTGCCATGGCGCTCGAGAGCGAGGATTTCGATATCGAACAGCTTAAGTGGGTTGTACTCATGGTGCTTTTCAATCAACCAGGCGAAGAAGCCGCCTTTGCATGGCTGGAAGACCTGGTGTTTGAAAACGCGACCAATTGCCTCCATTAGGTCCGCGGTTGGATAGCCTTATCACGAAACCGTTGCGTCGAATCTATTTTTCATGAACCACCTGGTCATCGTCGAATCACCCGCCAAGGCGAAAACCATCAAGAAATACCTCGGCAAGGGGTATGAGGTGATGGCCTCCTACGGCCATGTGCGTGATCTCGTGCCCAAGGAAGGCGCGGTGGATACTGCGCATGACTTCGCCATGAAATACCAGCTCATCGAGCGCAATACCAGGCATGTGGATGCCATCGTCAAGGCGATGAGAAAATCCGACGCCCTGTATCTGGCCACTGACCCTGACCGTGAGGGTGAGGCGATCTCCTGGCACCTGTGTGAATTACTGGCTGACCGCAAGGTACTGAAAGACAAGCCCGTACGACGGGTAGTTTTCCATGAGATCACGCAACGCGCGATCACCGAAGCGATGGAGCACTCCCGCGAGCTGTCGCAGGAACTGATCAACGCCCAGCAGGCGCGGCGCGCGCTGGATTACCTGGTCGGCTTCAACCTGTCGCCGTTGTTGTGGAAGAAAGTTCGCCGCGGGCTGTCCGCCGGTCGCGTGCAAAGCCCGGCACTGCGCATGATCGTGGAGCGTGAAATCGAGATCGAAAACTTCACGCCGCGGGAATACTGGACGCTGGAAGGCGATCTCGCCAGGGAAAGCCATAACTTTACCGCGCGCCTGATCGAACTGCACGGCGAGAAACTGCAGCAGTTCACCATCACCGATCAAGTCAGCGCCAGCCACGCGCGCCAGGAGCTGCTGGACGCCGCCGCTGGCAAACTGACCGTCGCCACGGTTGAAAAAAAGCAGCGCAAACGCAACCCGGCCGCACCCTTCACCACCTCCACACTGCAACAGGAAGCCTCGCGCAAGCTCGGCTTCACGGCCAGCCGCACCATGCGCATCGCCCAGCAACTCTACGAGGGGCTGGATATCGGCGGAGAGAGCGTCGGTCTGATTTCCTACATGCGCACCGATTCGGTAACCCTGGCGCAGGAAGCCGTTGACGAGATGCGCGAATTCATCGCGGAACGTTACGGGAAAGACAAACTGCCACCGCATCCAGCCATTTATAAAACCAAGTCCAAAAACGCCCAGGAAGCGCATGAGGCCATCCGCCCCACCTCCGTGCGCCACACCCCGGAAGACATCCGGGGGCATCTGAGTGCTGAGCAGCTCAAGCTCTATGAGCTGATCTGGAAGCGTACCGTTGCCTGCCAGATGATCCACGCGACCATCAACACCGTCAGCGTCGATTTCGGCTGCGGCAAGGGCAACCTGTTTCGGGCCACCGGCTCCACCGTGGTGGATCCGGGTTTCATGACGGTCTACAGGGAAGGCGTGGATGACAGCAAGGATGACGGTGACGAGCGCCTGCTGCCGCCCCTCGAAAAAGGCGATGTCTGCACCCTCAACGAGATTCATGCCAATCAGCATTTTACCGAGCCGCCTCCACGCTATTCGGAGGCCAGCCTCGTCAAGGCGCTGGAGGAATACGGCATCGGACGTCCGTCAACCTATGCCACCATCATCTCCACCCTGCAGCAGCGTGAATACGTCACGCTGGAGAAGAAGCGCTTCCGTCCGACTGATGTCGGCCGGGTGGTGAGCAGATTTCTCACCGAACACTTCAACCAGTATGTGGACTATGATTTTACCGCCCGGCTCGAGGACGAACTGGACGCCGTTTCACGCGGTGAAAAGGACTGGGTGCCGGTCATGGAGGATTTCTGGAAACCCTTCAAGCACCTCGTCGATGACAAGGAAACCAGCGTCTCGCGCAGCGACGTCACCACCGAGGCCATGGACGAGACCTGTCCCAAGTGCGGCAAACCCCTCAATATCCGGCTCGGACGACGCGGGCGTTTCATTGGCTGCAGCGGTTACCCGGAATGCGATTACACGCGTAACATCGATGACGAACGCGGCGCCGAGGAACCGGAAATCCTCCAGGGGCGCAGCTGCCCGGAGTGCCAGTCGCCGCTGATCGTGCGCACCGGCCGGTATGGAAAATTCATCGGCTGCAGCACTTACCCGGAGTGCAGATATATCGAACCCCTGGAGAAGCCGGAAGATACGGGTGTGCAATGCCCGCAGTGCAAACAGGGCAACCTCCTGAAGCGCAAGTCACGGCGGGGCAAGATTTTCTATTCCTGCGCCCGCTACCCGGACTGCGACTATGCCATCTGGAACCAGCCGCTGGCGCAACCCTGCCCGGAATGTCACTGGCCCATTACCACCATCAAGATCACCAAGCGTTCCGGCAGCCAGCGAGTCTGCCCGCAGGCTGACTGCAAGTTCACCGAGCCCTATGAGGAACCCGAAACGACGACAGAAGCCGCCGCCAGTTAATGGGCTGACAACCGATGAGCTGGCACCTACGTGAGGCCGTGCGACGTCTGGCGGCAGGTGGCGTGATCGCCTACCCGACAGAAACGGTGTTCGGCCTGGGCTGCGACCCCTTCAACGCGGCAGCGGTCCTGCGACTGCTGGAACTCAAGCAGCGCGCTGTCACCCATGGGCTTATCCTCATTGCCAGTGACTTCGCCCGACTGGAACCCCTGCTGCAGCCGGTATCACCCGAGGTCAATAGCCGCCTCATGGAAACGTGGCCGGGGCCGGTTAGCTGGGTCCTGCCGTGTCTGCCTGAAATCCCGCTATGGCTGCGCGGCAGACACCCCACCCTGGCGGTGCGCGTCACCAGTCATCCGCTTGCCCACAGCCTGTGCGAAGCCTGGAACGGTCCGCTGGTCTCTACCAGCGCCAACCTTCATGGAAAACCACCGGCGACCAGCGCGATGGGGGTGCGCATGGCGTTTGACGGCAACCTGGATTACATCCTCCATGGGCGGGTAAGCCGCTCCGGCAAGCCAAGCGAGATACGCGATGGACTTACCGGCCGGGTGTTGCGCGGCTCTCCCGCGAACCGGCCGTAAGACTGACAGGATTCCCGGAAGCGGGAAAAACCACCAACGGATAAGAAGCAGGCAGGTAACGATGTCGGAAAATAAAATCGGCAGGGAACAAATCGAACGGGTGCGCAGCTATCTGCTTGATCTGCAGGACAGCATCTGCACGGCCTTTGAAGAAACCGATGGCACAGGCCGTTTCCGGGAGGATGCATGGTCACGCCGGGAAGGCGGTGGTGGACGTTCGCGCGTCTTGGAAGAGGGTGCGGTATTCGAAAAGGCCGGCATCAATTTTTCCCATGTGTCCGGCAGCGAACTGCCTCCCTCGGCCAGCGCCAGCCGCCCGGAGCTCGCCGGACGCCATTTCCAGGCCCTGGGCGTTTCGCTGGTGATCCACCCGCGCAATCCCTATGTACCCACCTCGCACGCCAACGTGCGCTTCTTCATCGCCGAGAAGAATGACGCTGAACCGGTGTGGTGGTTCGGCGGAGGTTTCGACCTGACACCGTATTACGGCTTCCGGGACGATGCCGTGCACTGGCATCGTCTCGCAAGGGATGCCTGCGTCCCGTTTGGCGAAGACATCTATCCCCGCTTCAAGAAATGGTGCGATGACTATTTCCATCTGAAGCACCGCAATGAACCGCGCGGCATCGGCGGCCTGTTCTTCGACGATCTCAACGAGGGCGGCTTCGAGCGCTGCTTCTCGTTCATGCAGAGCATCGGCGATCACTACCTGCCGGCCTACCTGCCGATCGTCGAGCGACGCAAGGACATGGTTTATGGTGAACGTGAACGTGATTTCCAGACTTACCGGCGGGGGCGCTACGTGGAGTTCAACCTGGTCTACGATCGCGGCACCCTGTTCGGCCTGCAATCCGGCGGGCGTACCGAGGCCATCCTCATGTCGCTCCCCCCGCTGGTCAAATGGCGCTACGACTGGCACCCGGAACCCGGCAGCCGGGAAGCCGAACTTTACGAGGTTTTTCTCAAGCCACACGACTGGCTGGCAGCAGGCGAATAAATCGACCCTGCGCTCCGCGATGTACCTACGTCCCTGTAGGCATAAAAAAACCCCACCTTGCGGTGGGGTTAAACGCTTTTCAGCGTCGGAGGAGCCGGTACAACTGTGCAATGGAAACCTCGTTCTGAGATGGGTCCTGATCGTCCATGATGTCAGCGGACCCATTTCACAACAGGTGTTCACGACCTGTTACAACAATCTTATCGTCACCGGTAGGAGATTCTTGAGCGGTTTTTTTCAACTACGGCAGGTTTTACATAACCGACTGTTAAATAATTGCTTAATGCTCATGCGCGGCGACTTATAGCCCATCCTGCCGGTGAAACCGCCATTGGCGCATGAACGCGCGCTGGTAGCGCCGCCCACCCGGCCTCCTAACCCAGCGTGTCGCAGTGCGTATTCTGGTGGCTGCGTCGCACACCCTCCCGCAGACGCCGGATGACCGCCGCCTCGGTCAGCAGGGATTGCAGGTTCCGCGGTACTGCGGGCGTCCCGGACAAGGCCAGGCAAGCCAGCAGTTCATGCCGTCTCACTACCAGAAAATACTCCGCCGTATCCAGATAACGAGCCGCCAGTGAGAAGCCTCGCGCCAGATGCTGACGGGCGGGCAGGCGCTTGCGACTGATCATCAACTGGCCGTAGACCAGCTCCAGCAGGGCAAGTTCTTTGTCGTCGCCCGCCAGCGCGGAAAGCTGCCGGTATTCAAGCGCACAGTCCGAATGCATCCAGTAATGACAGATCATGCGCAGCACATGCAGCGGGAAACACCGGCCACCCTGACGCAGGCACGTTTGCAGCTGCCGCCGGGCGACATCCAGCAGCGCCCGCGCGGCAGGTGTGCCGATCGGATCGGCGTACCACCCGGCCAGCGAGGGTGGTGCTGACTCAAGCAGCCTGTTTACCGTGAATGACTCAGGTGTCATATCCGCCTGTCTCACATGATACCTTGGCATGGAGGTTACACGCCGTCGCATCTCGCTGTATAGGAGTCTGTCGGATTTGCACCCGGGGACTGACCCGGGCTGTCAGTCAAGGTACACTGTAGATCTGGCATCTGATTCCGGAGTCTGTCGTGACAGGAACAAAATCATCACAGGCCAAGTTCCCGGCTGCGCGCATGCGCCGCATGCGACGCGACGTTTTTTCCCGGCGTCTCATGCGTGAGCATGCACTGACCACGGATGATCTTATCTATCCGGTGTTCGTGCTGGAAGGCGAGGGGCAGCGCGAACCGGTCGCCTCCATGCCGGGCATCGAACGCCTGAGCATCGATGAGCTGCTGCGCGAAGCGGCCGAAATACATGCCCTGGGCATCCCTGCGTTGGCGCTGTTCCCGGTCACCCCGCTGGAGAAAAAATCCGAAAACGCGCGCGAGGCCTACAATCCGCAGGGACTTGCGCAACGTGCAGTGCGTGCGCTCAAGGACGCGCTGCCCGATCTGGGGGTCATTACCGATGTGGCGCTCGACCCCTTCACCACCCACGGCCAGGACGGTCTCATCGACGCCACCGGCTACGTGCTGAACGATGAGACGGTCGAGGTGCTGGTCAAGCAGGCCGTTTCGCACGCTGCGGCCGGCGCCGATATCGTCGCTCCGTCCGACATGATGGACGGACGCATCGGCGCGGTGCGTACAGCGCTGGAATCGGCCGGCTACCGCAACACGCGCATCCTGGCCTATTCAGCCAAGTATGCCTCCAGTTTCTACGGTCCGTTTCGCGACGCGGTCGGCTCAGCGGCCAACCTGGGTGGCGGGAACAAGTACAGCTACCAGATGGACCCGGCCAACAGCGACGAGTCGCTGCGCGAGGTGGCGCTGGACCTGGAGGAAGGGGCGGACATGGTGATGGTGAAACCGGGCATGCCCTACCTGGACATCATCCGGCGCGTGAAGGATACCTTCGGCGTCCCGACCATGGCCTATCAGGTCAGTGGGGAATACGCCATGCTCAAGGCCGCGGCGCAAAACGGCTGGCTGGACGAGCGCGCCGTGGTAATGGAATCCCTGCTCGCCTTCAAGCGCGCCGGCGCCGACGCCATCCTGACCTATTTCGCCAGGACGGTCGCCCACTGGCTGCAGCAGGGCGAATGACCGACCGCTACGCCGTCATGGGCAATCCGATTGCCCACAGCAAATCCCCCCGCATCCATACGCTGTTCGCCGCCCAGTTCAGCCACGACATCGAGTACCGCGCCATCCTGGTCGAGCCGGGTCATTTCGTGCAGGCGGTTACCCACTTTCAGGCGCAGGGCGGCAAGGGACTCAACGTCACCGTGCCCTTCAAGGAGGAGGCCTGGCTGCTCGCCGCCACGCGCAGCGCGCGCGCGCAACGCGCCGGTGCCGTCAATACGCTGGCGCTGGACCCGTCCGGGTTGCACTATGGCGACAACACGGACGGTATGGGCCTGATCCGGGATTTGAAAAATAACCAGGGCTGCCAGCTTGCCGGCAGACGCGTACTGCTTCTCGGGGCCGGCGGTGCGGCGCGCGGGGTAATCGAGCCGCTGCTGGATGAACATCCGTCACTGCTGCTGATCGCCAATCGCACACCCGGCAAGGCCCTGGAACTCGCCCGCGCCTTCCGGGAATCCGGCCCGGTCGAAGGCTGCGGCCTGACCGATCTTGCGGGCCGGTCGTTCGACGTCATCATCAACGCCACCGCCGCCGGGCTGCGGGGCGAAGTACCCGCCCTGCCGGCGGGTGTGGTACAGGCGCACAGCTGGTGCTATGACATGATGTATGCTGACGAGCCGACCGCCTTCGTGCGCTGGGCCCGGGAAGCCGGCGCCGCCAGGGCCATCGATGGACTGGGGATGCTGGTGGAACAGGCCGGGGAGGCGTATCTCCTGTGGCGCGGTGTCAGACCTGACACCGCGCCCGTAATACGCACCTTGCGTCAGCGACGATAAAGGGTGGCGCCGCGGCGTTCCACCACGCGCCGCTCGGGACCATCCCAGGGTATCTCGCGCCAGTCCAGCCGCCGGCGTTCGTTGCCGGCGGTGCGATTCCTGAACTCCCTGGCAACCAGCGAATGTTCGTGACAGATTCTCCCCTGCGCCCGACCGATCAGCCTGTGTCCCTCCCGTTCCGATCGGGTTTGAACCAGTGCATAACGGTGCACGCCTCCGTTGCCGTCGTGCTTCTTGATGATCCGGGGAATCATCCCCGCTGCCAGACCCGCGAAAACACAAGCATCCCGGCCCGTGACGACAGCCGGCAAGTTGCCGATGAAGACGATCATATTTGCCTTTCCTTGAATAGGACTTCGATGTGCTGGAAGCGGGTGCGGGTCGTTCAGTCGCCGGAGCGATACCGGTTCTTTAGCTCCACATAATGTTGGGGGGAGTACTCGAGGAAGGCGCGCTCCTGATCGCGCAGGGGACGCACCCGGCGCGCGGGAGAACCCACCCAGAGGTATCCGCCCTCGAGTTCCTGACCGGGAGGCACCAGGCTGTCAGCACCCAGCAGGACGCCGGAACGCAGGATCGCGCCGTCCATCACGGTCGCCCCCATCCCGACCAGGCAGCCATCCTCGATGAGGCAGCCATGCAGGATGACCTGGTGCCCGACGGTAATGTCCGCACCGATACGCAGCGCAAACCCCCCGGGTGCGAATTCACTGTCATGACTGACATGCAGGATGCTCCCATCCTGGATATTGGTGCGCGCCCCGATGTCGATGGAATTGATATCGCCGCGGGCGACGACCATCGGCCACAATGAGGCGTCCTCACCGACAGTGACATCACCAATCACCACGGCGCTCTCGTCCACATAGGCGTTGGCCGCGATACGCGGACTGATCCCCTGAAAGCATCGTAACGTCATCGTGGAAACTTACCTGCTCACCACACCCGATTGCAAGCCATGGACACGGTTTCCTTCAACTTCCGGCTTTCCCGGCTCCATGCTAGAGTAGCCATCCTCCACGCTGCATTACAGGCGTTATTACGAGGTACTGCACAGCATGTCCAATCCCCTGTTGGAGCTGCACGGCCTGCCGCCGTTTTCGAATATCCGGCCGGAACACGTCGTCCCGGCCATCGAACAACTGCTCGGCCGGGCGCGGCAACGCGTAGTGGAGCTCCTGGAGAGTCACACACAATACACCTGGGAGAATCTCGTCGAGCCGCTGGAGGCGATGGACGACCGGATCAACCGCGCCTGGTCGCCGGTCAGCCACATGAATGCGGTGGTAAATACCAAAGCCCTGCGTGAGGCCTACACTGCCTGCCTGCCCGTACTGAGCGACTACAGTACCGAGATGGGCCAGCATGAGGGTCTGTACCGGGCCTTCCGGCAGATCGCGGACGGCCCGGAATACACCCGGCTCGATACCGCCCAGAAAAAAATCATCGACAACGCGCTGCGGGATTTCCGCCTCTCCGGCATCGAGCTCGACCAGGCGGCACGCGACCGTTACAGGGCGATCATGCAGGAATTGTCGACGCTTACGTCGAAATTCAGCGACAACGCGCTGGATGCCACCACTGCCTGGCACAGACAGATCGACGATGAGGCGCTGCTGGCCGGTCTGCCGGCGACGGCGCTTGCGCTGGCCAGACAGACGGCGGCCCGGCGGCAGCTCGACGGCTGGGTGCTGACGCTGGAATTCCCTTCCTACCAGCCCGTCATGACCTATGCCGACAACCGCGAATTGCGCGAGGAGGTGTATACCGCCTTCGTCACACGCGCCTCGGACCAGGGTCCGCATGCCGGCCAGTGGGACAACACCGCCATCATGGAACAGATCCTGGCACTGCGTCACGAAGCCGCAAACCTGCTCGGCTTCGCCAACTACGCCGAACGCTCCCTCGCCACCAAAATGGCGGAATCCACCGAGCATGTCACGAACTTTCTCAACGATCTGGCGATGCGCTCCAAAGCCGCCGCCGAGATGGAACTCGAGGAGGTCAGGACCTATGCACGCGAACAGCATGGCATGAAAGACCTGCAGCCCTGGGATATCCCCTATTACTCGGAAAAACTGCGCCTGCAAAAATACGCCATCTCCCAGGAAGAGCTGAAGCCCTACTTCCCTGAACCCCGCGTCGTCGACGGCCTGTTTTCGATCGTCGAGCGCCTCTATGGCATCACCATCGAGCAGGTTGAGGGTGTGGACAGCTGGCATGAGGATGCGCGCTTCTATCGAATCCATGACGAAGCCGGGGAACTCCGCGGTGAATTCTTCCTGGATCTCTTCGCGCGCCCGCACAAGCGCGGCGGCGCCTGGATGGACGAATGTATCACCCGGCGCAAAACGAGTGACGGCCTGCAGACACCGGTCGCCTACCTGATCTGCAACTTTTCGCCACCGATCGGCGAGAACCCCGCCCTGTTAACCCATGACGAGGTCACCACCCTGTTCCACGAATTCGGCCACGGCCTGCATCACATGCTGACCCGGGTGGATTACGCCGGCGTGTCCGGCATCAGCGGCGTGGCCTGGGATGCCGTCGAACTGCCCAGCCAGTTCATGGAAAACTGGTGCTGGGAACGCGAGGCGCTGGACCTCATCGCGGGCCACTACCAGACCGGCGAGACCCTTCCGGAGCCACTGTATCAGCGCATGCGCACGGCAAGGAATTTCCAGTCCGCCATGCAGATGGTGCGCCAGCTCGAATTCGCCCTCTTCGATTTCCACCTGCATCGGGACTATGACCCGAGCCGGGGCGCACGCGTGCATGAAATTCTCGAGGCGGTGCGTGAACAGGTGGCGGTGATACGCCCGCCGGCATTCAATCGCTTCGAGAACGGCTTCACCCATGTCTTCTCGGGCGGCTACGCGGCGGGCTACTACAGCTACAAGTGGGCGGAAGTCCTCTCCGCCGATGCCTTCTCGGCCTTCGAGGAAACCGGTATCTTCGATCGCGATACCGGCAGCAAATTCCTCAGCAGCATCCTGGAACAGGGCGGTTCACGCGAGCCGATGGAACTGTTCGTCGATTTTCGCGGCCGTGAACCGACCATCGATGCCTTGCTGCGTCACAGCGGTCTGAGCACCTGACGCAGGTGAAAATCGCCACCTGGAACGTCAATTCCCTGAAGGTGCGCCTGCCGCAGGTGCTCGACTGGCTCGCCGCGAACACCCCCGACGTGCTGTGCCTGCAGGAAACCAAACTGACCGATGACAACTTTCCGGCCGAGGCCATTGAAGACGCCGGCTATCACGTCGTCTACGCCGGGGAGAAAACCTACAACGGCGTAGCCGTCATCAGCCGGGATCCGGCCACCGATATCGTCACCGATCCACCGGGACTCGACGACGCACAGCGCCGTGTTCTCGCTGTCAGCTGCAACAGGCGTGCGCATCCTGAACCTCTATGTCGTCAACGGCCAGGAGGTGGGCAGCGACAAATATGCCTGGAAGCTGGAGTGGCTTTCCCGGATCAGCCGTTACGTCGACTCCCAGCTCAAGGAGCATGACCATCTGGTGGTGCTGGGTGATTTCAATATCGCCCCCGAGGACCGCGATGTACACGACCCCGAAGCCTGGCATGAGCGCATACTCTGTTCAACGCCGGAACGTCAGGCGCTCGGCGCCCTGCTGGACCTGGGGCTGGTGGATACCTTCCGGTTGTTCGAACAGGAGGACAAGAGCTTCAGCTGGTGGGACTACCGCGCCGCCGGCTTCCGCCGCAACCTGGGCCTGCGCATCGACCTGATCCTCGCCAGCCGCTCCCTGGCGGCCGGCTGCACCGCCTGTCGCATCGACAAGGAACCACGCCGCCTGGAGCGTCCCTCGGATCACGCCCCGGTCATTGCCGAGTTTGCTGTTTAGTTTGCATCCAAAAAAAGATTTCAACGCAAAGACGCTAAGGACGCAAAGAATTTACTATTGAAAAAACAATCAAATATCTCTGCAGATTTCGAGTTCCTGTGGCGGATCTATTTGTTTGCGGCCGGACACTATTGTACGGCAAAAATACCGCTTTCACCGCAGAGCCGCCAAGAACGCAGAGAAATTCTGCAATATAAACAGATAAATAGCTTTGCGTCTTTGCGTCTTTGCGTTGAACACGGCATCTATAGATGAACTAAATTTAGAGTGCGCACCATATTTAAGTTGTACGCTTGAATTTAATTTAACCAATTGAATTTAATAAACTATGCACTACAAAGACCTGCGTGATTTTTTGCAACGACTGGAGGAGCGCGGAGAACTCAAGCGGATCACCCAGGAGATCGACCCGCACCTGGAAATGACGGAGATCTGCGACCGCACGCTGCGCGCCGGTGGTCCGGCGCTGCTGTTCGAGAATCCCAGTGGCCATACCATCCCGGTGCTCGGGAACCTGTTCGGCACCACGTCGCGCGTAGCGTTCGGCATGGGCGCGGAGTCGACCGATGCGTTGCGCGACATTGGCCGCCTGCTGGCCATGCTGAAGGAACCGGAAGCCCCGCAGGGCATGAAGGATGCCTGGCAGAAGCTCCCTCTGTACAAAAAGGTGCTGGACATGGCGCCGAAGGTGGTCAAGGGTGCGCCCTGCCAGGAACATGTCCTCGAGGCGGATGCGGTCGAT